>JBQCIY010000052.1:0-3621 GCA_051953275.1 Devosia sp. | reverse complement strand
GTTCTCAGGGCGGGGTGCAATTCCCCACCGGCGGTAGTGAGGGTTTCGGCCCTTTAGCCCGCGAGCGGCCCGAGCAATCGGGTGTCAGCAGATTTGGGTGCGATCCCCGAGCCGACGGTATAGTCCGGATGAAAGAGAATGGGTTTTTGGGCCGCATGGCTCCGATCGGCTTTCCGCCGGCCGGGCCGGCCCCGATCCCCGTAACCCTGGAAACCTGGTTGCGAAAGGATCGACATGAACCAGCTTTCCTCGACTTCCCGCAATAGGACCGCGCTCGGCGCCGGCCTGATGGTGCTCGCGAGCCTGGCGCTCGCCGGCAGCAATATCCCGCAATCGCTGTTGCCGACGCCGACCCAGTATGGCGGCTACGGCATGGCCTCGACCGGAATGGCGTTCTGGCAATACCTGATCGCCACCGTGTTCGCGCTGCCGCTGATTTTCCGGATCGGCGTCCGCAACCTGCGCACCCGCCATCCACTGGCGCACGAAATCCGCGCCTTCGTTTCGGCGCTGGGCGTGCACGTCTTCGTCTATGGCTTCGCCGCCGGCGTGCCGGTGTGGCAGATGGTGACCCTGCTTTCGACCGGGCCGCTGTTCATCATCCTGGGCTCGACCCTGTTCCTGCACGAGCGCGCCTCGGTGACCCGCATCATCGCCGCCCTGGTCGCCTTCGCCGGCGCACTCATCGTTTCGGGCGTCGGCACCGACGGCTTCAGCCCGATGACGCTGGTGCCGATCGGCGCCGCAGCGCTGTGGGCCACCACCGACGTCTTGACCAAGTACCTGTCGCGCGAAGAAACGCCCGAAACGCTCACCGTCTCGCTGCTGGTGCTGATCACCCCCAACCACCTGCTGATCCTTTTGGTTGCGACGGCCTGGGCGTGGCTCGTGCCGGGGCTGACGCCGGCGGGGCTGGCGACCGGCTTTCCGTTCGCCCTGCCCACCGGCGGCGGCCTGTGGGCCCTGTTGCTGCTCGGTATCCTCACCGCGGCGGCGCAGTATCTACTGGCGGCGGCCTACCGCGTCGCCGACGCGACTTACCTGCAGCCCTTCGGCGACCTCAAGGTGCCGCTGACCGCGGCGCTGGGCTGGATCCTGCTCGCGCAGGAGCCCTCGCCCTGGTTCTGGCTGGGAGCGGCGATGATCCTGGGCGCCTCGATCTTCATCTACGTGGTCGAAACGCAGGGGCGGCGGACGACACTCGCGCCCGCGTAAGGGAGCTGACACCGCTACGGCCGGTCCACGCGGGCGATGGGCTCGCGCGGACCGCGCACCGCCTGGTCGAAATCGAACACCGTGCCGGTCATCAGCCCGGACTCGGCGGTCGCGAGGAACGCCACGGTGCGCGCCACCTCGTCGGGCTTGATCAGCCGGCCCCAAGGCTGGGTTTTCTCGGCCTCCTCGAGCCAGGTCTCGCCGGCATTGTGAAAACGTTTGAGCGTCGTATGCTCGCCCGGCGTATCGGCCCAGCCCAGATTGATGCCGTTGACCTTGATGCGGTAGGGCGCGACCGAATGCGCGACGTTCCTGGTGAGCGTCGAGAGCGCCCCCTTGCTGGCGCTGTAGGGCGTGAGGTGCGCCGCGCCGCGATGCGCGTTGACCGAAACGATATTGACGATCGCGCCCTCGCTCTTTTCGCGCACCATGATGCGCAGCGCCGCCTGCATGAGGAAAAACGGCGCCCGGACATTGATCGCGAACATCCGGTCCCATAGCTCGGGCGTCGTGTCCCACACCGTGCCGCGATCGGTGAGGCCGGCGCAGTTGGCCAGGACGTCGACGCGGCCGAAGCGCCGATCGGCGGCGGGGATGATCGCGTCGACCTCGGACCCCACCGCAAGATCGGCGGTGACGAATTCGACCGGCGTGCCGGAGGCGGCGATGGAGGCGGCAACCGCCTGCCCCGTCTCGCGGTTGCGGTCGGTGAGCAGCAGGCCGGCCGCGCCGCGCGCTGCGAACAGCCGCGCCACGGCCTCGCCGATGCCCTGCGCCGCGCCCGTGACCACGGCGACTTTGCCCGCGAACGAGGCGTGCTCGAAACTGTCTGCCATTTGCCGGATTGTCCTCCCGCCTGCGACTTTGCGCGCCCCCGCCGACGCGCTCAAGCCCCTTCCCCCGCCAGTTGGTTCGGTTATGCTCTGGATATGCCCTTGCTGCGCCTCGCCCTTTCCGACCGTGACGTCAAATTCTTCCGCCCCCTGTGGATTCGCGTGCTGGTAACCGCGATCGTCGCAGCCTGGTTTTTGGCCGAAACCCTGCTCGGCCACGAGCTGCTCTGGATCGGTGTCACGGCCGCCGGTCTCGTCTATTGCATCTGGAACCTCTTTCTAAGGTTTCCCAAGGAGCTGCCTGCCGGGGACGCAACTGCGGTGCCGCCGCCGGCCGCCCCCGACCCGACGAAGCAGCCGTAGCGGGCTCTTAATCCTCCGGGCAGGCGGCTATTGACCCCCATGCCGGGCGCGGCGATAGAAGCGCACCCTTGGGATTTGTGTAAATGTCCGCCGATTTCGTTCTCACGCTGAGCTGCGCCGACCGTCCCGGCATCGTCGCCGCGGTCACCACCGAGCTCGCCGCGCTCAATGCCAACATCGCCGAGTCCAATCAGTTCTGGGACAAGGAGAGCGGCACGTTCTTCATGCGCCTCGCCTTCACCGCTCCGGACGGGGTGAGCCGCGAAACGCTGGAGCGGGCGCTGCGGCCCGCGGCTGAGCGCTTCGGTATGCGCACCGCGCTGGTGGATGCAGGCCGCAAGAAGCGCATCATCGTGATGGTATCGAAGTTCGATCACGCAATGCTGCACCTGCTCTACCAGATCCGCGTCGGCTGGCTCGACGCCGAGGTCGCAGCGATCGTTTCCAACCACGAAGATTCGCGCGGCACCGCCGATTACGAAGGCATCCCCTATCACTATCTGCCCGTCGACAAGAACAAGACCAACAAGATGGCGCAGGAGCAGGAGGTGCTGCACCTGGTCCAGGAGAGCGGCGCCGAGCTCGTCGTGCTGGCGCGCTACATGCAGGTGCTGGGCGACAATTTCGCCACCCGGCTCTACGGGCAGATCATCAACATCCACCACTCGTTCCTGCCCAGCTTCAAGGGCGCGAGGCCCTATCACCAGGCGCACGAACGCGGCGTCAAGATCATCGGCGCGACGGCGCATTACGTGACCCCCGATCTCGACGAAGGCCCGATCATCGAGCAGGAGACGGCGCGGGTGAACCACACGATGAGCCCCGACGACCTCGTCGCCGCCGGCCGCGACATCGAAAGCCGCGTGCTGGCCCGGGCGGTGAAGCTGCACCTCGAGTCACGGGTGATGCTGAACGGCAAGCGCACGGTGGTATTCGGGTAGTTGGAGCCGACAGTCGGCGAAGCCGGCGGAAGCGGGGGCCGCTTGCGCCGGTGCGTGGGGCCGCCCCCTCCACCACGCTAGGCACTAGCGGTTGGCGTGCGCCAGAGCGCAACGCTGGCGTCCCCCTCCCCCGTAAACGGGAGAGGAATCCCGACTGCACGCTCTCACCCCGCTGGATACAGTCTGTACCGCTTCGGCTTGAACGCGATTCTGGTTTGCTCGCCGGCCGGGTGGTCGAACGGCAGGTCGATCTCGACGCGCTGCGCGGC
>JBQCIY010000051.1:0-13884 GCA_051953275.1 Devosia sp. | reverse complement strand
TGGCTGCGCGCCTGCATGTAGCCGACCGCAGGCCCACGGGCGTGCAGCGTGGCGCGGCGGCGGCCGTCGCCGTGGGCTTCGAGCAGCGGCGCCAGCTTGGCGGTGACATGGGCGTTGCGCAGCGCGCTCTCGACCAGCTCGGTCTTGAGCGCGGTATAGGCCGCCGGGCCGAAATGCTGCAGCGTGCAGCCGCCGCACACCCCGAAATACGGGCAAAACGGATCGGCGCGATCTTCCGGTTCAGGCAGCGCGGTCTGAGGCATCCGGCCTTGTAACGTATTCCAGCAAACTTGCCAGCGACACGAAGGGAATGCCGGCGCGCTCGCTGAGGCCGGTGGCGCAGGTCGAAACGGTCGAGACGCCGAGCTCGCACCCGGCTGGAATATCGTTCTTCACAAAGCGCGTCGCCCAGGCGTTGAGCTCGGGCACGAACAGGCCCTTGTCGCCGGCATAGCCGCAGCAGCTCACGGTTTCGAGCGGCGCCACCTGCTTGGCGCAGGCCTTGGCCACCGCCATGATCGCGGCCTGCTCGTTGAGCCGTTGCGCCGAGCAGTTCTGATGCACGGCGACCGATGGCACCGGGCGGACGACGGTCAGCTTCGGCAGTACCTCGGCGAGCAGGAACTCGGCGCTGTCGGCCACCGTCACCTGATGCTGGTGCTCCTTCAGATGCTTGGCGCAGGTCGAGGCATCGGTCAAAACGCGCGCGCCGAGCGGCGCCAGCTTGTCGACGAGACGGGCGCCGACGCGCGTCGCCTCCTCGGGAAAGCCTTTGCTGAGGAACGGCTGGCCGCAGCACTGGCCGTCGAGCCCCGCGGGCACCACGACGTCGAAACCGGCCCGGGTGAGCAGGGCCACCATCGCCTCGGGCGCCGGCTTCAGGTCGTACGGCGTCTTGTTCGCGCCGAACATCCGTGTCGGGCAGGCGGGAAAGTAGACGACGCGATCGCCGGCGTCGGCGCTCGTCGCCTGCCGCGGCGCCGGGGCGCCTGGCCCCGGCCGCAGCGCCGGGCTGACGCGCGGGGTCCTGGCCACCTTGCGCAAGGTATTGGCAATTGCGTCCGTAGCGGCATTGCCGATGATGGTGCGGCTCAGCGCCTGCGCCGAAACGCCAAGCTTCAATCCGCGCTCGGTGGCGAGCGTGTGGTCGGCAACGCGACTGGCCGCCTGCCTGTCGTCGTCCGTTCGGCGGCGGGCGCGCTCGCCCAGCACCATGGTGCCGGTCTCGATACCGACCGGGCAGCGGCCGGCGCAGACATTGCCGGCGGCGCAGGTGTCGAGCCCGGCATAGCCGTAGCCGTCGTAGATGTCCTTGAGCCGCGCGTCGTCCTCATGCGTTTCGCTGAGCCGCTGCATCTCGCGGCGGACAACGATGCGCTGGCGCGGGCTCAGCGTCAGTTGCGCGCTCGGGCAGGCCGGCTCGCAGAAGCCGCATTCGATGCAGAGGTCGATCACCGGATCGGCGAGTCGCATCTCTTTGAAGTTCTCGAGATGCACGGTCTTGTTGTCGGTAATCAGCACGCCGGGATTCAGCAGGTTCTCGGGATCGAACAGCGGCTTGATCTTCTTCATGATACGATAGGCCGCGGCGCCCCATTCGGCCTCGACGAAGGGCGCGATGGCGCGGCCGGTGCCGTGCTCGGCCTTGAGTGAGCCGCCATAGCGCACCGACACCAGCTCGCTCAGATCCTTGCTGAAGGCATCGAACTTTTCCGCCGCGCCGGGCGCCGCAAGCTCGTCACCCATCTGGAAATGCAGGTTCCCCGCCAGCGCGTGGCCGAAGATCACGGCGTCCTCGTAGCCGTGCGCGTCGAGGAGCTTGCGCATGTCGATGACGAAATCGGCGAGCCGGTCGATGGGCGCCGCGACGTCCTCGGTGAGCATCGTGGTCCCCGGCCGCCGCGCCGCGCCGGCCGAGGCGAAGAAGCCCTTGCGCACGTCCCACAGCGCATGCGAGCGCGCTTCGTCCTCCGAGAAATTGAGGTCGGTGGCGCCTTCCTCCCTGAGGATCGCTTCGGCCTTCCGGGTTTCGACCGCGAGCTCCTCGGGCGTCGGGGCCGAGACATCGATCAGGATCGCCGGCGACATGTCGGTGAGGAACTTCACCAGCGGCTGGATCACCGGGATGTGCTCCACCGTCTCAAGGGCGCGGCGCTCGATATATTCGGCGGCGGTGACGCCGGTGGTCGACTGGATGCCGCCATTGGCGAGGCGCGAGATCGCCTTGGCGCAGGAGTAGGGATCGGGAAAAGGGATCAGCCCGGTCGTCTTGTACGGATGCTCTGGAATGGTGTTATAGGTGACCTCGGAGACGAAGCCGAGCGTACCCTCCGAGCCGATGATCAGGTGGATCAGGATATCGATGGGGTCGTGGAAATCGGTCAGCGCGTTGATCGAATAGCCGACGGTGTTCTTGATCCGGTATTTCTTCTCGATCAGCGCCACGAGCTCGGCGTCGGCCATCACCTCATGGTGCAGCGCGTGCAGCGCCTCGAGCAGGGCGGCCTTCTTCTGGCGGAAGACTTTCACCGACTCCGGATCGCCAGAGTCGAGCACCGTTCCATCCGTCAGCATCAGCCGCATACGCTGCAGCGTGTGGTAGGTGTTGTAGGCGACGCCGCAGCACATGCCGGACGAGTTGTTGTTGACCACGCCGCCGATCTTGCAGGTCGCCTGGCTCGCCGGGTCCGGCCCCAGCTTGCGGTTGAACTTCTTGAGCACGCGGTTCGCGTTGGCGACGATCACCGCTGGTCCGAGCGTGATGCGGTCGCCATTGTCGTGGACTCGGAGTTGCCGGAAGCCGTCGCCGAGCACGCACAGCACGCCGTCGGAATTGGACTGGCCGCTCAGCGAGGTGCCGGCGGCGCGGAAGGTCACCGGCAGGCGCTCGGCGCGCGCGGCGTTCAGCACCGCCAGCACCTCGGCCTCGGAATTGACGATCACCACGATCGCCGGCACCAGCCGGTACTGGCTCGAGTCACCGGCATAGGCATAGGTCATCAGCGGGTCGGTCATGATCCGGCTGGCGATGATGTTCGTGGTCGAGCGAAGACGCGCCGCGACGCCCGCTGCCGCGGCTTTGCGGTCGACTGCCGCCGGCGCCATCTGGTTCATCGCGCAACTCCTCCGACTTCGAACTAACATGTTAGCCCGATTTGCCGGGGGCCGCGAGTCGCGATTGGTCGCGGGAGTTCAGCTAGAGGTCGGCGGGGGAGCTACGCATGGTCCGGCGTACCAGCCGCCGGACGGAACCGTCGGCATCGGGCTCGCCGATGTCTGCATCGCGCGCTTCGTCTGCCAGGGTCGGCAGGATCCATTCGAGCAGGAGATCCCCCGGAGCGCCGGGCTCCGGGGCAGGGTCGGGCGCCGCAGCCAGCGGCTCGGTCGGGAGGTCGGCATGCCACCACATGGTCCGCGGCGCCCCGGCCAACTCAGATGTCGATATCGTCATGCGGCGGCGGAGGCGGCGGTGCGCCGGCGTCGCGGATGTCGCGGGCGGCGCGGCGGAGAATCTCCGCCAGCCGGCGCAGCGTTTCGGGGTCGCGCTGGCGGGCGGCGTGCCGGATGGCGTCCTTGAGGTCGCGGCGGGCGTCGTTCACCTCGGGCCCGACATCGGCCATGTCGCGGTCGCGCGGCTCAGCATCGAACTCGCGGCGCGCGTCGGCCCAGCGCTCGCGGACCTTTTCGAACTGCTCGCCCATGCGCTTGAGGTTGGCGAGCGTCGACTCCACCGCTTCGCGGTTGTCGTTGAGGTGGGTGCGGCCCTCGTCGGTGATGGTATACAGCCGCTTGTTGGCCTCGGCCGTCGAGGTCACGAAGTTGGCTTCCTCGAGGTAGGTGAGGGCGGGGTAGATGACGCCGGGGCTCGGCGAATAGAGGCCGCCGGTCCGCTCCTCCAGCGCCTTGATGAGGTCGTAGCCGTGGCGCGGCTGCTGCTCGATCAGATAGAGCGCGACGAGGCGCAGATCGCCCGAGGCGAGCATGCGGCCGATGCGGAAATTGTCGCCGAAGCCGCTCCAGTCGCCCCAGCCGCCGCGGCCGCCGCCCCAGCCACCCCAACCGCGCCGCCCCGCGGCCTCCATCTTCTGCCAGGCGCGGTGCATGTGCCGCTCCCAGTGATCGTCATGTGGAAAAGACATGATGTGTCTCCGATATATCTTACGATAGCGCGGAGATACGATGAGGCTCGGAGGTCGTCAAGATATATCGAGAAAATATATCCAGGCTGCCACTATCGTATCGCAGCGATATATCGTTCGGCGCTGCGCTGCACGGCGGCCTTGGCGTCACGGTCGAGCACGCGGTCCCACCAGCCGGAATAGAGGCGGTCGAACTGGTAGGCGCGGACGGATTTGACGATCGCCTCCACTGTCCGGGCGTTGAGCGGGACGAGGTTGGGGAACGAGTACATGAAGCTCACCCAGCGCCGGTCGGGCACCACCATGATGGAATCGCCGGTCATCAGTACGCCCTTGCCGCTGGCGCCGTCGGCCCAGTGCAGCACGGTCGAGCCGGGGAAGTGGCCGCCGGTGCGGACGAGCGTGATCCCCTCGGCGAGCCGCTTGCTCTCGCCGCTCCAGAACTCGATGGCGGGGTCGGGCCGCATCACCCAGTCGCGGTTGTCTTCGTGCAGGTAGATCGGCACGCCGCCCAGCGCTCGGCTCCAGTCCACCATGGTGGCGTAAAAGTGCGGGTGCGAGATGGCGATGGCCTTGATGCCGCCCTTGGCCTCGATAGCGCGCAGCGCGGCGTCGGTGATCAGCGGTGTGCAGTCCCACATCACGCCGCCCTCCGGCCGCTGGATGACCAGGGCCCGCTCGCCGATGGCGATCTGCGGGCTCGAGCCGATGCCGAGCAGGCCCGGTTCGACCTCGCGCAGCTCGTTGACGTGGTCTTCCCGCAGTTGGTCGAGGGTCGTCCAGCTCTGGCCGTGGGCGTTCACATATTGCCGGTCGTCGGCGCAGATCAGGCAAACCTCGCGCGGATGCTCGGTCTCGGCATAGGCGACGCCGCAGGTGGTGCAGATGTATGATGGCATAGCAATCTCCGCAAAGTCCCGCGGACCCTACTGTGCCGCCTTCCACTTCTCCAGCGCGTTGAGGCTGTCGCCGGCTTTGGCGATGACAAACTGGTAGATATCCCAGCTCGTTACTGTGACGCCATAATAATTGTCGCGCTCGCGCGCTTCGGTCTTGAGGCGGAGGATCAGGTCGCGATCCGCGGCGGCGAGGTCGGTGCGGAGCGAGAAGTCGCGGGCCTGGCGCACGGCGTAGTCGAAGGGGTCCCAGCCCCAGATGTCGACCTTCCAGCGCTCGCCGGCGAAATCGCGGAACTCGATGCCCCAGTAGAGCCCGGCTCCAAGCGGGTGCGGGTCGACATAGTCGTTGACGTAGGTCGCCTTGTGGAGGCCGAGCCCGATGCTGTCGAAATGCGCCGCGAGCTCGCCGCCGAACGCCATCCAGTCGAGCCAGCGGTCGCCCTCGAACGCCAGATGGATGTCGATGTCGCGCCAGACCATCAGGTCGTAGCCGGCGCTACCGGTGACCGTCGGCTCGCCGAAGCGCTCGGCGAGCAGCGCGAACAGTCCCGTCTCCGACAACACCTGCCGCGCTTCGTCGCGCAGGCGCTGCGCCGTCTCGGCGCGGGTTTCCGGCGACCCCACATTCCCCTCCCGGAAAAGCAAAACCCGGCTCGTTTGTGAGCCGGGTCGACTGAATGCGGCCTGAACTTCCGGCTTGGAGACTACTCGGTCTTGCCGGCTGCCTCGGCGGCGTCCTTTTCGGCCAGCTCCTTGGCGAGCTGCTCGGCGGCCGCGATCTTTTCGGCCTCACGGGCGTTGCGCGCCTCGGTGGCGGCTTCGCGCTCGCCGGCCTCGATCTTCTTGGTGCGGGCCGAGGTCGACTCGAAGATACGGGCCGACTTGCCGCGCCGGTCGCGCAGGTAATAGAGCTTGGCGCGGCGGACCTTGCCGCGCTTCAGGACCTCGACGCGGTCGATATTGGGGCTCAGCACGGGGAAGACGCGCTCGACGCCCTCGCCGTAGGAAATCTTGCGAACCGTGAAGCTCTCGTTGAGGCCGTGGCCGGAGCGGGCGATGACGACGCCCTCATAGGCTTGCAGGCGCTCTTTTTCGCCTTCGCGGACCTTCACCCACACCTTGACGGTGTCGCCGTGAGTGAAATCGGGGTGGTTGGAGCGCGCGGCCAGCGCGTCGTGCTGCTCTTTATCGAGCTCGGCAATGATATTGGGCATGGATCTCGTCCGTTTTGATCTTTTCAATGGGGCGTTTCGCCGAACTCGAGATGTGAGTCCAACCGCCCGGTCTTGGTTGCACGGAGTTATGTGTCTTATTGGCCTCTGGCCGCTCGGGCCGAGGCGAGCGCGCGTATAGAGGAGATCGGGGGCCGAGTCCAGTGGCGCGGACTCCGGCGCTGATATAAGCCTCGGCCATGATGCCAACCAGCACATCGCGGGCAATGCTTCGGGAAACGCTGCTGGCGGTGCTGGTGCTCGCCGTCGCGTGTCTCAATTTCGGCCACGACAGCGCGGTTTTCGCGGCGGGCGGCCGGGTGGTGGTCACCGGCCATTCCATCTGCGGCGACCAGAGCGCGCCAGGCGCCGGCGACCACTTCACTTGCCATGCCTGCCGTCCGGATGCGCTGGTCTTACCGCCGGCCCCGGCCGAGGCTGCGCCGATTGTCTTCGCTGCGACGCCGGTCGCCTATGTTGCGACAGGGTACAGGTGCCCGATTGCCGGCCGGGCCACATCCTTGCAGCCACGAGGCCCGCCCGCCATCTGACCCGCGGAAAAATTCGTCCCCGAATCCCGTCTCAAGGTCAGATCATGACTGTTTCCCGTCTCGCCGCCCTCGCGGCGCTCCTCAGCCTCTCCGCGGCAACCGCCGCGCAAGCCGATAGCGGGCTCATCGCCGCCGGCTGCCCGGCCGGCCAGACCTTCACCGCCGGCAGCATCAGTGTCACTGGCGCCTATCTCAGGGCCACCCCACCCGCCGCGCAATCGGCCGGCGCCTATCTCGTGATCCACAATGCCGGCCCCGAAGCCGACACCTTTACCGGGGCGACGACGAGCGCCGCCGGCGACACCGCTTTGCACCAGATGTCGATGAACGGCCAGGTCATGCAGATGAGCGACGTGGCCGGCGGCCTGCCCGTGCCGGCCGGTGGCAGCGTTTCGCTCGATCCGATGGGCTATCACCTGATGCTCACCGGGCTCAGTGCCCCGTTCAAGCAGGGGCAGTGCCTCGGCATGGTGCTGCATTTCGCCAAGGCCGGCGACCTCGATATCGAGCTCAATATCGGCAGCATCACGCAGAACGGTCCGCCCGCGGCACCATCCGGCGCTTCGATCATGCCGTCGAGCCAGACGGCCATGCCCTCGATGTCGATGCCCATGTAACGACCGCATCCATCATGAACCGCGTCCGAGGGACTCGAAACCGCGTTCTCCGGCATTACGCTCACCAGCCCCGCTGCCGAGCTGGTGCTGGGCGCCGGGGTAATTGTCCTGGTCAGCGCCTTTGCGACGCTCGACCCAGTCTAGTCTTTCAGTAGGTCCGGCCGCCGCGCCTTGGTCAGCACCCGGCTCTGCTCGGCGCGCCACTGGCTGACCTTGGCGTGGTCGCCGGAGGTCAGCACCGGCGGGATCGTGCGGCCCTCGAATTCCGCCGGCCGGGTGTATTGCGGATACTCCAGAACGCCGTTCTCGAAACTTTCCTCGGCGCTCGATTCGTCCTTGCCAAGCACCCCTGGAATCAGCCGCACAACGGCTTCGAGCAGCACCATGGCCGCCACTTCGCCGCCGGCCAGAACGTAGTCGCCGATCGAGATCTCCTCGAGGTTGCGGGCTTGGATGACGCGCTCGTCGACCCCCTCGAAGCGGCCGCAGACGATCACCGCACCGGGGCCCCAGGCGAGGGCACGGGCCCGCGCCTGCGTCAGCGGTTTGCCGCGCGGGCTCATCAGCAGGCGGGGCCGCGGATCGTTCTGGTCCGACACCGCATCGATCGCCGCCGCCAGCACGTCCGGCTTCAGCACCATGCCGGCGCCGCCGCCGGCCGGCGTGTCATCGACGCTGTGGTGCCGGTCGGTGGCGAAGTCGCGCAGTTGCGTCAGGCGCAGCGTCCACAGGCCGGCGCCCGCGCCGCGGCCGAGCACCGAGGCGCCGAGCGGGCCGGGGAACAGGTCGGGGAACAGCGTGATGACGTCGGCGGCAAAGCTCAATCGGGTTCTTCCTCGCCCGGCTCGGCATCGATCGGCACCTCGATCACGAGATAGCCCTCGGCGATATGCACCTCGGGCACCACGGCCTTGGTGAACGGGTAGAGGAAGGTGTCGCCGGTGCGCGGGTCGCGCACCTCGATCAAGTCCCCGGCGCCATAGTTGGGGATGGCGATGACCTCGCCCAAGACGCTGCCGTCGCCCAGCCGGGCTGCGAGCCCGATGAGGTCGGAGTGATAGAAATCGTCGTCGTCGGGTGGCGGCAGCTTTTCACGATCGACATAGAGCTCGACGCCGTTGAGCTTTTCCGCCGCGCTGCGGTCGGTGACGCCCTTGAGCCGCGCCACCAGCACGTTGGTGGTGGCGCGGGCGCTTTCGATCTCGATCACGAGGCCCGGCCGGTCGGTGCTCAGCGGACCATAGTCCTTGAGCGCCAGCGGCTCCTCGGTGAACGAGTTGATGCGCACCTCGCCCTTGATGCCGTGCGCCGCCCCGATGCGGCCCATCAGCAGCTTTCTGGGCGAGGCGCCGGCCATCTTACTCGGCGGCCGGGGCTGCGGCAGCGGCCTTGTCGGCCTCGGCCTTGGCGCGGGCGTCGGCACGCTCGGTCGCCTTCTTGCCCGGCTTGGCGCGCTCGGGATTGTTGCGCGGCGCGCGCTTGGCAAGGCCGGCGGCATCGAGGAAGCGCAGCACGCGGTCGGTCGGCTGGGCGCCGACGCTCAGCCAATGCTGGATGCGTTCGGTGACGAGCGTCACGCGCTTGCTGGTATCGGCGAGCTTGGGATCGTAGTGGCCGACCTTTTCGATGAAGCGGCCATCGCGCGGGCTGCGCGCGTCGGCGATGACGACGTGGTAGTACGGGCGCTTGGTGGTGCCGGCGCGGGCGAGGCGGATCTTGAGAGACATGCGGTGTTCCTTGCGTTGACTGTAGGATAAGGTTCTATTTCTTCTTCGGCACGAAGCCGCCGCCGAGGCCGGGCAGGCCGGGGAAGCGGGACGCGCCGCCAAGACCGGGCAGGCCCGATCCGGATTTGAGGAGCTGGCCCACGTCGGTGGGCAACTTTTGCGTGAGGTCTTGCGGCGCGGCGGCGCCCGATACGGCAGCCGGGTCGATCCCCATCTGCCGGGCCATCGCCTCGAGCTGCTTGGGGTCCATCTTGGAGGGGTCCATGTTGCCCAGCCCCGGCATCATGCCGCCCAGCTTGCCGCCGAACATGCCGGCCAGCGAGCCCATGCCGCCCTTGCTCACCTTCTTCATCATGTCCGCCATCTGGCGGTGCTGCTTCATCAGTTTGTTGACGTCCTCGACCTTGGTGCCGGAGCCGTTGGCGATGCGGATGCGGCGTTTGGCGTTGAGGATGTCGGGATCGGCGCGCTCGGCCTTGGTCATCGAGTTGATGATGGCGACCTGGCGGTCGAAAATCTTTTCGTCGAGATTGGCGCCGGCCATGGCCTTCTTGACCTGGCCCATGCCGGGCATCATGCCCATCAGCGCGCCCATGCCGCCCATCTTCTTCATCTGCAGCAGCTGGGTGCGCAGATCCTCGAGATCGAAGCTGCCCTTTTTGAGCTTCTTGGCCATCTTGGCGGCATCTTCCGCCTTGATGGTCTCAGCCGCCTTTTCGACGAGGCTGACGATGTCGCCCATGCCCAGGATGCGGTCGGCGATGGAGCTCGGGCGGAAGTCCTCGAGCGCGTCCAGCTTTTCGCCGGTGCCGATGAGCTTGATCGGCTTGCCGGTCGCGGCGCGCATCGACAGTGCCGCGCCGCCGCGGCCGTCGCCGTCGACGCGGGTCAAGACGATGCCGGTGATATCGACGCGCTGGTCGAACGAGCGCGCCAGGTTCACCGCGTCCTGGCCGGTGAGCGCATCGGCGACGAGCAGGATTTCGTGCGGATTGACCGCCGCCTTCACCGCCGCGGTTTCCTGCATCAGGTCTTCGTCGACATGGGTGCGGCCGGCGGTATCGAAGATCACCACGTCGTAGCCGCCGAGCCGGGCCTCGCGCTCGGCACGGCGGGCAATGTCGACCGGCGTCTCATTCTGCTGGATGGGCAGCGTGTCGACGCCGATCTGGGTGCCGAGCACGCGCAGCTGCTCCTTGGCCGCCGGGCGGCGGTCGTCGAGCGAGGCCATCAGGACCTTCTTGCCCTGCCGTTCCTTCAGCCGCTTGGCGATCTTGCCGGCATGGGTGGTCTTGCCGGCGCCCTGCAGGCCCACCATCAGCACGCCGACCGGGGCCGGCGCGTTGAAGTCGAGCGGCACGGGCACTTCGCCCAGCACCTTGACCAGCTCGTCGTGGACGATCTTGACCACCTGCTGGCCCGGGGTCACCGAGCGGGTGACCTCACTGCCGACGGCGCGCTCGCGCACCTGCTCGACGAAAGCCTTGACCACCTCGAGCGACACGTCGGCTTCGAGCAGCGCGCGGCGCACCTCGCGCAGCGCCGCATCGACGTCCGCTTCGCTGAGGGCGCCGCGGCCCGTCAGGCCTTCGAAGATCTTTCCAAGCCGGTCGCTGAGGCTTTCGAACATTGTCTATCCTTCCGGAGTATCGGCTCCGGATATGGTTGGCTCAGGCGCAAACGCCAAACACACCCCGGGGCGCATCGCGCTGCGGGGTGCTTGCCTCGGGGATCTCTTTATACCTTTGCGGGTCCCGGTCGGCGGTTCAGGTCAGGCCTGAGCGAAGTGGCGGCTCAATACGTGCCGGCGCCGGTGGTGTCAAGGAACCTACAGCTTGAACGCGATCCGCAGGCCGCCCCAGTGACGGCCGCGCACGGTGATCGGGGCCGAGACGTCCTTCATCAGGGCGAACTGGCCGCCGCCCATGTCGCGGCGATAGGTCTGCAGCAGGAACGGCTCGGTACTGCGGCCGGCATTGAGGCCGGTGCGGTCGTTGAACATCCGGCGGTTGCGGCAGTTGGCGGCGTTCCAGACCGGATCGGCGGTCTGCGCCTGGCTGTACTTGCGGTTGTGGGTCGGCAGGAAGCCATTGCGATCGACTGCGGCGCAGAAGGCAATGCGCTCGTCAAAGGCCAGTACCGGCTCTTGGATGTCGGGCAGCAGGGCATCGGTGAGGCCGACAAAGCCGGTCATGAACTGCTGCGGGTCGGTCCCAGGGATCGGGCGGTAGGTTTCATCGAACAGGTCACGCAGGCCGATCGTGTGGCGGTCAAGCGCGGCCTCGAACGCCGCGGCGATCCGGGCCGCCGTCTGCTGCGCCAGCGCGATGATCCGGGAGTCCGGCGTTTCGATGCCGCTGCGGGCGACGTAGCGCATGCAGTCTTCGGAGATTTCGAGGATCGAGTCGCTGCGCGCCTTGGCGTCGGCGAGGAGCTCCTGCGCCGAATCGACCGAAACCAGCAATTCGTGGAGCTCGGCGCCGACGCCGGCAAAGGCCGCGATCGACTGCTCGACCGGCGCGGTCATCTGGTCGATGCCGTCGACCAGCGTGCCGACCTGATCGACGAGCTGATGCAGGGTGCGGCTGGCCTCGCCCGCGGCAGCAGCATCTTCAGTCGCCTGCCGGGCGGCCGCGGCGTTGTGCTCGGACGACCGCAGCAGTTCCTGCAGTGTCGCCGTGAGGGTTGCGAGGTTGGCGGTGTTTTCGGCGGAAAAGCGCTGCACCTGGTCGGCGAGCTCCTTGACCGAGACCGCGATGACGGCGAAGCCGCGGCCCTTTTCCCCGGCCCGCGCCGCCTCGACGCTGGCGTTGAGGGCGAGCAGCTTGGTCTCCCGCGCCACGGTTTCGATGGCGGCGCTGGCCGAGCGCACCTTGCCCAGCGTCTGGTCGACGGCGCCGAGCGCCTCGAGGAAGCCGGCGCTGCTCTCCGACAGTCCCCGCATGGTGCCGGCAGTGCGCTCGACGACGTCCGACACCTCGCCCGCGCTGCGGCCTAAAATGGTGCGGGTGTCGCTGGCCGAGCTGCGGACCGCCTGCATCGAGGCGCCGAGGGTCGCGGCCTGGCGCGCCATGCCGTCGGCGGCGGTGCGCGCCGCGCCGGCGCTCCGCGCCTGCCGCGTGCCGATCGCGGACAGGTCGGACACGATACCGCCAAGATCGGCAATCTCGACCCCCAGTCCCCCCACGCGGTGCGCGAGCTCGACAAAGGCGTCGTCGCTCGGGTCCTGGCGCCTTGCGGCGGTCTCGTTCGGCATCGGCATTCCCCTCCGGGGCGAACGTTACCCGCCGAACGTTAAGGGAGCATTTACCATACTGCGGCGGGTGCCGGCAGGTCGCTGGCACTGGCAATTCGGCGCCGGTTCCGCCATATACGGCGGCGAAACCATCCCAAGGCCCGGCATGAGCGCGGCGACTGCACCGTTTTTGAAGATGAACGGGCTCGGCAACGAAATCATCGTTGCCGACATGCGCGGCCGTGCCGACAAGGTAACGGCGGCGGCGGCGATTGCCATCAACGGCAATGCGGCGACCAGGTTCGACCAGATCATGGCCATTCATGACCCGCGCACACCGGGCACCATGAACTACATCGAGATCGTCAATTCCGATGGCAGCCGAGCACAGGCCTGCGGCAATGGCACAAGGTGCGTGGTGCAGGCGCTGGCCGCCGAGACCGGACAGAAGGTCTTCACCTTCGAGACCGTGGCCGGCATCCTCAATGCCGAGGAACATGAAGACGGGCTGATCTCGGTCGACATGGGCAAGCCTCGCCTTGGCTGGCAGGACATTCCGCTTGCCGAGGAATTCCGCGACACCCGCATGATCGAGTTGCAGATCGGCCCGATCGACGCGCCCGTGCTGCATTCGCCGTCGGTGGTCTCGATGGGCAATCCGCACGCCATCTTCTGGGTCGACCGCGACGTCTGGTCCTACGAACTCGACCGCTTCGGGCCGCTTCTGGAAAACCATCCGATCTTTCCCGAGCGCGCCAACATCACCATCGCGCAGGTGACGTCGCCTGAGACGATGACGATCCGCACCTGGGAACGCGGCGCGGGGTTGACCAGGGCCTGCGGCTCCGCCGCCTGCGCGAGCGTCGCCGCCGCCGCGCGCACGAAGCGCACCGGGCGTAACGTCACCTTGCGGGCGCCGGGCGGAGAACTGCGCGTCGAATGGCGCGAGGACGACCATGTCGTGCTGACCGGTGCGGCTGAATGGGAGTTTTCCGGCACCTTCGATCCGGCCACCGGCGCGTGGACGCGCGACGCGGAAAGTGCCGCCTGATGGGCATCGACGTCGTCACCTTCGGCTGCCGGCTCAATACCTACGAGTCGGAAGTGATGCGCCGCGAGGCCGAGGCCGCCGGGCTTGGCGGGCTCGAAGGCGGCGCCATCATCATCAACACCTGCGCGGTCACCGGCGAAGCGGTGCGGCAGGCCAAGCAGTCGATCCGCAAGGCGCGGCGCGAGCACCCCGATGCGCGCATCATCGTCACCGGCTGCGCTGCGCAAACCGCGCCGCAGGACTTTTCCGCCATGGACGAGGTCGATCTCGTGCTCGGCAACGAGGAGAAGCTGCACAGCCACAACTATCGTGCGCTGCCGGATTTCGGCGTCAACGATTTCGAGAAGGCCCGCGTCAACGACATCTTCTCGGTGCGCGAGACCGCGAGCCACATGGTCGACGCCATCGAGGGAAGGGCGCGCGCCTTCGTGCAGGTGCAGAACGGCTGCGACCA
>JBQCIY010000050.1:0-11019 GCA_051953275.1 Devosia sp. | reverse complement strand
GACCTACGCCGTCGAGCCGGTTCGCGCCGTGGTGTTCGACCGTCTCACCATGCCGGCCGAAGCCCGCGCGATCCTCGATCCCGGTATCTGGTGGGGCAGCTTCCAAGTCCCGGTCCTCATGCAGGTCGGTCTGGTGATCCTTGCGTCACTGATCCTGCTGTTCTCTGCCGTGGGCCTATTCAGACGGACCGAGTAACCATCGATATTAACACAGTTGCGTAGTTCAGTTTGCGCGCTGGCCGCTGGTCAAGCACCCTGTGGGAAATCGTTCAAGGAGGTCTCGTTGTTAAGCTTCAAGCCCTTGCTCTTAGGCGGCGTCCTTATTCTCGCCTCAGTAGGTGTTGCTCAGGCAGCTTCCGTGCGTATTACCGGGAGCCAGCTCTCGGCATTACTGTACGGCCGGACGCAGACGATTTATTTCCCCGGCGCGGGAGGCATCCAGACGACCTACGATAGCAAGGGCGTGCAAAGAACCGGTGGAAAGCGAACCGGCACCATCGTGAAAGCCCAGAACAACATGTGGTGCGACTACTATCGCGGGAAACTGGATACCTGTGTCACAATCTGGCGCGAGGGCGGCCACTACGTCGCGCGCACGACCAGTGGTCGCGCCGGCTACACATTCACCGTGAAATAGGACTCCCGAGCGCCTTCTGAACTCGGCATACGCGGGGCGAGGGGCGCCTGCCGCCCTTTGCCCGCGACCGTCGCCATCGGGTAGTAGCGCATCCGCCGCTATAGCAGGGCCCACCGGCAGCCCCGAGGACGTCCCGTGCCCAGCTCCGACATCGGAACCTCGCCGCCGCCGGTACAAACCTCGGTCTTCACCCGCCGCTACGCTCTTCTGATCCTCGCCATCGCGATTGCGGGATATCTCATCCGCTTCGTCGCCCACATCGTCTGGACGGGCGACGCCAGCCTGATGGGATACGCCAATGGGCTGTGCATCTACGACTGCCTTTGGTACGTGGACCTGGCGCAACATGGCTACGACCTCGTGCCGCGCAACGCCGCGGGCAATGCCAACTGGGCGTTCTTTCCGCTCACCAGCGGTGCACTCTGGCTGGTGAGCCAGCTGACCACGCTGCCTTATGCGGTGTGCGGCCAGATTCTCGGGCAGCTCTGCACGCTTCTGACAGTGCTGATCGCCCCACCGCTTTTCGCTGAGCGGCGGCAGCACCTGCTGTTCAGCTTTTTCCTGCTCGCCGGGCCCTTCGCCTACGCCTACGCAACGGGTATGAGCGAGCCGCTCTTCGTGCTCTTTACGACGGGCGTGTTCGTGACGCTGCAGGGGCGGCGCTTTTGCCTCGCCGCCGCGTTCGGGTTTCTTGCCGCCCTGACAAGGGTCACCGGCGTCTTGATCGCCATCCCTGTGGCGGTCGTCATCGTGCAACTGATGCTCCAGCACGGCGTCGCCCGCGCCTCACCGCGCGAGCGGTTCAGCCTCGCGCTGGCGCTCGTCGCGCCGGCCGCGGGCATCGGCTGCTTCATGCTGTTCCTGTGGTGGTACGTCGGCGATCCGCTGGCCTTCGTGCACATCCAGGCGAGCTGGGGGCGCTCCCTCGGTAATCCGTTCCAGAACATTGCGGCCTGGCTCCCGGTCCTGCGCAGCAACAAGTCGCCGATGGCGATGTTCGGCGTCCTCGGGCTCGCCATGGGCCTCGTGATGCTCTTGAGGCGCCAATTCGGCATGGGTCTGTTCAGCCTCGGCGTGCTGCTGATTTCGGCAAGCTCGAGCGTGCTGTCGCTGCCGCGGTTCTTCGGCGGCCTTGCCCCGAACAGCATCGTGGGCGCCCAGGTTCTGGGCGGCGGGCGCATCCGGTTCTGGATCAGCATCGTCCTCGGCCTGCTGATCGGCCTGGTCGGTGCCGTGGCCTGGATGGGCGGCACGCAGATCCTCGCCTGAGGGTGGGCACGAGCACCCTTTTCGGCTTCCAATCTCTCCCTATATCTTTAGCGAAGTCAGGGAACGTGCCGCCCAGCGGGCGTTTCCAAATCAACGCTTCCAGCGACCGAAACCTGCGCCTTTCGACGGGCAGGACGGCGCGGCAAAAGGAGAGTTGCCTTGAATATCGAAAAATACACCGAGCGGGCGCGCGGGTTCATCCAGAGTGCGCAGCAGATGGCCCTGGGGCGCGGCCATCAGCAGTTTGCCCCGGTCCACCTTCTGAAGGTCCTGATGGACGACGACCAGGGCCTCGGCTCGGGTCTGATCGACCGCTCCGGCGGCGACAGCAAGGCGGTTCGCGCCGGCGTCGAAGCCGCCCTCAAGAAAATTCCGGTCGTTTCCGGCGACAACGGCCAGGTCTATCTGAGCCGCGAGATGGCGCGCGTGTTCGAAACCGCCGAGCAGGCGGCGCAGAAGGCCGGCGACAGCTTCGTCACGGTCGAGCGACTGCTCTTGGCGCTGGTGATCGACAAGGACACCGATGCCGGCAAGGTTCTGTCGTCCGCCGGGGTTACCGCCAACGCGCTGAACCAGGCGATCGAGTCGATCCGCAAGGGCCGCACCGCCGACTCCGCGTCGGCCGAGTCGCAGTACGATGCGCTCAAGAAATATGCCCGTGACCTCACCCAGGCGGTGCGCGACGGCAAGCTGGATCCGGTCATCGGCCGCGACGAGGAGATTCGCCGCACCATCCAGGTCCTCAGCCGCCGCACCAAGAACAACCCGGTGCTGATCGGCGAGCCGGGCGTCGGCAAGACGGCCATCGCCGAGGGTCTTGCCATCCGTATCGTCAACGGCGACGTGCCGGAGTCGCTGAAGGGCAAGTCGCTGCTGGCGCTCGACCTCGGCGCCCTGATCGCGGGCGCGAAATATCGCGGCGAGTTCGAGGAACGGCTCAAGGCGGTGCTCAACGAGATCACGGCGTCCGAGGGCCAGATCATCCTGTTCATCGACGAGATGCATACGCTCGTGGGCGCCGGCAAGACCGACGGCGCGATGGACGCCTCCAACCTGTTGAAGCCGGCGCTGGCGCGCGGCGAGCTCCACTGCGTCGGCGCGACGACGCTCGACGAGTACCGCAAGCACGTCGAAAAGGACGCGGCGCTGGCCCGTCGCTTCCAGCCGGTGTTCGTCAGTGAGCCGACGGTCGAGGACACGATCTCGATCCTGCGCGGCCTCAAGGAGAAGTACGAGCTCCATCACGGCATCCGCATTTCGGATTCGGCGATCGTCGCCGCCGCGACGTTGAGCAATCGCTACATTGCCGATCGCTTCCTGCCCGACAAGGCCATCGACCTGATGGACGAGGCGGCGGCGCGGTTGCGCATGGCGGTCGATTCGAAGCCCGAGGCACTCGACGAGCTCGATCGCCGCATCATGCAGCTCAAGATCGAGCGCGAAGCGCTGAAGAAGGAGCCCGACGAGGCATCCAGGCAGCGGCTTGAAAAACTCGAGCACGATCTCGCGGGCCTCGAAGACGAGGCGCAGGCACTGTCGTCCAAGTGGCTCAGCGAAAAGGAGCGCGTGCAGGGCGCCCAGAAGATGAAGGAAGAGCTCGATGCCGCGCGCAGCGCGCTCGAGGTGGCCCAGCGCCAGGGCGATTTCGCCAAGGCTGGCGAGCTGGCCTATTCCGTCATCCCGGGGCTCGAAAAGCGTATCAAGGACGCCGAGGCCAACGGCGCGGCGCGTTCCGACATGGTGTCGGAAACGGTTACTGCCAGCGACATCGCGCAGGTGGTGAGCCGGTGGACCGGCATTCCAGTCGACAAGATGCTAGAAGGCGAGCGTGAGAAACTGGTTTCGATGGAAGCCGCGCTCGGCCAGCGCGTCATCGGCCAGGAAGAGGCGGTCGCTGCCGTGTCCCGGGCCGTTCGCCGTTCGCGGGCAGGGCTGCAGGATCCGAACCGGCCGATCGGCTCGTTCATGTTCCTGGGACCCACCGGCGTCGGCAAGACCGAGCTCACGAAAGCCCTGGCGGAGTTCCTGTTCGACGACGAGCATGCCATGGTGCGGCTCGATATGAGCGAGTTCATGGAGAAGCATTCCGTGGCCCGGCTCATCGGCGCACCTCCGGGCTATGTCGGCTATGACGAAGGCGGCGTCCTCACCGAAGCCGTGCGTCGCCGGCCGTACCAGGTGGTGCTGTTCGACGAAATCGAGAAGGCGCATCCGGACGTGTTCAACGTCCTGTTGCAGGTGCTCGACGACGGACGCCTGACCGACGGGCAGGGCCGCACGGTCGACTTCCGCAACACCATCATCATCATGACCTCGAACCTGGGGTCGGAGTTCCTGGTGGCGCTCAACGAGAACGAGTCGGTGGAGCTGGTGCGCGGGAAGGTGCTCGATGCGGTGAAGGCGGCGTTCAGGCCGGAGTTCCTCAACCGGATCGACGACATCATCCTGTTCCACCGGCTGCAGCGCATCCACATGGGCGACATCGTCGCCATCCAGCTCAAGCGGCTGGGGGCGTTGCTCAAGGACCGCGACATCACCCTCAACCTCACGGAAAAGGGCAAGGAGTGGCTGGCCCGCGAGGGCTACGACCCGGCCTACGGCGCCCGGCCGCTGAAGCGCGTGATCCAGCGCGAGGTGCAGGACCGGCTGGCCGAAGCGATCCTCGCCGGCGACGTCACCGACGGCCAGACCGTCAACGTCGACGCCGGCGATGCCGGCCTCATGCTGGTGCCCGAGCTCGAAGGCGAGATCATCCCGCCCAAGGCCGCGGCGTAAGAATGAAGGGCGGCCCGCGGGCCGCCCTTTTTGTTTACCCTGCCGGGAGGAACGTTCACCACCAGTGTCATCCCCGCGAAGGCGGGGATCCACCTCTCACCCCGCGCGGAACGATGACTGGATTCCCGCCTTTGCGGGAATGACACGGTGGATGATTGCCGCGCCGGTGCTATTGAGACACCTGACGACCAAGAGAACGCAATGCCCAATCCCTTCTTTGCCACCTGGGACACGCCGTTCGGCGTGCCGCCCTTCGAGGCCATCGAGACCGCGCATTTCGCGCCCGCCTACAAGGAGGCGCTGGCGCAGCACGCCAGGGAGATCGCGCAAATCGCGGAGGACAGCGCAGCTCCAAGCTTCGACAACACCATCGCGGCGCTCGAGCTCGCCGGCAAATCCCTGCGGCGTGTCGACATGGTGTTCTCGCAGATTGCGGGTGCCAACACCAATGAGGCGCTGCAGGCGGTCGAGCGCGACATGGCGCCGATCGTCACCCGGCACTGGAATGACATCTTCCTCAATGCCAGGCTCTTTGCGCGGATCGATCAGCTCCATCGGCAGCGCGCGAGCCTGGGTCTCGATGCCGAGTCGCTCCGCGTGCTCGAGCGCTATCATCTCGATTTCGTCCGCGCCGGCGCCCAACTCACCGACGTGCAGCGCCAGCGCTACGCCGAGATCAGCGAGCGCCTGTCGGTGCTCGCGACCAACTTTGCGCAGAACGTCCTCGGCGACGAGAACGACGTGATTTTCGCGCTGACCGAGGCCGAGGTCGATGGCCTGCCTGCCGATGCCAAGGCTGCCGCGGCGGAGCTGGCGCGCGATCGCAAGCTCAATGCGCCCTATGCGGCCTCCACCTCGCGGTCGAGTGTCGAGCCCGTCCTGCGCCACGCCAAGGATCGCGGTGTGCGCGAGAAGGTCTGGCGCGGCTTCGTCAGTCGCGGCCGCAACGGCAATGCGCACGACAACCGCAAGCTGATCGCCGAAATCGTGGCGTTGCGCAGCGAGCTCGCCGGCCTACTGGGCTACGCGACTTACGCCGACTACAAGCTCGCCGACACCATGGCCAAAACGCCGGACGCGGCACAGGACCTGCTGGAGCAGGTCTGGGCCCGCGCCCGCGCCCGTGCCGAAGTCGACGCCCGGGCGCTGCAGGACCTCATGGACGCCGATGGCGGTTCAGGTCCGCTCGAGCCCTGGGACTGGCGCTACTATGCCGAAAAGCTCCGGCTCGCGCGCTACGATTTCGATGAGAGTGCCATCAAGCCCTATCTCGAGCTCGACAAGGTGATCGACGCCGCCTTCTACACGGCTGGCCGGCTATTCGGCGTGAGCTTCACGCCGCGACCCGATATCGCCGGCTACCATCCGGACGTGCGGGTCTGGACGGTCGAGCGCGGGGGCCGAACCATTGGCCTGTTCTACGGCGACTACTTCGCCCGGCCGGGCAAGCGCAGCGGCGCCTGGATGACGTCGTTCCGTGACCAGCAGAAGCTTGGCGGCGAGGTGCTGCCGATCATCGTCAACACCTGCAACTTCAACAAGCCGCCCGAGGGCGAGCCGGCACTCCTGTCTCTGGATGAGGCCAGAACCGTGTTCCACGAGTTCGGTCACGGCCTGCACGGCCTGTTGTCTGACGTCACCTACCCGCGGCTCTCGGGCACCAGCACCGTGCGCGATTTCGTCGAGCTGCCGAGCCAGCTCTACGAGCACTGGCTCGAAGCAGCGCCCGTGCTGGCGCGGCTCACGCACTACCAGACCGGTGCGCCGATCCCCGATGCGCTGCTCGCGCGCATGAAGGCGGCACGCAACGCCGACACCGGCTTCGATTCGGTCGAGATGATCTCCTCGGCGCTGCTCGACATGGCGTACCACACGCGTCCGGCGGGCGCGGCGATCGACGCCGACAGCATCGAGCGCGAAACGCTTGAGCGCATCGGCATGCCGCCGCAGATTGCGCTGAGGCACGCAAGCCCGCACTTCCTCCATATCTTTTCCGGCGATGGCTATTCGGCCGGCTACTACAGCTACCTGTGGTCCGAGGTGCTCGACGCCGATGGGTTCACGGCCTTCGACGAGGCCGGCGATCCGTTCGACCCGGCGACGGCGGAGCGGCTCTACACCTATGTCTATTCAGCCGGCGGCACGCGCGATTTCGCCGAGGCCTATCGCCTGTTCCGCGGCCACGACCCGGATATTGCGGGCCTGCTGAAGCGGCGCGGTCTCGTCGCGCTCGAGCCGATCGAGGATGGCGGAGCCATCTGAATCCTTCGGGGCCGGTGGACCTGCCGGCCCGACCCATTGCCGCGGGCGCCCTCGTCTGTTATGTGAACAAAACAAGAACATGAGGAGGATTGCATGCACCGTTACACGCTCGACTATTTCGAGAGCCCGTCGGGCGATACGGCGAGGAGCCGGGCCTTCTTCAGCCAGGCCTTCGGCTGGAGCATGGTCGATTATGGCGGCACCTACACCGAGGTGCGCGAGGCCGGGCTGGTGTGGGGAATCAATGCGGATCCCGCCGACAAGAGCGTGGCGCCCATTGCCGTTATCCGCACCGCCGACGTTGCCGAGGCCGAAAAGGCGGTGCTTGCCGCCGGCGGTACGGTCACGCGGGCAATCTACGATTATCCGGGCGGCAAGCGCTTCTTCTTCCGCGAGCCGGGCGGCGCCGAGTTCGCGGTGTATCAGCCGGCCGAGTAGGCTCAGCCGTTGGTGGTCGAGGCCGAGGACGCGGGCGAGGCGGCGGCGACCTGGGTCGGCGCCGCGGTGCCGTCACGCTTCATCAGGTCGTTGATCTGGGCGATGGTCTGCTTGAAATCGTCGTCGTCCTGCGCCGGCAGCGCGTGGTCGCGCGGCAGCTTGACGCTGAGCGGGTCGACATAGTTGCCGTTGATGCGGATCTCGAAGTGGAGGTGGCTGCCGGTCGAATTGCCGGTCGAGCCGACATAGCCGATGATCTGGCCCTGGCGCACGGTCTGCCCGACCTTGACGACGATCTTGCTCTGGTGGCCGTAGCCGGTTTCGTAGCCATTCACGTGCTTGATGAGCGTGAAGTTGCCGTAGCCGTTTTCCCAGCTCGCGTGCTCCACGACGCCGTCGCCGGCAGCATAGATCGGCGTTCCGGTCGGGCTCGCGAGGTCGATGCCGGTGTGCAGCAGGCGGGTGTGGAAGATCGGATGGACACGCCAGCCGAAGCGGCTCGAGAGGCTGCCGCCGCCTTCGAGCGGCCGGCGCACGAGGAAGCGTTTGCCGGTTTCCCCGTTCGGGTCGTAGAAGTCCACGGCGCCATCGTCGGTGCGGTAGCGGTAGAACTGCCGCACGGTAGAACCGAGTTTCAGCCCGACATAGAGCAGGTCCTGCTTGCCCTGCTGGTCCTTCTCGGTCTCGAGGATTTCGATGGAATCGCCGGGCGTGATCTTGCGCGTCAGGTCGATGTCGTAGGCATACATCGCGACGATGCGCTTGGTGACGTCGTCCGGAATATCGTGCTTGCGCGCGGTCTCCCAGATGGCGCGATAGATGGTCGGCAGGTTGGAGACGTTGACTTCTTCGGTATCCTCCTCGGGGAAGGTGATCTCCGACGGGGCGAGGCCGAGGACGTAGGTGCCGCGGTCGGTGAGCGCCACGGTCGCCGCATGCTTGTCGGTATTGCTGGCGTCGTCGTGCACATAGATCGACAGCCGGTAAGGGATCAGCGTGTCCGAGGTGCGCGATGGACCGAACAGGATGCGCAGGCGCGCATGGGCCGGCAGCGTCGGGTTCGGATAGACGTTCTTGAGCGTCGTTCCGATCGCGTCGATCATCTGCTGTGTAAAGCCGTTCTTTTTGAGCTCGTCTTCGAGCGAGGTGGGCTCCTTGACCGTGAGGATGCGCTCCGAGCGGCCGAGGCCGGCCTGTTCGGCCGTCGTGGTCTTGGGCAGCACGGTGACGTTCTCGGCCACACCGAGGCCGCCGCCGTTGCCGATACCCAGATCGCGCAGCTGCGTAGTGCCCTCATTGCCGGTGAGCGCAGCGCTCTGGCCGGTGTCGCCATTGCCGTTGGCCTCGACGTCGTCGCTGCCGTCGAAGAAGGCGGCGATGTCCTGGCGCACATAGGCTTCGGCCATCTGGTCGTTGATGGCGCGCGGCGGCACCAGCGTGGTGGGCAACGGTCCGGTCTTGATCGACACCTCGCCTTCCACCGCGCCGCCATAGATGGCGGTATTCGCCGCGCCGTCGTCGGGCGCCATGATCGGCTGGGTCGAATCGATGAGCGAGGCGGGATCGTACGCCGGTACGTCGTCGCTGAGCGCGGTGGCGCTGGTTGCCAGCGTTGCCCGGATCCGCTCGAACGGCTGCTGCTTGATCATGTCGCGGCCGTCGACGTTTTCCTTGATCGAGGCTTCGACGACCTCGATCTCGGATTTGCTCTCGGCGACCGGCCGGATGCGGTCGGTCTTGTTCTCGACGCTGTCGGCGCTGGGGGTGTTGCCGCCGGTGACGATCTGCAGCGCCTCGTAGGCGGTTGAAAACGTCGCCTGGCCCTGGAAGCTCACATAGAGCGCGGCGCCCATCAGCAGCACCGAGGTGAGGCCGGTCATCACTGTGCCGGTCAGCCAGGCGAAGCTCAGCTCGCGGCCCTGGGGGATTTCGCCGTCGGTCGAGGCGACGGTCAGCGCCGGGCCATCTTCGAAGCCGGCGCGCACCAGGGCGAGCGTGCGATTGCGTTGCGCCGGATTCACCCTTGGCCTGCCCCCATCCGATTGTCGTTGTCCGGCGCGTCCCGGGCGCCGCCTGCCGCGGTGCCCCGGTTGCGCCGAATCCATGGCGCGGCCGTCCCGCCGGCGTCAAGCCGAAGCGGCTATGGTTTGGTCCGCCGCAAATACGGCAAGTTTCCGGCGGCTGGCGGCATGTCGGCTGTCCGTTTGCCGGTCGAGCGAGGGGCCCTCGGAGCCATTTCGGGCATCCGACAGGCACGTTCGTTGGGCCCCGAGTCCGGCGGCAGCGGTCCGGCTGCCGAAAAAGGCGGTTCGGCCGATCGGGCTCTTGCACTTTTTTCCATCGCTTCCCACATTGCGTGCACCGGCGAGCAGGGCTGAAAGGCCCCGATTGCCGCGGGTTTCGAGAGTGGCGAGCCGGCGCTGCGTTTTTTGTCGGTTTTGCTGTTTTCGGGTGTTGACACCCAAAAGGGTCCCCGCATATAACCCGCCTCGCTGATGACGACGGCCTTGCGGCCCGCCGGCAGCGAAATTCAAGGAATGGCAGAGGTGCTGCCGGGCAACCGGAAGAACTCTCCTGTTCCCAAAATTTAGAAGCTCTTGCTTCACCGACGCCTTCCTCGAAAGAGGCTCCTGGGGTCCGCTCTTTGACATTGTGAAGATGGAAGAAAGGGAAACGTGGACGGCGAGGTTCTTGCGGTCCGATCGTGAGATTGGACGAACAGACTTCGACGGTACGTTTTCTCTAAGAGGTACACTACCAATCACACGCTCTTCGGAGCGGAGTGACAGGTGTGTGTCCTCGTCAATTTGCATCGCAAGATGCAAGCGCAAAACGTGCAGACGTCGACCAAGTCAGATATCAAACTTGAGAGTTTGATCCTGGCTCAGAACGAACGCTGGCGGCAGGCTTAACACATGCAAGTCGAACGCCCCGCAAGGGGAGTGGCAGACGGGTGAGTAACGCGTGGGAATCTACCCAGTTCTACGGAACAACTGAGGGAAACTTCAGCTAATACCGTATACGCCCCAAGGGGGAAAGATTTATCGGAATTGGATGAGCCCGCGTTGGATTAGCTAGTTGGTGAGGTAATGGCCCACCAAGGCGACGATCCATAGCTGGTCTGAGAGGATGATCAGCCACATTGGGACTGAGACACGGCCCAAACTCCTACGGGAGGCAGCAGTGGGGAATATTGGACAATGGGCGAAAGCCTGATCCAGCCATGCCGCGTGAGTGATGAAGGCCTTAGGGTTGTAAAGCTCTTTCAGTAGGGAAGATAATGACGGTACCTACAGAAGAAGCCCCGGCTAACTTCGTGCCAGCAGCCGCGGTAATACGAAGGGGGCTAGCGTTGTTCGGATTTACTGGGCGTAAAGCGCACGTAGGCGGATCGTTAAGTCGGGGGTGAAATCCTGGAGCTCAACTCCAGAACTGCCTTCGATACTGGCGATCTTGAGTCCGGAAGAGGTGAGTGGAACTCCTAGTGTAGAGGTGGAATTCGTAGATATTAGGAAGAACACCAGTGGCGAAGGCGGCTCACTGGTCCGGTACTGACGCTGAGGTGCGAAAGCGTGGGGAGCAAACAGGATTAGATACCCTGGTAGTCCACGCCGTAAACTATGAGAGCTAGCCGTTGG
>JBQCIY010000049.1:0-4987 GCA_051953275.1 Devosia sp. | reverse complement strand
GACGGCCTGACGCAGGTCATGAACCGTGCCGCGTTCTCGACACTGGTCGATGCCTATCTCAAGGACGTGCATGCCAGCGCCGGCAGAGCCGGCGGAGCACTGCTCATCATCGACGCCGACAACTTCAAGGCGGTCAACGATCGCTACGGCCACGACCGCGGCGACGAGGCGCTGATCGCCATCGCGGCCGCCATCAAGGCGATGCTGCGCGCGCCCGATATCGTCGGCCGCCTCGGCGGCGAGGAGTTCGGCGTCTTCCTGCCGGGCGCCAATGCCGATCAGGCCGAACGCGTCGCTGAGCGCATCCGCGCCTCGGTCAGCGCCACGGCCTTCGCCCCGGCCGGCACACCGCACGAGCTCTCGGTGAGCGTTGGGGGCGCGGTATTTGCCGCCACCTTGCCCTTCGCCGATCTCTTCCGCGTCGCCGACCGGCAGCTTTATGCCGCCAAGCAGCACGGCCGCAACCGTGTCGAAATCACCCCGATCGTCGGCAATGGAACGGCGCTCGTCGCGGCCTAGTCTTCGCTGGTCAGGCGCGCCTCGATGCGCCGGTCGGGAACGAACCACATCGCCGCCACCGCCATGTAGAACGCGAACGCCACATAGGGATGGATGAAGGCGCCGGCGATGCCCAGCGCATAGAGCACCAGTGACATCCATTCCTTGACCCCGCGCCCCATGGCGCGCGCTAGCGTCGAGTCCCGGCCGTGCAGCGCCACCAGCGCCGAGGCCAGCAGGAAATACGCGAAGCCCGGCAGGAACAGGCTCACGCCATAGATCACCGTTGGCACCAGTGCGAAACCGGTCTCACCCATCCAGTTGGTGGTAAACGGCACCAGAGACAGGCAGAACAAAAGGAAATTGTTGGTCCACAGGACCCGGCCGTTCACATGGTTCACCGACTGGAACAGGTGATGGTGGTTGTTCCAGTAGATGCCGACATAGACGAAGCTCAGCACATAGGCGAAGAACGGATGCCCGATCCCGGCAAGCGCCGCCAGCGTCGGCGCTTCCGGCGGGTGCAGCTCGAGCACCATGATGGTGATGATCACCGCCATCACGCCGTCGCTGAATGCTTCGAGCCGCCCCTTGCCCATGCGCCTCCTTCAGGGCCTCAGGCCTGCGCCTTGGCGAGGTCCTCGTCGCTCATGTCGAAGTTCGAATAGACGTTCTGCACGTCGTCGTCGTCCTCGAGAATGCCGATCAGCTTGAGCAGCGTCGTACCCTTCTCTGCATCCACTGGAACATAGTTCTGTGGCTTGAACACGAACTTGGCCGATTCCGGCTCGCCCAGGCTCTTTTCGAGCGCCGCGGCCACCTCGGACATCGATTCGAACGTGGTGTAGATCGAGTGGCCTTCCTCGTCGGACTCGACGTCCTCGGCGCCCGCCTCGATCGCCGCCTCCATCACCTTGTCGGCATCGCCAACCGAGGCCGGATAATAGATCTCGCCGACCCGGTCGAACATGAAGCCGACCGAATTGGTCTCGCCCAGTGCGCCGCCGTTCTTGGAGAAGGTCGACCGCACGTTCGAGGCGGTGCGGTTGCGGTTGTCGGTCAGCGCTTCGACGATGATGGCGACGCCGCCCGGGCCATAGCCCTCGTAGCGGATTTCTTCGTAGCTCTCGCCCTCGGCGCCGATGGCCTTCTTGATCGCCCGGTCGATATTGTCCTTCGGCATCGACTGGCCGCGAGCGGTCGCCACGGCCAGGCGCAGGCGCGAATTGAATGCCGGATCGGGCGAGCCGAGCTTGGCGGCAACGGTAATTTCTCGGGCAAGCTTGGAAAACACCTTGCTCCGCGCCGCATCGCTCTTGCCCTTGCGATGCATGATGTTTTTGGCGTGCGAATGGCCGGCCATGTCGGACCCTTCCCCTCGGCGATACTGGATTTCGGTGGCGCTATATAGAAAAGCCCATAGCGCTTGTGAAGCGGCGGCGACGGCCGCGCTCGCGGCCGTTTCTTCCCGCTCTGGCCGCTCACCATTCGGCAAGGTTACGAAAGTCCTTGTCGTTAACGGCCGATTAACTTCTTGGCGTTAATTTCGCAATCGTCCAGTTTCTGGACTTTGCAGAGCGGTTCTCCCTCTGTTTGACGCCTCCCTGTTAACTCTCGAGAGCCGCCGTTTGACGGCTCTTTTCTTTTCCGGCGTCCGCCCACATTAAGCCTCCCTCAACGCGCAACATGCCAATGATTGAGCAGGCCCGCCTGCGAGGGGCGCGAGTGGCGCGCAAATGACCGATCCGAACGACAAATCCGCTGTGGCGCTGGGGCCGCGCATCGTGGCCTCGGGCGGTTTCACGGCGCTTTATCGTGAGGGAATGACCCTCATCGAGGACGTCGCCGCCTATCTCGACGGCGACGGCCGGACCGAGAGCCGGGGCCTGTCCCGCGAGGCCTCCTTCGTCTACGCCACCGAATCCATGCGGCTCACGACGCGCTTGATGCAGCTCGCCTCCTGGCTGCTGCTGCAGCGGGCCGTCAACGAGGGCGAGTTGACGCCGGAAAATGCCCGCACCGAAAAGGAAAAGGTGAAATTCTCGGCAACGCCCACCGAGCGCGGCGGCCCGGGCTTCGACCAGTTGCCGCAAACGCTGCGCGACTACATTGACCACGGCGACCGGCTGTTCGAGCGCGTGCAGCAGTTCGACAAGCTCGAACGCGGCGGCATCGCCGAAATCGCCCCGCCTGCCACCGAAGGCTCGATCGGCGACCAGCTCGCCCGCCTCAAGGCCGCCTTCGGCAAATTGCAGGCCTGAATGAAAAGGCCCCGCCGAAGCAGGGCCTTTGCCAAATCCTGAAAAGTGCTTGCGCTCAGATGCCCAGCCCCTTGAACCGCTCCTTGAAGCGGGTGACGCGGCCGCCGCGGTCGAGCAGGTTGCCCGTCACGCCCGTCCAGGCCGGATGGGTCTTGGGATCGATGTCGAGCTGCAGCGTATCGCCCTCTTTGCCGTAGGTCGAGCGCGTCTGGTAGGTCGTCCCGTCGGTCATCGCCACGGTGATCATGTGGTAATCGGGGTGGATGTCTTTCTTCATGGCGGAGCCTCAAATCAAACGGGCGCAGAACTGCGCCCGGTGAGCCGAAAACGTTGGTTGGCGCGCTCTCTACAGAAAAAACCCCACTCCGGCAAGGGCCGCATGCGGCGTGGGTGCGGGTTGCGGCGGTTGAGGCATCTGCCTATATCGGGGACACTTTGGCCGCCGACACCCAGCCTATCGCCGCGAATGTGACGCCTCGGTTGAGCCGGCAGGCCTCCGGGCAGCGCCTCGACGCCAAATCGCTGCAGCCGCTGCGGGCCCTCATTCCATTCATCATGCGCTACCGCTGGCGCGTGATCTCCACGCTCAGTTTCCTGGTGATTGCGGCGATTTCCTCGCTGGTGATCCCGTTCGTTGCGGGCCGCATCGTCGACAAGGGCTTCGTGCAGCAGAACCTGGGCGAGATCGCGAACTACGGCTGGCTGATCATCGGCGTCGCCTTCGTCATGGCCATCTCGAGCGGCCTGCGCTTTTATTCCGTCTCGGTACTCGGCGAACGCGTGCTGACCGACCTCCGGCGCGAGGCCTTCGACCATTTGCTGACGCTCGATGCCACCTTCTACGATACCCACCGCGTCGGTGAGCTGACTTCGCGCCTCAACGGCGACGTCGCCACCATCCGCGGCGCCATCGGCTCCAGCCTGTCGATGACGCTGCGCGGTCTGATCACCATCGTCGGCGCCGTCGCCCTGATGTTCCTCACCTCCTGGTGGCTGGCGCTGGCGGTGGTCATCATCGCCCCGGCGACGATCATTCCGGCCATCATGATCGGCCGCCGGCTCCGCAAGATGTCGCGCCGTACCCAGGATGCGCTGGCCGAGATGTCGGCGATGGCGACCGAGGCGCTCGGCGCCAGCAAGACCATCAAGAGCTTCGTGCAGGAACCGGCCCAGTCGCAAATCTATGCCGGCCGCGCCGAAGACTCCTATCGCGCCGAAGTCGTGCGTCTGCGTGCCCGTGCCCTGATGATCGCGACCATCATGTTTCTCGTGGTGGTCGGTCTCGTGGTGCTGATCTGGTGGGGCAGCAAGGCGGTGTTCGACGGCAACGCCACCGCCGGGCAGCTCGCCCAGTTCATGATCTACGCCCTGATGGCGACCAACGCCCTGAGCTCGATCTCCGAAGTCATGGGCTCGCTGCAAACGGTGTCGGGAGCCACCGAGCGTCTCATCGAGATCCTCCACACCAAGGCCAATATTACCGAAACGGCGCACCCGGCAGTGCTGCCGTCGCCCCCGCTCGGCACCATCGCCTTCGAGCATGTGAGCTTCGCCTACGAGACACGCGACAACGAGAAGGTGCTCACCGATCTCGATTTCGCGGTGGAACGTGGCGAGACCGTCGCACTGGTCGGCGCGTCCGGCGCCGGCAAGAGCACCGTCTTCGCCCTGGCCCAGCGCTTTTACGACGTCAGCGCCGGCCGTGTGCTCGTCGACGGTCTCGACATCCGCGACGTGCGGCTCGCCGACCTTCGCCATCGCTTCGCCTATGTCGAGCAGGAGCCGACGATCTTCGCCGGCACCGTCACCGAGAACATCCGCTTCGGCAAGCCTGACGCCACCGACGCCGAGGTCGAGGCCGCGGCCAGGGCCGCACTGGTCCACGATTTCGTCGTCCAGCTCGAAAACGGCTACGACTCGATCGTCGGCGAGCGCGGCGTCATGCTCTCGGGCGGCCAGAAGCAGCGGCTGGCCATCGCCCGCGCCCTGCTCAAGGATGCCCCGATCCTGCTGCTGGACGAAGCCACCTCCGCTCTCGACGCCGAAAGCGAGCGGCTGGTGCAGATCGCGCTCGAGCGCCTCATGCGCGGCCGCACCACGCTGGTCATCGCCCACCGCCTCGCCACCATCCGCGATGCCAACCGCATCCTCGTTCTCGACCACGGCCGCCTGATCGACCAGGGCACGCACGACGAGCTCGTCGAAAAAGGCGGCCGCTACGCCGAACT
>JBQCIY010000048.1:0-12799 GCA_051953275.1 Devosia sp. | reverse complement strand
GGCCGAAGAGCAGGGCTTTGCTTTTCTCGATGCGCCCGTTTCGGGCGGCCAGGCCGGCGCCGAGAACGGCCAGCTCACGGTGATGGTCGGCGGCGCGCCGGCGGCGTTCGATGTAGCGGCCCCGGTGATCCAGAGCTTCGCCCGGGCCTGCCGCCTGCTCGGCCCCTCGGGCTCAGGGCAACTTGCAAAGATGATGAACCAGATCGCCATCGCCGGCGTGGTGCAGGGCCTCGCCGAAGCGGTGCATTTCGGCAAGGCCGCCGGCATGGACGTGGCTGCGGTCATCGACGTGATCAGCAAGGGCGCGGCGCAGTCCTGGCAGATGGAAAACCGTTACAGGACCATGCTCGCAGGCAAGTACGATTTCGGCTTTGCCGTGGACTGGATGCGCAAGGATCTCGGCATCGTGCTCGAGGAGGCGCGAGCCAACGGCGCCCAACTGCCGCTGACGGCGCTGGTCGACCAGTTCTACGCCGACGTGCAGGCGATGGGCGGCCGGCGCTGGGATACGTCGAGCCTGCTGGCGCGGCTGGAGAAGTAGGCGAGCGGTGCGCGAAAGCCGCCGCAAAGAAATGCCGATCCGGTCGGAAATCCGACCAACCGCACGGTCATCTATAGCGCCGTTCAACCGGGCTCCCCGATCGATTGACGCCCGGCGATTTCCTCTTTTCTATTGCGTCACGGTCAAACACAGGAAACGCTCTCCATGCCGAACCGTATCTCGACGTCGCTTGCCGGACTGCTCGTCGTTACAACGCTGGTCGCGACCCCGGCGTCTGCCGCCAACTCCGTTGCCGGAAGCAAGGGACAGGGCGCCGCGGACGGCGTCAATCGCGCCGCGCCATTCACGCCGCCCGGCAAGGCGGTACCGATGCCGGTGCCGCAGGTCGACCCGTCATCGCTGAGCCGTGGGCCGCTGGCGCTCGATCTGGCCGCGGCCACGGAGAGCATGGGCACAATCACGCTGAGCAGCGATGGAAGCGTGAGCGAGCAGCCGGCCTCTGAAGGCCTCAGGGGCATCCTCGACACCGAGATCAAGGGGTCCAAGCCGTCGGCGCATTCCGGCGGCCTCGCCGGTCCCGGCGACACCCGCAGCCAGGTAACCGATGCAAGCTCCTACCCGGCGGTCGCCGTCGGCTGGCTCTGGACCGAAGACCAGACGGGCAAGTGGTCGACCTGCACCGGCACGCTGATCGGACCCAAGACGGTGCTGACCGCGGCGCACTGCGTCTACGATCTCGCGACCGCCGGCTGGGCGAAGGACATCAAGTTCATCCCCGGCGCCACCGATGCGCAGAACGCGCCCCATGGCAGCTTCGACTGGGCCAGCGTTAACATCCTCAAGGGCTTCGTTTCGGACTACGACGGCCAGAACTATGGCTCGGTGATGCCGTGGGACCTCGCCGTGGTCGAGCTGCAGGAGGACGCCGGCAACACCGTGGGCTGGATGGGCTTCGAGGTCGACGACGCCTCAGAGATGAAGGCGACGATCCTGAGCTATCCCGGCGACAAGCCCGAGGGCACGATGTGGCAATCGACTTGCGACGTGCCCGCCGCCAACTTCGGCGACCAGGTGTTCTGGCACACCTGCGGCACCTATTCCGGTTCGTCGGGCAGCGCGATGTGGATCGACGACGGCAAGTCCAACCTCTACATCCGCGGCCTCAACGTCGCCGAAGACGACAAGGTGAACTACGGCGTGCGCCTGATCGACGCCTATTTCCAGTTCATCCAGGACAACTATAAGTAGGTTCTAGTGCTCACTGGCCCGCGCATGAGCCTTCGGGCTGGCGGGGGTCGTTAGGGGTGATGCCGGAGGCGGGGTCCTTGCCGGTGGCGGCGAGGGCCTCGACCGGCAACATCACAACGGCGCCGCGCGGGGTCTTGCTGTCGGCGGCGGCGGCGATGGTCGGGCCGCGCGTCGGGATGCCCGAACCCAGGTCGGCGAGCATGCCGATGAGGCTGTTGTCCCTGATGCCCCTGGTCAGGGTGGGCAGGCCCGGTTGGGTGAGGAAGCTCAGGTCGGTGAGGTCCTTGCCGCTTTCATTGAGCACGGCGACGAGCCGCTCGCTGCCCATGTCACTGGGCGAGATGTCGGCCATCGGCTGAAACAGATGGTCGCCCGGCGCGAGGTGCGCCTGGCAGATCAGCGTGATGCCGTAGTCGTGGTCGACGTAGAGGACGTTGAGGTCCATCGGCTTGCCGGACGCGTTGGTGAGCTCGACGTGCAGGCGATCGCCCGGACGGATGACCGGCGTCTGCGTGGCGTCCATCGGCGCGATGGTGTCGCTGCCGGCCGCCTGCAGACCGAAGTGCAGCGCAAAATCCTTCGGCTTGTAGGTCGAGGTCTCGCTCAGCCGCGACAGGCCGGTGGCACGGAAGATGGTGACGAGATTGGATTCGAGCGACTTGGCAAAATCCTGGGGCGCCGCGGCACCGGCAGCCGGCGCCGGCATCGAGGGCGCTTCGCGCGCCGGATCGAGCGAGACTTCACCCGTCGAGGGCAGCAGCCAGAGTTTGGGCGTCGGGTCGTACGAGCTCTTCTGCGGTGTCGCTGCGCCGCTGAGCCGCGCCACCTGGTCTTCGGACAGCAGCGCGAGACGGACATCGGCCGGCTGGCCGGCATCGACGACGCTGAGCCTCAGGGGCACCTTGGGGTCCGCCCCGATTGCTGCGAGAGCCGCATCGACAGCGGCCACCTGGCCCGCATCGGTCGTCTTCGCATCGGGCCGGCTGACCGTCAGTTCGAACGGATAGGTTACCTGCTCGAGCCGCACATAGGCGCCGGTCGGAATGTCGCCCGGCGCGATGAGCGGGTGCTTGTCGTCGCCAGCGGGAACGAGCCTCGAGCGCAACTGCGTGGCGCTCTCGACCTGCATGAGGCCGATGGCCTGATCGTCGGACGCCGCGGGGTCGGGCAGAAGGAGAAGTTTGCTGCCGGCGGCCAGCCCCTGGAGCTGCCCGGCCGAGATGCTGAGGGAGCCATCGCTGCCGACCACCGTCGGCCATTGCTCGGCATCCGCCGCGTCGGTGCTGCCGAACACCGGCGCGTCGAGCTTGCCCTCGAACACCGGCGTTGGCTTCAAGACGTTCTGGGCGGCGTAGGAAGCGAGCACGCTTTGCGCCAGTTGCCGGTAGGTCATGTTCGGGTTCTTCGCGAGCGCCGAAAAGATCGTGTAGGTGAAGACTCCGTACGGCACCTGCGCCACGGTGCCGTCGGCCTGCTGCACCGGGAAGCCGTGCTCTTGCGTGGTCTCGGTGGTCTGTGCGGCGAAGAAGGCGACGAGCCCGCCCATCGTGGGGTCGCTCGCATCGTCGGCATAGGCGTCGGCCCCCAGCGGCACGGCGCGGTCGCCGCTGTCCTCGCTGGGCGCCGGCACGGTGAAGGCGCTGGCGGGGATGCCGAGATCGCTGGGGTCGATCCTACGGTCGGCCACGTCTCCGCCGGTCGGGGCGCCGCGCGTCATGCTGCCCGAGTGGCAGCTATCGAACACCACCCAAACGAAGGCGCCGGTCTTGCGGATGGCCCGCAGCGCTGCGCCCATCTCATTGTCGGTTAGGACGTTGGGCAAGACGCTCGGATTGTCGGCCGTCGCCATCTCGGTGTCGGCGGACAGGAACACCTCGTCGCGCCCGTCGGCCTCGGTGCTGTCGCGGGTGGCCGGCTGCTGCGAGCCGTGGCCGGAAAAGTGCAGATAGACAAAGTCACCCGCCTTCGCCTCGGCGGCGATCCGGGCCAGCGCGTCGAGGATATTCTTGTGGGTGCCGAGCTGCAGCCCGTCGCCGGAGCCGAGCGCGACGACGTTCTGCGGCGCGAACTTTACCGGCGCGCTGTCGAGGAGGTAATCGCGGACCAGGATCTCGTCGTTCTTCGGGCCCTTGAGCCAGTACTTCTGGTCGAGATTGGGGTAGTCGCTGTCGGCGACGATGAGCGCGTAGTTTTCATGCGCCTGTGCCGTGGTCGCCATGCCGCCGACGCAACCGAGCGGCGCCAGTGCCGAAAGCAGAGCCATCCGGCGCACCAGACGAAAACCACTGGCCATGACTTTCCCCCGGGGCTTGGCGTCCTGATCATCCGTTAGACGGCCGGACTATGGCTGCCCGGCGGCGGAACGTGAAGCCCCGCGGGGTGTTTTGAGGGCAGGCTTAACCCAATTCCGACGCGGTTTGGCTTGAGACTTGCGAGCCGCCGCGATCGGCGGATAGTGTCCGCCACCGTTCTATCCAAGGAGCCGAAATGCCGAGCCAAATGATCCCCGTAATCCTTGCCGGCGGGCAGGGGACGCGGCTCTGGCCCCTGTCGCGCTCGGCCCGGCCCAAGCAGTTCCTGCAACTCACCGGCAGGCTGTCGCCATTCCAGGAAACGCTGCAGCGCGTCGCCGACGGCTCGCGCTACGGCGCTCCGATCGTCATCACCAATGCGGAATACCGCTTCATCGTCGGCGAGCAGGCCGAGGAACTGGGCATCGCGCTTGCCGGTGTTCTGCTCGAGCCGGTGGCGCGCAACACCACTGCCGCGATCGCGGCAGCCGCCGTGTTCGCCGAGCGGCAGTTCGGTGCGGCGGCGGTGCTGCACGTGCTGCCCTCCGATCATTCCGTGACCACTGACGACAATTACTGGCGGTCGGTGGACACGGCCAATGCGGCGGCCGCCGCCGGGCGGCTCGTCACGTTCGGCATCACCCCGACGAGCCCGGAGACCGGCTACGGCTATATCGAGGCCGGCAAGGACCGCGGCGACGGCACCCGCGAGGTTGCGCGTTTCGTCGAAAAGCCCGACGCTGACAAAGCGAAGGCCATGCTGGCGCAAGGCGGGTTCTACTGGAACTCGGGAATGTTCATGCTCGGCGCCGGAACGTTCCTCAGCGAATGCCGGACGCTGTCGCCCGAAAGCTTCGAGGCGGCTACCGCCGCCGTCGAAAAGGCCAAGTCCGATCTCGACTTCACGCGCCTCGACCTCGAGAGCTTCGAGCAGGCGCCCAATATTTCGGTCGACTACGCGATCTTCGAAAAGACCAAGCTGATCACCCTGATCCCGGTGACCTTCCCGTGGTCGGACCTGGGCAGCTGGGACGCCGTGTGGAAAGTCTCGGCCAAGGATGCGCAGCAGAACGCCGTTCTTGGCGATGCGACGCTCAGCAACACCACCAACTCCTTCGTCCTTACCGAGAAGGCGCATGTCGCCGTCGAGGGGCTCGACGACGTCGCCGTGATTGCCACCGAAGACGCCGTTTACGTCGGCAAGCTCAGCGAGGCCCAGAAGGTCGGGCAGATGGTCAAGACGCTGCGGGGCAAGGCCGATACCCAGACCATCACCGAAATCCACCGCACCGCCTACCGGCCGTGGGGCGGCTATTCCTCGGTGCTCAACGGCGCGCGGTTCCAGGTGAAGCGGCTGTTCGTGAAGCCGGGCAAGAAGCTCAGCCTGCAAAAGCACCACCATCGTGCCGAGCACTGGGTGGTTGTGTCGGGCACTGCGGAGGTAACGATCGACGGCAAAGTCTCGATGCTCACCGAGAACGAATCGATCTACCTGCCGCTCGGCTGCGTGCATCGCCTCGCCAACCCCGGCAAGATCCTGCTCGAATTGATCGAGGTCCAGACCGGATCCTATCTGGGCGAGGACGACATCATCCGCATCGAGGATGAGTTCGGACGGGCCTGAGCCGGTCCCGTTGCTCTAAAACAGCAGCGCGACCAGCGGCGCCCCGACCGCCAGAATGACCACGACGATCGACGGAATGTCCACGAAACGGGCTTTTTGGGCGAAATAGCTCATTCTTGCGTCCTCCACGAAGAGAAAACGTGAGCGCACGTGACCCGTTCCGCGGGCTTGTCTCTGCCGTCATAGTGTATTAGATGTGTACCACACTACATCAGGTCGCTAATGCCCTCCTTCACTGAAACCCAGCCGATCTTCCTGCAGATCCGCGAGCGGATCGCCGGCATGATTTTGACTGGCGCGGTGGGCGAGGGTGAGGCCCTGCCGTCGGTGCGCAGCATTGCCGCAGACCTTTCGGTGAACCCCCTCACCGTGACCCGCGCTTATGACGCCCTGGTCGATCTTGGCATCGTCGAGAGCCGGCGCGGCATGGGCATGTTCGTCGCCGCCGGGGCGCGCGACCGCCTGCTGGCTTACGAACGCGACGTTTTCCTGAAAGACGAGTGGCCGCGCCTGCGCGACCGCATCAAAACTCTCGGACTCGACCTCGACAGCTTGCTCAAGGAGCCGCGCCAATGACCGGTCCCATTGTCTCCGTCCGCGGCCTCAAGAAGCGCTTCGGCCGCAACGAAATCCTGCACGGGCTCGACTTCGACATTCCGCCCGGCCGCATCTACGGCCTCATCGGCCACAACGGCGCCGGCAAGACGACGACGCTCAATGCCATGCTCGGCCTCACCTCGTACGAGGGGTCGGTCCGGGTGCTGGGCGAGGATCCGTATCGCCATCGCGCGCGGCTGATGCGCGACGTCGCCTTCATCTCCGACGTCGCGAGCTTGCCGCGCTTTCTCAAGGTGCGCGAGCTCTTCGCGATGCTGAGCGACATCCACCCCAACTTCTCGGCCGCGCGGGCCCTGAGCTTCCTCGAGGGCACCGACGTCAAGACCGGTGCGCTGATCGGCAACCTCAGCAAAGGCATGCTGGCTCAGCTGCATCTCGCGGTGGTGCTGGCGATCGACGCGCGACTGCTGGTGCTCGACGAGCCGACCCTCGGCCTCGACATCACCTACCGCAAGCGCTTCTACCGTCGGCTGCTCGAGGACTACATGACGGCCGAGCGAACGCTGCTGATCACCACGCACCAGGTGGACGAGATCGAGTTCATGCTCTCGGACATCATGTTCATCCGCGACGGCTCGGTGATCCTCAACACGACCATGGAAGACGTTGGCAAACGCTTCACGCAGCTGGTGGTGGCGCCGGACCAGGCCGACGCCGCGAAGGCCGCGGGGCCGGTCTTTTCGGAGACGCGCTTCGGCCAGACCGTGATGGTCTATGACGGCGGCGACCGCGAGGCGCTGGCGGCGCTGGGGACGGTCACGACGCCGACCCTCTCAGATCTCTTCGTGGCGCTGATGACGCGCGAGCAGGGAGCGCATTGATGCGGTCGATTCGATCCTGGTGGGCGCTCGTCTTCCGCGAGTTCATCGAGCACCGCATCCCATTCTTCTACTTCCCGCTCGGCATCCTGGCGCTGTTCACACTGTCGTCGGCTTCGGGCATCGCGCTCAATCGCGTCCATCTCACGAACGGTTTCCAGTTCGGCAACGGGCTGAAGCTGTTCGAACTCGGCTATGTGCTGCTCCTGGCGTTGTGGCTCGCTTATGCCGGTATCGCGCTGTTCTTTTATTTCGGCGACGCGTTCAGTGCCGACCGCCGCAACAATGCGATGCTGTTCTGGAAGTCGATGCCGGTGGGCGACCTCAAGATCATGGGCTCGAAATTCCTTGCTGGCGTCACCTTCCTGCCGTTCATCATCCTCGTCATCGGCATGGTCAGCGGGCTGATTTTCCTGATCCTGCTGAACGTCGCCTCGCTCAACGTGCCGATCGTGCCGGTGCCCAATCCCGGGCAGGCGATCGTCAGCTTTGCCAATATCAGCCTGTTCGCCATCGTCTACTACTTCATGGCGATGCTCTGGTATGCGCCGTTCCTTGCCTGGGTGGCCGGGCTGTCGACGGTGTTCGGTCGCTGGAGCCTGCCGCTTGCCTTCGCTATCCCCGGTGTCCTCATCGCCATGGAGAATATGGTGGCGTTCGCCCAGATTCCCCGCGGCGGCTACATCTGGGGCTACCTGAGCCACCGCTGGCAGTTCGGCCTGTCGGACACGCAATGGACCTTCATGGTGGCCGCGCCGATCCCCTTCGATGTGCGCACATACACCTGGCTTCTGGTCCAGCAGATCAACTGGACCTCGATGATCTCGGGCATCGTGTTCGCCGTCGTGGTGGTATGGCTCGCGAGCGAGTATCGACGGCGGCGCATCGCCTGATTGGTGCGGCAAAGCGAACGAAGCCTTCGGTTGCGCTGAACCTCTGCCCGTTTCCCCCGGCGGCGGGCAGGCCTATATCGGGTTCAGTCCATTCCGGAGGCGAAGATGATCTTCCCCGTCGAATCCCAGGCCAAAGTCCGCAGCACCCCGGCGTTGCCGCTCACGACGAAGCTCGGCCCCGTCCATCTCGCGGTGACCGGCCGCGACACGGCGCTGGCCATCTGGCGCGACGTCGTTGGGCTGGAGCTCGTCGCCGAGGAGGGCAACGTGCTCAAGCTGGGCGTCGGCGGCAAAGTACTGATCGAGCTCGAGACCGGCGCGGTCCGCCCGGTCGTGCCGCGCACCACCGGCCTCTATCACGTCGCGATCCATGTCCCGAAGCGCACCGACCTGGCGCAGTTCGCGGTCCGCGCGCTGCAGCGCCGGGTGCAGATTTCGCCGACCGACCATCTCGTCTCGGAAGCGATCTACCTGTGGGACCTCGATGGCAACGGCATCGAGATCACCTTCGAGACGCCCTGGCGGGGCACGCTGGGCGACCCCGAGGCCGGCGCCTATGCGACCACCACCGATGGCAAGCCCCATTCAGGTCGCGAGCCGATCGACCTGCAGGGCCTGCTCGACGAGCTCGGTCCGTCGCCAAAGCTCGAGGCGACCATGCCGGCGGGGACGCGCATCGGTCACGTGCATGTCCACGTCAACGACCTCTATCGCTCGATGGACTTTTATCGCGACGGGATCGGCTTCGGCGGGCTGTTCATCATCAAGCAGTTCGGCATGGGCGATGTCGGGCTCGACTACACACCTCACACCGTCGCCTTCAACATCTGGGCCGGGCCCAACGCCGCGCAGGCGCCGGCGGGCTCGGCGGGCCTGCGCTGGTTCACCATCGTGCTGCCCGACGAGGCAACGCTGGGCGATGTGCGGGCGAGACTGACGCACCATCACTACGAATTCGCCGAAATCGGCGGCGGCATCGAGGCCCGTGACCCCTCGGGCAACCTCGTCAGGATCGTGACGGCGAACTAGCCGTCGATCATTTTCGGCAGCGACGGCGTGACATCGAGCGCCAGCTCCTCGGCCCCGAGGAGGCGCGCGACGACCTCCGGCGACTCCTTGACCGTATAGGCAGCGGCGGTGGTCTGCACCGCGGTGTCCTTCATGCCCTTGCGCACCGACACCACGAAGTCGGGGTTGACGAACACCGGGTTGTCGTCGGTGGTGAGCTTGACGAGCCGCATGAAGGCCTCCGTTGGAACGGCATGACTCCTGCGCCGAATCCGTTAACATCGCCTCCATGACCAACCCTGCGGACGTACTCAAATTCTGGTTCGAGGACCATGGCCAGGACGACTGGTTCGGAGCCAGGCCCGAATTCGACGCCGAGATCACGGCTGGCTTTGCTGCCACCCACGCTGCGCTGTCCCGCGGCGAAGGCTGGGGCTGGCGCTCGACACCCAGCGGACGGCTGGCCGAGATCATCGTGCTCGACCAGTTCTCGCGCCAGATCCATCGCGGCAAGGCGCAGGCCTTTGCCGCCGATCCGCTGGCGCTGGGGCTCGCCGAGGAGGCGGTGGGCGGTGGCCACCACAATTTCCTGCCGCTGCCGCAGCGCATGTTCGTACTACTGCCGTTCATGCATTCGGAGTCGCCGCTGATCCAGAAGGAATCGGTGCGGCTGCACACGGCGCTCGGCGATGCGGACATGCTCAAATATGCCGAAGGCCACGCGGACGTCATCCGCCGCTTCGGCCGCTTTCCCCGCCGCAACGCGGCGCTCGGGCGACCCTCGACACCGGAGGAGGAAGCGTACATGGCCTCGGGTACAGGGATGTTCTAGTCAGCCGAGGACGCTGTGCGGCACCAGCGCGCCGCGATGCCCGATGACGATGGCGGCGGTGGCGTGCGCCATCCGCGCCGCCTCGAGCGGGGCGATACCCTGCGCGCGGGCGGCGAGGTAGGCGCCGTTGAAGCTGTCGCCGGCGCCGGTGGGATCGACGCTGTTGGCGCCGGGCAGGGGCGCAACCCAGTCGCTGCCGCCACGCCAGGCGACAAAGGCCGGCTCGCCGCCGTTCTTGACCACCACTTCTTCGGCCCCCGCATTCAGATAGCGCTCGGCCACGGCCGGCGGGCTCGCATCGCCGAACAGCGCCGCTTCATCCGGAAAGGTCGGCAGCACGATATCGGCGACGATGGCGGCCGCCGTAATGGTCGACCCCATGACTCGGGCGCTGGTCCACAGCGCCGGGCGCTCGTTGGGGTCGAAGGCAACCTTTGCGCCGGCCTGCCGCGCGAGGTGGACTGCCTGCATCAGCTTGCCGCGGCCGCGCGGCGGCAGGATGGCGAGGCTGATGCCGGAGAAATATGCGATATCGGCGCCGGCGATGGCCTGCTGCAGCGCCTCGGGGACCTCCGCCATCAGCCGCGCCGCGGACTGGCCGCGCCAGTAGGTGAAGTGGCGGTCGCCATGTTCCTGATGGATCAGGTAGAGGCCCGGGCGGCGCCCTTCGACCTTCTGGATGTGGCCGGTGCCGATGCCGGCATCGGCGATGAACTCGACCATCTGCTGCGAGTAGAGATCGTCGCCGAGGGCGGTGACGTAGTCGACGTCCCAATCATCGGGTAGGCGGGCCCGCGCATACCAGGCGGTGTTTAGCGTGTCGCCGGCATAACCCAGCCGGTAGAGGCCGCTCGCGTCCTCCGACATCTCCACCATGCACTCGCCGACGCTGACGAACCTGGGCATGTTGCTCCTTGAAAAGACGAAGGGCGGCATCGCTGCCGCCCCTCTAACCCGTTGTGGCGAAGGCGTCTACTTCTTGATGGTGATGCGGCCGTCGACCTTGGCGTCCACCGTCTTGTGGGCCGCTATGTAGTCGATGACGTCGGAGGCCATGAGGTGCGCAGCCTCGGCCGAGACCAGCGTCTTGCCCTTGCCCAGCGCCGTGTAGCCGTCGCCGCCGCCCAGCATGTAGTCGTTGGTTGCGACCTTGTAGGTCGCAGCCGGATCGAGCGCTTTGCCGTTGACCATGACGTTCTGGACACGCGACCCGGGCGCCTTGCTGAGATCGGCGACCACGGTCAGCCCCGCGACCTGCGGGAAGCGGCCGGCAACCTGTTCGACCTGGCTGAAGCCATTCTCGAGCGCCGCGAGCAGGTCGGCACCGCTGATCTCGGCGACCACCGTCTTGTTGCCGAACGGGAGCTCGGTGAAGACGTCGCGGCGGGTGAGAGTGGTCCCCGCCGGATAGACCTTGTTGCCGCGGATGCCGCCCCCATTGGTGATGGCCACGTCGGCGCCGGTCTGGGCTTTGAGCGCATCGGCGATCAGATCACCCATGGCGCTTTCCTCACCGCGCACCGTCGCCTCGCGACTGTCGAGCTCGCCGGTGGTCGTGCCGATCTGTACGTCGAGATCGGCACTGAGCTTGGTTTTCAGTTGCTCGACGATCTTTTGCGTGTCGGGGTCGGGCGTCACCGTGGCCGTGTCCACGATGCGGAATTCGGGCTCCCATTTGACGCTGCGCTTCTTGTCGCCCGAGGCCGGCGTAACCGTGACGTTGAGGTCGACGATCGGTAGGTAATTGGCCTCGGTCGAGGTTTCGACATAGGCCGAGATGCCGTCATAGCCCATGCGCAGATCGTGGTCGTGACCGGAAACGATCAGGTCGAACTTGTGGCTGTCCTGCAGCGCATAGTCCTGCTCGTGCGCCGCGTGCACGACGGCGATGACGATATCGGCGCCATCGGCGCGCGCCTTCTGGGCTGCATCGAGCGCCGAGGCGACGGTGGGGTCGAACTTCCAGTCCTTGGTGGTCGCGAGCGACGGGGTCTGGTCGAGCTCGACCGGAACGAGGGCCACTTTCACGCCGGCGATGTCCTTCATCACTGTGTCGTGGCCGACGCCCGGCACGGGTTTGCCGTCCGGCCCCTCGACGTTGATGGCGGCCCAGGGATAGGCCGACTGCTTGACGCGATCGAGAAACACCGAAGGTCCGAAGTCGAACTCATGGTTGCCAGGGACGGCGAGATCGAACGGCACCACATTGGTGAGCTCGATCGTGTTGGCGCCCTGGTCGAGACCGGAGAGAAGTGACGGCGAGATCATGTCGCCATCGAACACGTAGAGCGTGTTGGGGTTGGCGGCCTTCTCGGCCTTGGCCACGGCATTGAGGCGGGCGAAGCCACCGCGCACCTTGCCGCCCTCGAACCCATAAATGTCGCCGACGCCGACGACGGTGATCTTGACGTTGTCGGCGAGCGCCGGCGCAGAAATCGCCATCGGCGCCGAAACGCCGAGCAGGGCGGCGAACATGAGCCGCGACAGGATGGTATTCATATCTGATCTCCCCAGTGAACCCGTAAGGCGGCAAGGTTAGGACGAGGACGGTCCCGGTTTCCAGCGTCATGTTGTGCTGTGGACGTGATGGGGTCGCTTTTGCTCGCTCTGTCCGATCGACTCGCTCGGCCAACCGGGGTTTTGTTTGCGCTCTGTCCGAGGGAGCCTGAAGAAGGCTCGCTCGGCCAACCGGGGCTTTGTTTGCGCTCTGTCCGATCGATCCCGAACGGGCTCGCTCGGCCAACCGCTTTTGAAGCGTCCGCCGGCCCGTCCGGCGATGTCAAAGAGCTGGCCGCTGGTATTTGTAGCGGCCTCGGCGGGACTTGGGTCCAAGCCGGTAGTCGGCAACTTATGGGACCTTCGTCCCGCCGACGCGTTGGGGTGGATTCAGGCATACGCTGCGTAGAGGGCGGTGGAACTGTGCCATCCGCCTCGGCTCCCGCTTTGGCCCACCACGGGACGACTC
>JBQCIY010000047.1:0-8719 GCA_051953275.1 Devosia sp. | reverse complement strand
CCCGGCATCGTCACCGGCGAGTGTCGCCAGCACGGTGGACCGCAAGAGGGGTGGCCAATCCTCGATCGGTCCGAGCGGCGTCTTGCTCCAGTCGAACTCAAAGATGCGGCGCGCCGTCCCGCTGTCGCCGGGTGGGCGCTTCCCGTGGGCGCTCATCTGGGGACTGCCCTCCTAGGCTTCGTTCGCATCCAGGTGCCGGCCCTCGTGTTCGAGGTGCAGATAGTTGGCATTGAACAACGCGACGTCCTTCAATGCCCCGAAGTCCGGAATCGTCAGCGTCCGGTCCTTGAGCACAATCAAGCCGAGCGCCCGCAGTTCCTGCAACGTGCGGTTGACGTGCACCGCCGAGAGGCCGGTCGCCTCGCCCAGCTCGGACTGGGTCAGCGGCATGTCGATGCTGTTTTCGCGCGCGAGCCCGACGGTCCGCAGGCGCAGAAATAGCTCGCAGAACAGATGAGCCATGCGCTCGGTGGCATCGCGCTGTCCGAGGTTGACGGCCCATTCGCGCTGCGTCGCCGCCGCCACCAGCGACTCCCACCACAGGGCCTGCGTGATGCGCGGATGGGCCAGCATCAGCTCGTCGAAGCCCGAGCGCGAAATCTCCGATGCCGTGACGCGCGTAATCGCCGCGATCGAATGGTCCATCTGCCGGAGCACGAACACGTTGAGGTCGCACAGGTCGCCCGGCAGGAAGAAGGCGATCACCTGTCGGCGTCCGTCTTCGAGCACCTTGTAGCGGCAGGCCCAGCCGCTGAGGATGAGATTGATGTGCTCGGGCCGGTCGCCCTCCTGGATGATGTCCTCGCGGGCCCCGAAATCGCGCGTGCGTTCGCTGCTGATGCGTTGGATCATCTGCCGGTCGGGCGGTGCCAGCTTGACGAAGTGCCCGAGCTTTTCGACGAGGGGATTGGACAACCCGGTCCTCCGCGACGCCAGACTTATGATGCCGGAACGAACCATGTGAACTAACCCATGTTAGTGCGTGGGCCTGCCGGGCTCGTAACCACGTCGAGGTCCGCTGCGGGGGATTATTTGAAAAGACTCGTCGGTCGTCGCGTCCTGGTGGTCGAGGACGAGTATTTTATCGCCGACGACCTTGCCCAGGCTCTGGACGAGGCCGGAGCGATTGTCGTCGGCCCCGTCTCAACGGTGGAGGAGGCCTTCGCGTTGCTCGAGCGCGAGCGTCCCGACCTCGCCATCCTCGACATCAACCTCAAGGGCAAGGTGAGTTTTGCCATTGCCGACGAGCTGGCACGACGCGAGCTGCCCTTCGTCTTTGCCACCGGCTACGAATCCGGCGCCATCCCCGACCGGCACGCGCAGCGCCCGCGCTGGCAGAAGCCGCTCCGCATCGAGGAGATGCTCGCCGCGCTGGGCGAGGCCTAGAACACGGTCGCGTCGAGGAAGTCGTTGCGGAATTTGCCCGCGGGGTCGTAGCGGCCGGCCAGCGCCCGGAAGTCGTCGATGCGGCTCCAGCGCGTCGCAATCTCCGCCTTGGGCATGGTGAAAAGCTTGCCCCAGTGCGGCCGCACCCTGAACGGGCTGAGCGCCGCCTCGATCACCGGCAGCACGTGCTGCACCGCCGGCCAGTCCGGCTGCCAGGTGAAGTGGAAGGCGAGGCAGTCCTGTTCGTAGGCCGAGCTCAGCCACAGCGTGTCGGCGGCGACGGTGCGCAGCTCGCCCACCATCAGATGCGGCGCGAACCGGTCCTGCACGGCATGCAGCGCCCGCAGCGCCGCCGGCCCGTCGGCGCGCGCAACGAAATATTCCGACTGCAGCTCGTTGCCGTTGCTCGGCGTGAATTCGAGCTTGAAATGCGGCAGCCGCAGGTGCCACGGCCCCGGCGCACCCAGCTGGTCGGTGGTCGGAGTTGCATCCATGCCGGTGATGGGGTGGTAGCCCACGGCGGCCGCCCGGGCCCCGAAGAGATCCCCGTGGCGCTCGGCTTCGCCGGCGCGCGATTTGAGCCAGACGTGCGCGATCGTGTCGTCGCACCAATGCGTGAAGGCGCTGACCGAGTAGGCGCTGCCGGTGATCGCCTCGAAGTTCTCGACATAGGTCTCGAACGGCATGTCGAGATAGACGTTCTGGCGCACCTCGAAAGCGGGCTCGAGATCGAGCGTGATGGCGATGACGACGCCGAGCGCGCCCAGGTTCACCACGGCGCCGTCGAAGTCGGCGTCGCCGCGCTTAAGCCGCACGATGTCGCCCGCCGCCGTGACCAGCTCGAGGCTCGCGACCGCGCCGGCGAGGTTGCGGTTGGCATTGCCCGAGCCGTGCGTCGCCGTGGCCACCGCGCCCACGATCGAAATGTGCGGCAGCGAGGCGAGATTGTGCAGCGCATAGCCCGCTTCGGCGAGCCGCGGCCCGAGCTCGCCATAGGTCATGCCGCCGTCGACGGTGACGGTGCGGGCGGCGCGGTCGAGCTCGAAGCGGCGCTCGAGCCCGCGCAGCGACAGCAGCGTCCCCGCGGTGTCGGAGATGCGGTTGAACGAGTGCCGCGAGCCGAGCGGCCGGAGCTTGGTCGCCGCCTGCATGGCGGCCTGCACCTCGCTCACCGTGCGTGGCACGCTGATGCTGCCGGCGGCATAGGCGATGTTGCCGGCCCAGTTGGTCTCGGTCATGTCGATGGTCGTCCCCCGGATGCGCCGCACTGGCGCTGCCGGCGCCAAGCTAGGATAAGCCGGCGCGGCTGTCGACCATCGGCGCCCGGGGGGCGTCCGGCCGCCCGGGGCGGCCGGCAGCGACGGCCCGTGGGCCCTATTTGGTGACGGTGAACTCGGTCCACATGCCCGCCGCGAAATGCCCGGCGACATTGCAGATGAGCAGGTAGTCGCCTGCCTTGAGCGGCTTGGTGAGGGTCCCCGACTTGCCTGGATCGAGCTCCTCGACCTCGCCGACATAGCCGATCTTGTCTTCGTCGAGAGTCTGCGCTTTGGCGTCGTAGCTCAGCGGTTTGCCGGGATCCGCCAGCTTGACCACGATCATCTCGTGTACGGTGTCCTTGGAGGTGTTGGCCACCTGGAAGATGACGACGCCTGCCGTGGCCCGGCTGGTCGAAAGCTTCACGCCCATGGTGGCCGCGGCATGCTGGGCATCGCCGGCGGGGTAGGCGAGATCGGTCCGCATCTGCGCGCCGGCGCCCTGGTCCCAGAGCTCGACCTTGACGACGGTTGCGGCATGGGTGGTTGTCGACAGGGCGACAAACCCAAGCGCAATGGCGGTACCTGCTGCACGGCGAAGCCAGCTGTTCATTTGTTGCCTCCAGGACGGCGCGGTCGGGATGACCATGGAGCGCGAGGCTACGCGCCGCGCCGCCTGAGGTGTTGATCGCCGTCAAGCGCCGCGCTGCACGGACTGTTCATCGTGACGAAACGAAAGCCTTGTGTTTGTGGGTGGATTGCCCATATAAGCCGGCGTCGCCCGGCGGAGCTTTCCGGCCGTGGCCGACCGGCTTCTCTTCTTATCGGCCAATGCGGTGAGCGGCGAAGTCCCCCGGAGCGCAACTGTTGCGCGACATCATCCGGGTGGGAACGCAACCGCGGCAGAATTCCTCTTCCGCTTTGCTTTGATCAACGCCCCGCCACCTGAACGCGCGGGGCCGCCGTGGTGCCGATTGGCTGGCGCCCGGCCAATCATGGATATCTACGTGACTCAGTCCTTTTCCGATCTCGGCCTGCCGGCGCCGCTGTTGCGCGCCCTCGACAAAGCCGGGTTCGCCACCCCCACCGCCATCCAGGCCAAGGCGATCAAGCCGCAGCTCGAAGGCCGTGACATCATGGGCATCGCCCAGACCGGCTCGGGCAAGACCGCGGCCTTCGGCCTGCCGATCCTGGCCGGCCTCGCCGCGCTGCCCGGCCGCGCCAACCCATTGACCACCCGCGCGCTGATCCTCGCGCCGACCCGCGAGCTCGCGGTGCAGATCGACGAAGTGCTCCGTTCGCTCAGCGAAAAGAAGCTCTCGACCGTGCTGGTGCTCGGCGGCACCTCACGCTCGGCGCAGGTCAACAAGATCGCCCGCGGCGTCGACGTCGTCGTCGCCACCCCCGGCCGCCTCAAGGACCTGATCGACGACAGAAAGATCAGGCTCAACGAGACCCGCTGGCTGGTGCTCGACGAGGCCGACCGCATGCTCGACATGGGCTTCATCGGCGCCGTGCGGCAGATCGCAGCCGCCATCGGCCCGCGCCGGCAGACGGCGATGTTCTCGGCCACCATGTCCGACGAGATCGCCAAGCTCGCCAAGGGCCTGCTCAACGACCCCATCCGCGTCGAGGCCTCGGCCCCGGCGACCACCGTGGTCAAGATCGACCAGAAGGTCATTCTGGCCGGCACCAAGCAGAAGCGCGACGAGCTCAACACGCTGCTCGCCGATCCGGCGCTCGAGCGCGTCATCATCTTCTCGCGCACCAAGCACGGCGCCGACAAGGTGACCAAGAACCTCGTGATCGACGGCCACGAGGCCGCGGCGATCCACGGCAACAAGAGCCAGAACGCGCGGCAGGCCGCGCTCAAGGCCTTCGCTTCGGGTCATGCGCGCATCCTCGTTGCCACCGACATCGCGGCGCGCGGCATCGACGTGCCCAACATCACCCACGTCATCAACTACGAACTGCCCGACGACGCCGAGAACTACGTGCACCGCATCGGCCGCACGGGCCGCAACGGCGCCTCGGGCGTCGCCATCTCGCTGGTCAACGGCGAGGAACGTTCGAAGCTGCGCGAAGTCGAGCGCCTGATCCGCCGCACCCTGCCGGTGACGGGCGAGATCAAGGCCGGCAGCGACAGCAAGGGACCGGCGCAGCAGCGTCCGGCCCGGCCGTCGCGCCCCCATGCCCCGGCGGCCAAGCGGCCCGAGGGCAAGCGTCCGGACGGCGAGCGTCGCACCGAAGCCGGCGCCCGCCGCACCCATGCGGGAGCGCCGGGCAAGCCGGCCATCGCCGCCAAGGGCAAGCCGCGCTGGAACGCCGGCCGCAAGAAGGCGGCCAAGGCCCAGCACACGGCCGGCCCGGTCCGCTTCGGCGGCTGAGCTCACGACGCTGGCGGCACCGCCTTGATGTAGTCGATGAAGGCCCGGAGCGGCGCCGGCACCAGCCGGCGCCCGGAATAGTAGAGGAATGGGCCCGAAAAGCTCGGCCACCAGTCCGCCAGCACCGGCTCCAGAACGCCGCTCTGCAGGTGCGGTCGTACCCACGCTTCGAAGATGCCGACGATACCGAGACCGGCGATGGCCGCATCGATCGCCAGGTCCGTGCCGCCGCCGGCCGTCACCAGCAGCGCGCTTGGCGGGTCGAGCCGTACCACCTCACCGCCCCGCACCAGTTCCCACGTCACCATGGCGCCGCTCGGAAAGCGCGCCCGTAGGCAGGTATGGCTCATCAGCTCGCGCGGGTGCGCCGGCCGGCCGTGCTGCTCGAGGTAGTCGGGTGATGCGGCGAGCGCGAAACGCTGGACGCGCGGGCCGATCGGCACCGCGATCATATCCTGCTCGAGCCGCTCTTCGTAGCGGATCCCGGCATGAAAGCCGCCCGCGAGCACGTCGACAAAATTCTCGTCGGTGACGACGTCCAGCCGGATCTCCGGATAGGCCTTGAGGAAGCCCGGCACGATGCCGGGCAGCACGAGCCTCGAAACGCTCACCGGCACATTGAGCCGAAGCGTTCCGGCAGGCCGCTGGCGGTAGGTGTTGACGACATCGAGGGCGTCCTTGACCTCGCGCAGTGCGGGCTCGAGCCGCTCGATCAGGCCGCGGGCTGCATCCGTTGGTGCGACACTGCGCGTCGTGCGGTTGAATAGCCGGACCTGCAGCCGCGCTTCGAGCCGACGGATCGCCTCGCTGACGTGGGACGGGCTCGTCCCGAGGGCTTTCGCGCCGTCTCGAAAGCCGCCGGCTCGCGCCACGGCCATGAATACCACGAGGTCGTCCAGGTCGGCTTTAATTGTACGAAACTCCGGACAGTATGTGCACAATGTGCGGATTGTGCTGATTATGCGCAAGGCTCATCTGCTGTTCTCCCAACAAGGAGTCACACGATGAGCATTCTCGACACGTCCGGAACGTTCAGGCTCGGCGACCGCATGGTGAAGCGCCTCGGCTACGGCGCCATGCAGCTTGCCGGCAAGGGCGTCTTCGGTCCGCCGCGCGATCTCGACGCGGCCATTGCGGTGCTGCGAGCCGCCCTCGAGGCCGGCGTCGACCACATCGACACCAGCGATTTCTACGGCCCGCACGTCACCAACCGGCTGATCCGCGAGGCGCTGTCGCCCTATCCCGAAGCGCTCACCATCGTCACCAAGATCGGGGCGCGCCGCGACGCCCAGGGCGCATGGCTACCGGCCTTTTCGGCCGCCGAGCTGCGCTCCGCCGTCGAGGACAATCTGCGGCATCTCGGGCTCGACCGCCTGGAGGTGGTTAATCTGCGCCTGATGTTTGCGGAGGGACCGGCGGAAGGATCGATCGAAGCACCGCTGACCGCGCTGGCACAATTGCAGCAGGCTGGTCTCGTCGGTCACATCGGACTCAGCAACGTCACGCCAGCCCAGGTGGAGCAGGGGCAGCGCATCGTCCCGATCGCCTGCGTCCAGAACCACTACAATCTGGCGCATCGCGGCGACGACGCGCTGATCGACGACCTCGCGCGCCAGGGCATCGCCTACGTTCCATTCTTCCCGCTCGGTGGGTTCACCCCGCTGCAGTCCGACGTTCTGTCGCGCGTCGCCTCGCGCCTCGGCCATACGCCGATGCAGGTGGCGCTGGCCTGGCTGCTGCAGCGCTCGCCCAACATCCTGCTGATCCCGGGCACGGCCTCGATCGGGCACCTGGCGGAAAACCTCGCGGCGGCCTCGATCAGCCTGCCGGCCGATGCGGTGGCCGAGCTCGACGGCATTGCCCAGCGGGCGGCCGCCTGAGCGCGGTGGACCTAGGAGCGCCCGGCCGCGGCGATCAGCTGCCGCACCTTCGCCCGGTCGGCCTCGGCGGCCGGATTGAACACCACCAGCGCCAGGTCGGGCCGGCCATCGACGGCGAAGGTCGAGTATTCGAGCATCAGCTTGCCCGCCTCGGGATGGACGATGGTCTTGTGGCCCTCGCCATGCGGGCGCACCTCGCCTTCGGCCCAGATCTCGCGGAACTCGGCGCTGTCGCGTTCGAGCTCATCGAGCAGCGCCTGCGTCTCGGCGTTGGCTCCGGCCAGCACGATGTCGCGCCGCACCGTTCCGACCACCAGCCGCGCCACCGCCTGCCAGTCGGGAAGGTGCGTGCGCTGCCGCTCCAGGAACATCATTCTAAGAATGTTGCGCCGCTCCGGCGGCAGTCTCGCATAGTCGATGAGCACCGCACTCGCCGCCGCATTCCAGGCCACGACGGTCCATTCCGGCGTCTTGATGATGGCCGGCGTATCGGTGAAGGCATCGAGCACATGCTGCAGGTGCGGCGAGATTGCCGCCGGCTCCGGGCGCTGCGCCTTTGGCGGCCGGTCCTGCGCCAAAAGGAACAGATGCTCGCGCTCGGCCGGCGTCAACGCGAAAGCACGCGACAACCGCTCGAGCACGTCGGCCGACGGCGCACCGCCGCGGCCCTGTTCGAGCCAGGTGTACCAGGTGGCGCTGACATGGGCGAGCTGCGCCACCTCTTCGCGCCTGAGGCCCGGCGTGCGCCGCCGTGTCGTCGGCAGGCCAAAGGCCGCCGGATCGAGCCGCGCGCGGCGCTCCTTGAGGAAGCTGCCCAGGGAATTGGAAGACTGCTCCATGCGTTGAGCCTGTTAGTGTCTATACCGGTATGACGTCACGTCTTTTGCCGTGCGGCCACGGCCCTATCTCTCCTGCCACCAGAACAGGAGAAAGACCATGCGTGTTTTTGTGACCGGAGCAAGCGGCTGGATCGGCAGCGGCGTGACGGCCGAGCTCGTTGCCGCGGGCCACACGGTGACGGGCCTCGCCCGCTCGGAGGCGGCGGAGGCGTCGGTGCGCGCCAATGGCGGCGTGCCCGTGCGCGGCGATCTCGATGCCCTCGACGTGCTGGACCAAGCGGCCCGCGACGCCGATGCGGTGATCCACTGCGCCTTCATCCACGACTTCGGCAATTACGAGAAATCGGTGGTCGTCGACCGGCGCGCCATCGAGGCGCTGGGCGGCGCGATCGCCGGGACCGGCAAGCTGCTGCTGGTCACCTCCGGCACCGCCGCGCGCGCCGAAGGACGCGCCGCCACCGAGCTCGATGCGCCGCGTCCGGACTTCCCGCGGCTGTCGGAGCAGACGGCGCTCGGCCTCGATGGCGTCCGCGCCTCGGCCGTGCGGCTGCCGCAGGTGCATGGCCGCGAAGCCCGCGGCTTCGTCTCGGGGCTGATCCGCATTGCCCGCGACAAGGGCGTGTCGGGCTATGTCGGCGACGGCGCAAACCGCTGGTCGGCGGTTTATCGCGACGACGCCACCAGGCTCTACCGGCTGGCGCTCGAAGACGGCACGCCCGGTCGGCATTACCACGCGGTGGCGGACGAGGGTGTGCCGCTGCGCGACATCGCGGCGCTGATCGGCCGCAAGCTCGGCCTGCCGGTGCGCTCGATCGCCCCGGACCAGGCCGCCGCGCACTTCGGCTGGCTCGGAGAATTCGCCGGCATGGATCTGTTCACCTCGAGTGCGCTGACCCGCGAGTGGCTGGGCTGGACGCCGACGGGTCCGTCGCTGCTCGACGATCTCGAGCACGGCACCTATTTCGACGCGC
>JBQCIY010000046.1:0-3622 GCA_051953275.1 Devosia sp. | reverse complement strand
GCTGCCGATGAACATCGCGCCGCAATGGCTGCGGGTGGTCTCCGACTTCAATCCGTTCAAGCACATCGTCGAAGCGCTGCGCGCGGTGTTCCGCAGCGACTTCTCCAACCCGATCATCTGGATCGGCGCGCTGCTCGCGGTCGCGCTGGTGGTGCTGGGCGCTTGGGTAGGATCGCGGACGCTCGCGGCGCAGACGCGGTAGCCGCTAGTTGCGCCATGGGCGGTCGCCGCGCCAATTCCAGAACCTGACCGCGGCCCATCCCCAGAGCGGAGTCACAAACAGGAGGACGATCGCAGATGTGATCGTCCCAATCGGCGCATGCCAATAATTCTCCCAGGCAAATAGTTCGCCATGCTGGAAACTACTGATCGTCAACAGCCAATGCTCAAGTACGAGCAGGCCAGCCAAGACGATACCTATGCGAATGAAGAAGCGTTGCGACACGCCCCGATATAAGTGGCCCCGTGCGCTGCTGGCCACCTCGGGGTGCCGATTTCAAACGGAAGGGTTAAATCTCGGCTTCGTCGAAGACCCTGGTCACGTCGCCGTGCCAGTCGCCGTGGTATTTGTCGAGCCAACGCTCGGCGGGCGTCTTGTTCATGGCGAGGGTGAGCTCGAGCGGAGCGAGGTACTGCTCCTCGCCCTGCCCGCGGGCCTTGAGGCCGGCCTTGGCGAGCTCGACGACCTGCCTGGCGACCTCGGCGACATCGCTCGTGCGGAACGTCGTGTGGATCGCCGTTCTGGGGACATTGTTACGCAGCGCCTGACGTTCCTCGGCGGTCCAATCCTTCACCAGATTCCACGCGGCGTCGAGCGCGTTGCTATCGTAGAGGAGCCCGACCCAGATCGCCGGGAGCGCGAGGATGTGAGCGCGGTCGCCCATGTCGGCGCCGCGCATTTCGAGGAACTGCTTGAGGCGAACCTCGGGGAAGAGCGTCGACAGATGGTCTTCCCAGTCCTTGATGGTCGGCTTCTCGCCGGGCAGTTGCGGCAGCTCGCCCCGCATGAAAGCGCGGAAGCTTTCGCCGGCAACGTTGACGTACTGCCTGTTGCGGATGACGAAGTACATCGGCACGTCGAGCGCGTGCTCGACATAGCGGTCGAAGCCGAAGCCATCCTCGAACACGAAGGGCAGCATGCCGGTGCGGGCGCGGTCGGTGTCGAGCCAGATGTGCGAGCGGAAGCTCAGATAGCCCGAGGGCTTGCCGTCGACGAAAGGCGAATTGGCAAAGAGCGCGGTGACGATGGGCTGCAGCGCCAGCGAGACGCGCAGCTTTTTCACCATGTCGGCCTCGTCGGCGAAGTCGAGGTTGGCCTGTACGGTGGCCGAACGGTACATCATCGAGGTGCCGAGGCGGCCGACCTTTTCCATGTAGGGCGTCATGATGCCGTAGCGCGATTTCGGCATGCGCCTGAGGTCGGACACGGCCCAGAGCGGGGTGACGCCGAGGCTCAGGAAGTGGATGTTGAGCGGACCGCCCACAGCGTGGCAGTCGGCAAGATGCGAGTCGAGCTCCTCGGCGGCGCCGTGGATCGTCTGCTGCGGCGCGCCGGAAAGCTCAAACTGGCCGCCGGGCTCGAGCGAGATGCCGCCCACGGGCCCGGTGTTGCGAAGCCCGATCGGGTTGTCGCGGTCGTAGAAATATTGCCAACCAGTGCGGGCCTTGATGCCTTCGAGCAGCGCGTGGATGCCGTCATCGCCCTCGTACTGCACGGGGCGCAGCGGGTTTTTGCGAAAGACGTGCTTTTCGTGCTCGGTGCCGACGCGCCATTCGGATTTGGGCTTGCCGCCGCGCGCGAGCGCTTGAATCATCTCGGCACGCGATGAGAGCAGCGGCGAAGTTTCGGCGCCGGCCATGTGGTCTCCGGGAACTCTGATTACGCCCGGTCAACCCGGATTTCGCGGGACAATAGCCAGCGGCGATCCGAAAGCAATCCCTTTATCGCCAATCGCCGATGATTGCCTGAACCAGCGCCAAGGCGGCCACCGCGGCGGTGTCGGCACGCAGGATGCGCGGGCCGAGGCTGATGGGGACGACGAAATCCTGCGCCAGCAGCAGCTCGCGCTCGGCGTCGGAAAAACCGCCTTCGGGGCCGATGAGGAGGCCGACCGGCAGGCCGGCGAGGTTGCGGATGGTGTCGGCTGGAGACGCCGAGGGCGCGGATTCGTCGGCGAACAGCAGGCGGCGAAGGCCGTGGGCGTGGCGCCAGCCTTCGATCAGCGGCCGGAGCTCGACCTCGGGATCGATGCGCGGGAGCGAGAGGACCTCACATTGCTGTGCGGCTTCGAGGGCGTAGGCCTGGAGCTTGTCGTCCTTGAGCCGACGGACCTGCGTGTAGTCGGTGAGGACGGGCTGGATGACTCCTGCCCCCATCTCGGTCGCCTTCTGCACGACGTAATCGAGGCGGCCGGTCTTGAGCGGGGCGAAGCCGAACCAGAGGTCGGACGGCGGCGTCTGTGGGGCGAGCTGGGTTTGGGTCGCGAGCGTTGCCGATTTCTTGCCGGCGTGGGTGAGCTTTGCGATCCAGGCGCCGTCGCGGCCGTTGAACAGGACTGCGGCGTCGCCCTCTTTGAGCCGCAGCACGCTGACGAGATGATTGGCCTGCTCGCGGCCGAGTTCTACGGTCGTGCCGGCGACCAGGGACGGCTCGACGAACACACGCGGCAAACTCTTGTACTGGCGAGGCATCTTGTGTTGGGTCGGCGGCGGCGGGATAAGCTTTGCCATTACCGCATGGGAGGGCGCGGATGCCAAGTGCCAAGGGCAAACACGCGGCGGCGAAACATACCGGCCGGAGCGGACCGGCGAAGGCCGCAGCAGTCAAGACCGCGACAGTGGCCGACGCGGTGCGCGGCAACTGGGTCGACGCCTTCGCGCCGGACTGGCTGAAGCCTTATGCGCGGCTGGCGCGCTGGGACCGGCCGATCGGCTTCTGGCTGCTGTTCTGGCCGTGCGGCTTCTCGCTGGCGCTCGCGGCGCTGGCCAATCCCGACCGCGGCATGGACTGGACTGCGCTGGTGCTGATGTTCATCGGCGCCATCGCCACACGCGGCGCCGGCTGCACGCTCAACGACATCGTGGACGCCGACCTCGATGCGAAGGTGACGCGGACGCGCTCGCGGCCGATCCCGGCAGGCCAGGTGACGAAGCGCCAGGCGGCGGTGTTCATGGTGCTGCAACTGCTGGTCGGGGTGATCATCGTCGCGACGTTCAACCTCTTGACCATCGGGCTCTGCGCCGGCTCGCTGCTCCTGGTCGCCATCTATCCGTTCATGAAGCGCGTCACGTGGTGGCCGCAGCTGTTTTTGGGCCTCGCCTTCTCGTGGGGGGCGCTGGTCGGCTGGACCTCGCAGATGAATGGGCTGAGCTGGCCACCGGTGCTGCTGTACTTGGGCTCGATCCTGTGGGTGATCGGCTACGACACGATCTATGCGCTGCAGGACATCGAGGACGACGCGCTGATCGGGGTCAAATCCACCGCGCGGCTGTTCGGCAAGAATGTGCAGGCAGCGGTCGCGGTGCTTTATGTCGGTGCGGTGGTGCTGTGGACGATCGCGGTGGCGATGAGCGGCGACGTCCGGCTGTTCCCGCTGGCCCTGGTGCTGCCGGTCTGCCTGCT
>JBQCIY010000045.1:0-13638 GCA_051953275.1 Devosia sp. | reverse complement strand
AGACCCGGGACCCATCTTACCGCCGATGCAAGGTGACAGTTGGGTCCCAGCTTGCGCTGGGATGACACCTGGTGGGTGGGGCGCAACGGAGGCTCCCGCGGTCGCGGGAATGACCTGGTGGGTCGGGCCGGATGGTGCCTGCCCGGAGGTCTGCGATGTCGCGGTCTCTCCGTTCGTCATCTTCGGGTGTCAGACCCGGCAATCCAGGTGGACCGTCGGCGATCGACGGAGAGGTCGGCTGGGTCCGCGGATCAAGTCCGCGGATGACGGACGAGGGGGTGGCGCAAGCGGCCCCCCCTCCACCACGCTGACGCGTGATCCCCGCCATTCGAGCATGGCTCTCATGGCCTTCTCACCCCCGCTTCCGCGGGGGCAGGCTCTAAAATCGCTCCACTGGAGCGATTTTGCCTTCGGCACGGCTCGAAGCCCCGCAAGCGGGAGAGGAGTCCCGACTGCGGGCTCCGACTAGAACGTCACGTCAGCGTAGCAGGGGGCAAAGCCCCAGGCCTTGAGGACGTAGCTCCGGCGCAGGCCGGCGATGAAGAAGGGATCGGCTTCGCACAGGCGCACCGCTTCGGCGCGATCGGCGATGTTGGCGAGAATCCAGAGCCCGCCATCCGGTGGGCCGCCCGGTTCGTCGCGGATTCCGCCGGCCAGCCGGATCTGGTCGCGATGCCGCTCGAGATACTCGAAATGCGCGTCGGCATTCGCCTCGCGGATGTCGAGCGCATCCGGCTTGTCTTCGAAGATCGCGACCCAGCGCATGTCAGGCCTCCAGCCGTTGCGCCAAGAGGCGCGGTGCAAAGACGTTGACCAGCAGCCCGATGAAGACAAGCAGGCTGCCGGCGAGCTCGAAGGGCGTGATGCGCTCGCCCAAAATGAGCGTTGCCCCGGCAATGCCGCTGACCGGCACGAGCAGGGCGAACGGCGCGACGGTCGAGGCCGGGTAGCGGCCGAGAAGCACGCTCCAGCCGCCATAGCCGAACACCGTCGAGATCCAGCCGATGAAGAGCAGCGAGCCGATGCCGACCCAGGTGATCTGGCTCAGCGCCAGCGGCACCGCCCCGGGGCCCTCGAAGATCAGCGACAGCAGGTAGAGCGGGATCGGCGGCGCCAGGCTCGACCACACCACGAAGCCGAGCATGTCGATGCGGCCGGCCTTCTTGGTCAAGAGATTGGCGACACCCCAGCAGACCGCGGCGGCAATGGTCATCAGGAACGGCCACAGCGCCGCGCCGCCGAGACGCTCGGCGGCGATCACGCCGATGCCGGCAAAGGCGACGAGCGCCCCCACCAGTTGCGCGCCGCTCGGGCGCTCGCCGAGGAACAGGACCGCAAAGCCGATGGTGAAGAACACCTGCAGCTGGATGACCACGGAGGCGAGGCCCGCCGGCATGCCGAACTTGATGGCGGTGAACAACAGGCCGAACTGCCCGACGCCGACCGCGATGCCGTAGCCCACGAGGATGGTCAGGCCGACAGCCGGGCGCTTGATGAAGAACACCGCCGGAACCGCCGCCACGACGTAGCGAAGCGCCGTCAAAAGCAGTGGCGGCACTTCATTCACGCCCCAGCGGATGAAGACGAAGTTGACGCCCCAGACCACGGCGACCGCCACGGCCAGCAGAATATCGCGCAACGGCATCACGGCCCGATCACCCCCTGGTTGTCGCGGCGCAAAGGACGACCGAACCGAGGGGAAGGCAAATGACAACTGGTGATGGCCAGTATCACTCGCGGTGATCCCTCGCGCCCTCGCGCGATCCGGCGCCGGCTTACGCCGCCTTGCGCTCGACCAGGTTGCGCTCGATCAGCGTCTCGAGAATCTGCACGGTGTTGAGCGCCGCGCCCTTGCGCAGGTTGTCCGAGACCACCCAGATGTTGAGGCCGTTCTCGATCGTGGCGTCTTCGCGGATGCGCGACACGTAGGTGTCGTACTCGCCCACCGCCTCGATCGGCGTGGCATAGCCGCCGGGCTCGCGCTTGTCGATCACCGACACCCCGGCTGCCTCGCGCAGCGCGTCGCGCGCCTCATCGGCGGTGATCGGCTTTTCGAACTCGATGTTGACCGCCTCGGAGTGGCCGACAAACACCGGCACGCGCACGCAGGTGGCGGTGACCTTGATCCTGGGATCGAGGATCTTCTTGGTCTCGACCACCATCTTCCACTCTTCCTTGGTCTGTCCGTCTTCCATGAAGACGTCGATGTGGGGAATGACGTTGAAGGCGATCTGCTTGCTGAACTTCTTCGGCGTCGGCGTGTCGTTGACGAAGATGCCCTTGGTCTGCGTCCACAGCTCGTCGCGACCTTCCTGCCCGGCGCCGGACACCGACTGATAGGTGGAGACGACGACGCGCCTGATCCTGGCGAGGTCGTGCAGCGGCTTCAGCGCCACGACCATCTGCGCCGTCGAGCAGTTCGGGTTGGCGATGATGTTCTTGCGCGCGTTGCGCGCCATGTACTCGTCGAGCACCTGCGCGTTGACCTCGGGCACCACCAGCGGCACGTCGGCGTGGTAGCGCCAGAACGAGGAGTTATCGACGACAATGCAGCCGGTCGCCCCGATCTTTTCGCCATACTCCCTGGCGACGGACGAGCCGGCGCTCATCAGAGCGAAATCGACGCCCTTGAAGTCGAAATTGGCCAGGTTCTGCACCTTGAGGCGCTTGTCGCCGAAGCTGATCTCCTGGCCCTGCGACTTGGCCGACGCCAACGGGATCACCTCGGTGGCCGGAAACTTCCGCTCGCTCAGGATATTGAGCATTTCGCGGCCCACGGCACCCGTGGCCCCGACGACTGCAACGCGATAACCCATTTGGACTGGTTCCTTTGACCCCGACCCCCGCGCCGGCAACCCGGCGGCTCAACTGGCTTCGGCCTCTCCCCGGCGGGAGGCGGCCCGGGGAAAAGCTCAGAGGGTTTTGGTGGTTTTGGTTTTGAGCTCGAGCGGCACACCGAGGCGCTCGGGCAGGAACAGCTCCAGCCCCGGCAGCTCGATGTCCATTTCGTCTCCGCGCAGCATGCGAAAGACCCTTGCTCAAACGTGACCGCGGCTTTTACGCCGAAATGGCAAAGAGTCAATGAAAGCGGCGTCGCGCGGCGCCACCAGGTGGTGTAACGGGGCTTCATGCACATACACCACTACGATGTGATCGTCCTGGGCGCCGGCGCGGCCGGCATGATGGCCGCGATCGAAGCCGGCAAGCGCGGCCGTTCCGTCCTGGTGGTGGACCACGCCAAAGCGCCGGGCGAGAAGATCCGCATCTCGGGCGGCGGGCGGTGCAACTTCACCAATATCAACGCCACCAGCCGGCTGGCGCGCGAGCGGTTCATCTCCGCCAATCCGAAATTCGCGCTGTCGGCGCTGAGCCGCTACACCCCCGAGCGCTTCATAAACCTGGTGCGGACATATGACGTTTCGTTCCACGAAAAGACCCTTGGGCAGCTGTTTTGCGACGGCTCGTCGGCGCAGATCGTCACCCTGCTGACCTCCGAAATGAGCAAGGCCGGCGCCGTGCTGGAGCTCGGGACCGAGATCGAGGCGGTCGAAAAGGCCGAGGCCGGCTTTGTCGTGCGGCTCTCCTCCGGGCCGGTGACGGGATCTTCACTGGTGATCGCGACGGGCGGCAAGTCGATCCCCAAGATGGGCGCGACCGGGCTCGGCTATCGCCTCGCCGAGCAGTTCGGACTGAAACTGGTCGAGACGCGGCCGGCGCTGGTGCCGCTGACCTTCGAGCCGCGCATGCTGGAGCGTCTCGCGCCGCTCGCCGGCATCTCGACCGAAGCGGTGGTGACCGCCAACGGCAAAGGGTTTCGCGAGGCGCTGCTGTTCACTCATCGCGGGCTGAGCGGCCCGGCCGTGCTGCAGGTTTCGTCCTATTGGCGCGAGGGCGACCCGATCGCGGTGCGGCTGCTGCCGGATGCCGACGTGACCGCGATGCTGAAGGACGCACGCGCCAACACGCCAAGGCTGGCGCTGCAGACGGTGCTGAGCGGGCACCTGCCGAAACGGCTGGCACAGATGCTGGCCGACGAGATTGGCCTCAACGGCATGATCGGCGACGCCTCCGACAAGAAGCTCGCGACGGTCGCCGACGCATTGACGCGCTGGACGCTGAAACCCACCGGCTCGGAGGGCTATCGCACCGCCGAAGTGACCCTGGGCGGCGTCGACACTGAGGGCCTCAACTCGACCACGATGGAGGCGCGGACCGTGCCCGGCCTCTACGTGATCGGCGAAGTGGTGGATGTCACCGGCTGGCTCGGCGGCTACAATTTCCAATGGGCCTGGGCCAGCGGCTGGGCCGCCGGCCAGGTGGTTTAGGCCTGCTCCGGATCGGCTTGGGCGAAGGTGATGCGGTTGTTGACCGGATCGATCACGGTGAATTCGGTACCGCCCCATTCGGGGCGTTCGAGGCCGGGCCGGTTGTTCTTGTAGGCCTTGGCGATGAGCTCGGCGTGATAGTCGCGTACGCCGGTGATCTGCACGCGAACGTGGGCGCCGGGCGAGCCGTCGCCGTGATGCTCGGAGATGTGGAACACGATACCGGCGCGGCTCACCTGCATGTAGAGCGGCGCCCAGGGCTCGAAGCGGTGTTCCCAGTCGACGGCAAAGCCGAGCCAGTCGACGTAGAATTCGCGCGCCTTGGCTTCGTCGAAGCTGCGCAGGATCGGGATGGTTGCAAGGTGCGTGAGGGCCATGGCCGGAATATTGGCGCATGGCCCGGCGCGCGCAACTCTTGTCGGCGTCGCCGGGCTTCGCTATAGGAGGACCCTTCTCAACTCTGGCCCCGGGGAGGTTTCATGCTCAAGCCGACATGCTCTGACCGCCCGATGGGTGGAGTTTTCGCGACCCTCGCCCGTCGCCTCCCGGCTTAGCCGGACCTTCGTTTTCCGCGCCGCGACCCTGACTTCACGAGCTTTGGCTCGTGCCGCGGCATCTCAAATCGACACGATTTTCAGGACCGGTGCGCACCCCGCATCGGCAGCTCTCATGGCCCGCTTCAAACTCGACCTTCGTGGTGATGCTTATCGCAAGGTGCTCGGCTATCTGTTCGCCCACTGGGCGCACCAGAAGCTCAATGTCTTCGGCATGTTCGCCTTCTTCATGCTGGCGACCGTCGCCGACGTGCTGACCCCGCTCTATGCCGGCAACCTGGTGACGGCGGTGACCAACGGCGCCACGGCGCCGGGCGCGCTCGACGCCGCGCTCTGGGCCTTTGGCACGCTGATCGCGCTCGGTCTGGGCTCCGTCGTGCTGCGCCAGCTCGGCTTCATCGTGCTGATCCGCTTCACGCTGAAAATCATGGCCGACATCGCGCAAAGCGCCTTCCGCCGCGTGCAGCGTTTCTCCACCGACTGGCACGCCAACAGCTTCGCCGGCTCGACCGTGCGCAAGGTGACGCGCGGCATGTGGGGCGTCGACATGCTCAACGACACGCTGATCATCATGCTGTTCCCCTCGCTGGTGATGCTGGTGGGCACCTCGATCCTGCTCGGCATCATCTGGCCGCCGATGGGCCTGGTGATCGGGGTTGGATCGGTGGTCTATATCGGGCTGACGGTGAGCCTCTCGGTCGGCTACGTGTCGCCGGCGGCGAGCCTCGCCAACGCCTGGGACACGCGCATGGGCGGCGCGCTGGCCGACGCCATCTCGTGCAACGCCATCGTCAAGGGCTTTGGCGCCGAGGACCGCGAGGAGACGCGGCTGAGCCACGTCGTCGGCAAGTGGCGCAGCCGCACCGAGCGGACCTGGCGTCGCGGCACGCTCAACGGCGGCATCCAGGGCGCGACACTGATCGTGCTGCGCACCGCCATCGTCGGTGTCGCGATCCTGCTCTGGCAGCAGGGCCTCGCCAACGCCGGCGACATCGCGCTGGTCCTGACCTCGTTCTTCGTGCTGCAGGGCTACCTGCGCGACATCGGCCAGCACGTGCGCAACCTGCAGCGCTCGGTCAACGATATGGAAGAGTTGGTGGAGGTCGAGCAGCATCCGCTCGGCATCGAGGACCGGCCGGGCGCCCGCTTTATTCCGATCGAGGAAGGCCGCATCGATTTCGACCACGTGACCTTCCACTACGGCAAGCATGAAACGGCGCTCTACCGCGACTTCTCGGTGACCATCCCGGCCGGTCAGCGGCTCGGCCTCGTCGGGCACTCGGGCAGCGGCAAGACCACCTTCGCCAAGCTGATCCAGCGGCTCTACGACGTGAGCGGCGGCGCCATCCGCATCGACGGCCACGACATCCGCGACATGACGCAGTCGTCGCTGCGCCAGCAGATCGCCATCGTGCAGCAGGAGCCGATCCTGTTCCACCGCTCGTTGGCCGAGAATATCGCCTACGCCCGGCCGGGCGCCACCCGCGCCGAGATCATCGAGGCGGCCAAGCTGGCGAGCGCCCACGACTTCATCGCCGCGCTGCCCAAGGGCTACGAGACGATGGTGGGCGAACGCGGCGTGAAGCTGTCGGGCGGCGAGCGCCAGCGTGTCGCGATCGCGAGGGCGTTCCTTGCCGACAGCCCGATCCTCATCCTCGACGAGGCGACAAGCTCGCTCGACTCCGAGTCCGAAATGCTGATCCAACGGGCGATGGAGCGCCTGATGGTGGGGCGCACGACCATCGTCATCGCGCATCGGCTCTCCACCGTTCGGGCGCTCGACCGGCTGCTGGTGTTCGACAAGGGAAGGATCGTCGAGGAGGGCACGCACGAAACGCTGGTGGCGCGCGAGGGCGGCATCTACCGCCGGCTGTTCGAGCGGCAGGCGCTGGAGCTGACCCGCGGGCTGCGGGTCGCCTAGGTATCCAAAGGCAGCGTCGCGCGGGGCTGGCCGGTCCGCGCGGCGCGATATTCGTCGAACACGCCGGCATAGTCCTCGGGGCTGTAGGCGCCGAAGAACTCGGCGAAGACATTGCTCTTCCGGTGCGGCTTCACCCCGAGCTCCAGCAGCAGCACGTCGAGATACTGGTGGAAGCGGTTGCTGACCCAGTAGGCGCGGGTCGGCTCGAAGATGGTGTTGGCGCGCTTCCAGGCCGCAACCTTTGCGGTGCTCCGCTCCATCGCCTCGGCCGACGGCAGCACGATATCGCCGGCGAGCACGGCGCCCAGCCAGGTCATCGCCACTTCGACGCCGGGGATGTGGAACGGATTGTGGTTGAAGCCGGCGAAGGCGAGGTTCTTGAGTTTCGGATAGAGCACATGACGGTAGAGCTGCACGCCGTCGTCGTTGCGTGTGACGTCGTCGCGGAAGACTGCCGGCAGGAACGGCATTTCAGGCGTCTTGAAGCCGACCGCCAGCACCAGCACGTCGCAGGGTACGCTGGTGCCGTCGGAGAGCTGCACCGCGTTCTCGGTGAGGCCGGTGATCGAGGCCTTGTGCGGCTCGATCTTCCCGCTCGCCACCGACGGATAGTAGCTGTCGGGCGCCAGCGTGCCGCGCAGCTGCTGGTTGACCGATTCCTTGGGCGTCACGAGCTTCATGCGGGCGGCGGCCCCGGGGTCGCGGCGCGGCCGGCTCATGCCGGTCTGCATTTTGACCAGGTAGCCGACGGTCGCAGCGTAGCTCTTCGCAGTCATCGGCGAGCGGCGGTGCATGTCGGCCTCCCACTTGGTCGGATAGACCCAGGAGGAATTGAACATCGTCGCGTCACGCGACGAGCTGACATAGGCGATGTGGCGGCCGAGCATCTTGCGCGGCATCAGCCAGCGCGCCTCGCGGAAGATGTGGTCGACCTGTTTCGCGCGGTCGGCGGCGAAGACCGCCATGTCGATGGCGCTCTTGCCGAACCCCATCACCGAGACGCGCTTGCCCTCGAAGATCGAAAGGTCGGTGACGTCGCGCTCGGTGACGATCTTGCCCTTGAAGCGGTGGCGGCCGGGCAGCGGGATCTCCGGCTTTTCGTGCGTATAGTGGCCGGCGGCGACGACGACGTAATCGAAGCGTTCGGATATGTGGCCCTCGGGCGTGTCGATCTCGACCGTCCAGCCGTCGGGCGCCTCGGTGAGGGTCACGACATTGTGGTTGCGGCGCACATCGAGCTTGAAGTGCTCAACCGCCGCCTTGATGTAGGCCATCACCTCGACAGCCGTCGGGTGCTGGTCGTGCGCGAACGGCCAGTCGAAATCGGTGAAGCGGTAGTGGTCGCCGATGTTCTGCAGCCGGACCTGCGGATAGGCCAGCGCCCACACGCCCCCGATCTCGGCGCTGCGCTCGAACAGCACCGGCTGATGGCCGAATTTCATCAGGGTTTTGGCGGCGGCGATGCCGGAAATGCCGGCCCCGATCACGGCAATGCGCAAACGCTATCCCTTCCGCACCTGTCGCCAGGCGGAGATGATCGCCTCGGCACTGAGATCGATATCCGCCTCGGTGGTGGGCGCCGAGCTGACCGAGATGCGCATCACCCAGTCGTCCCGCCACTGCGCCCCGCCGACATAGCAGACCCCACCGGCCTGAACGCGCGCAATGACCGCTTCGGTTGAAGCTTTACGGGACTTCGCATCGCCTGACCCGAAGTTGACGATAACTTGATTGAGCACGACGTCGTTGAGGACGCGGATGCCCGGCTCGGCGGCCAGCTTTTCGGCAAAGCGGCGGGCCAGTGCGCAATGGCGTTCCACCAGCGCTGCGACGCCCGCCCGGCCGAGCGTCTTGAGCATGGCCCAGGCCGGCACGCCGCGCGCCCGCCGGCTGAGCTCGGGCACGTAGTTGGAGGGGATGCGATCCCCCTGCTGGATGGTGGGCAGGTAGCTCGCCCAGTTGGTCATGGCATGAAGCAGCGCGTCCTTGTCGCGGACGATGGCAAAGCCGCTGTCATACGGCGTCTGCAGCCATTTGTGCCCGTCGGTCGCCCACGAATCGGCAGCCTCGATGCCGGCCGTCAGGGGCTTGTGGCTCGGCGTGGCGCGCGCCCAGAGACCAAAGGCGCCATCGACATGCAGCCAGGCCTCGTGTGTCTTGGCAATCGCCGCGATCTCGGTGAAGGGATCGAAATCGCCGGTGTTGATCTGGCCGGCCTGCGCGATGACCACCTTGGGTCCACTGAGCGGCTTGATCGCCGCCGCGAGCGCCGACGGCAGCATGCGGCCGCGCGCGTCGGTCGCGATCGAGATCACTCGCTTGCGGCCGAAGCCGATGAGCTGCAGCGCCGCAAACACCGACGCGTGCGCATCGGCCCCGATCAGCACATGCACCGGCGGCGCGCCGAAGAGGCCATCGGCATCCGGATCCCAGCCGGCCTTGAGCAGTACGCCCGACCGCGCCGCCGCCAGGCAGGTGCCGTTGGCCATGGTGGCGCCGGTGCCAAAGCCGATGGCGCTGTCGCGCGGCAGATCGAGAATGTCGAGCAGCCAATGTTCGGCCACTTCCTCGATGGCCGCCATCGCCGGCGCCGTGGACTGGTAGCCGGCATTCTGGCCCCAGGCGCTGACCAGCCAGTCGGCGGCAACGCCCGCCGGCTCGGACGCGCCCATGACCCAGCCGAAAAACCGCGGGCCGATGGTGGTCTGCAAGCCGCCCTCGACCAGCTGCACCAGCTCGTCGATCACCTGCGCCGGGTCGCTGCCGGTCTCCGGTGTCGGCTGGGTCACGCGCTCGCGCATCGCGTGATAGTCGCGCGTCATGGTTTTTTCGGCATTGCGGTAGGCGAGCGCGTGCGCCTTGGCGCGATCGAGCAGTCGGTCGAGCTCAGTCATGCATCTTCTCCATGGCCGACGACACCATAGTGATGAAAGTCATATGATGAATGCCGACTGAACATGGCCGCGAAAAGTTCGCTCGCTGTGCGCGGGATGAAATCGGTCATTCCGGTCATTGAATTCTCGATTGGTCTCGTGATGCAGGGGGCCCGATCCGCCGGGGGGCGATCTGACGGAGAGGCACGATGTTCAGGAAACGATCGCGACAGCAACCCAAGACCGACCTGTCGCATATCGATGCCCACCTGCTGCGCATGGTGGGGCTCAACCCGGACGATTTCCGCGACGCCGCCGAGGGCCGGCGGACGTCGCTGCTGTGCAAGCCGTTCCGCCATCCGCGCCGGCGCTGAGGGCTACGCCGCCAGCTTCTTGAGGATCGCGGCGCCCATCGCCTCGGTGCCGATCGCCTTGCCGCCCTGCGCGATATCGCCGGTCCTGAGGCCATCGTCGAGCACGGCGGCGATCGCCGCCTCGAGCCTGTTGGCGAGCTCGATCATGCCGAACGAGTAGCGCAGCGCCATGGCGAAGCTCGCCAGCATCGCGATCGGGTTGGCGATGCCCTTGCCCGCAATGTCGGGCGCCGAGCCGTGCACCGGCTCGTACAGCGCCTTGCGCTTGCCGGTCGCCTTGTCGGGCGCGCCGAGCGAGGCCGAGGGCAGCATGCCGAGCGAGCCGGTGAGCATCGCCGCCGCGTCGCTGAGCACGTCGCCGAACAGGTTATCGGTGACCATCACGTCGAACTGCTTGGGATTGCGCACGAGCTGCATTGCGGCGTTGTCGGCGAGGATGTGCTCGAACTTCACATCCGCATAGTCCCTGGCGACGGCGTGGGCGACCTCGTCCCACAGCACGCCGGACTTCATGACGTTCTTCTTGTCGGCCGAATGGACGAGCTTGCGCCGGGTGCGCGCGAGATCGAACGCGACGCGCACGATGCGGTCGATCTCGTAGGTCTCGTAGACCTGCGTATCGACGGCGCGCTTCTGGCCGTTGCCGAGGTCGGTTATGGTCTTGGGCTCGCCGAAATAGACGCCGCCGGTGAGCTCGCGCACGATCAGGATGTCGAGGCCTTCGATCAGCTCGCGCTTGAGCGAGGAGGAATCGGCCAGCGCCGGATAGCAGATGGCAGGACGGAGGTTGGCAAACAGCTGCAGGTCCTTGCGCAGGCGCAGCAGGCCGGCTTCCGGCCGGACCTCGTAGGGTACCTTGTCCCACTTCGGGCCGCCGACGGCACCGAAGATCACCGCGTCCGAGGCGAGTGCCTTCTGCATGTCATCTTCGGAGATCGCCGCGCCGTGCTTGTCGTAGGCCGAGCCGCCGACGAGGCCGCTGTCGGTGACGAAATCGGTCTTCTGCTCCCGGTTGAGCCAGTCGACGAGCTTTTTGACTTCGCCCATGACCTCGACGCCGATGCCGTCGCCGGGCAGGAGGAACAGTTTGTGTGACATGGTTCTACTCGATCAGGAGTTGCGGGCGCCGATTCTGGCGGTGACTTCGATTTCGATTTTCATGGCCGCTTCGATCAGCTTGACGATGAGCATGGTGGCGGCAGGGCGGATGTCCTTGAACACGGGGCCGACCGCGGCGACGACCTCGTCGATATGGGCCGCGTCGGAGACGTAGTAGACGACGCGCACGGTGTCCTCGAGCGACGAGCCGGCCTCGCGCAACGCCTTGTCGATGGTTGTGAGCGCGTTGCGCGCCTGCTCGCCCGCCGACTCGGGCATCTGCATCACCGCATAGTCATAGCCGGTGGTGCCCGAGACGTAGACGGTATCGTCATGCCGCACGGCACGCGAATAGCCGAACTTCTGCTCGAACGGCGAGCCGGTCGAAACGCGCTGGACCATCTCGCTCAGATCCAGGGACGATCGGTACCGAGCTTCTGTTCGAAGGCGGCGATCTCGGCGCCTTCCTTCATGGTGCTGGCGATGTCGTCGAGCCCCTCGAGCAGCACGGTGCGGCGCGCCGGATCGATGTCGAAATGGATGGTGCCGCCATCCGGTCCCTTGATGGTCTGGCTTTCCAGATCGACCGAAATGGTGGCGTTGGCGCCGCGCTCGGCGTCGTCCATCAAGAGCTTCAGCTGCTCGGGCGTCACCTTGATCGGCAGAATGCCGTTCTTGAAGCAGTTGTTGTAGAAGATGTCGGCGAAGCTGGTCGAGATCACGCAGCGGATGCCGAAATCGAGCAGCGCCCAAGGCGCATGCTCGCGCGAGCTGCCGCAGCCGAAATTGTCGCCGGCGACGATGATCGAAGCATGCCGGTAGGCCGGCTTGTTGAGCACGAAATCAGGGTTCTCCGAGCCGTCCTCGTTGTAGCGCATCTCCGAGAACAGCGCCGTGCCCAGCCCGGTGCGCTTGATCGTCTTGAGGTACTGCTTGGGAATGATCATGTCGGTATCGACGTTGATGATCGGCAGCGGCGCTGCGACGCCGGTCAGTTGCGTGAACTTTTCCATGGGCAGTGGTCCCTTTTGCTGCCGCGGGTAATGGCGCGGGAGGGGGTGAAGGTCAAGTGCGGGAGGCCCACCCGGTTGTTCTTCATCGGCAAGCGCCGATATAAGGACGCATGACCCTGCCGCTTTCGATCCTCGACCTCGCCCCGGTGCCCGACGGCACGCCCAGCCAGCTGGCGCTCCAGCACATCGTCGACCTCGCCCGGCTGGGCGACGACCTCGGCTACACCCGCGTCTGGTACGCCGAACACCACGGCATGCCCTCCATCGCCTCATCCTCGCCCGAGGTGCTGATCGCGACTGCCGCCGCGGCGACCAAACGCATCCATGTCGGCTCGGGCGGCGTAATGCTGCCCAACCACGTACCGCTGCGCGTGGTCGAGACCTACCGCACGCTCAATGGCCTCCATCCGGGCCGTATCGACCTCGGCATCGGCCGCGCCGGGGGCAGCGACGGGCGCACGCTGAGCGCGCTCCGCTCGGTGGATGGCGCATATTTTCCGCAGGAAATGGCGGAACTCCTGGCCTTCGAGCAGGCCGGATTTCCGGCCGACCATCCCTATGCGCCGATTCGCGTGGTGCCCGAGAACGTGGCGCTGCCGCCGATCTACATCCTCGGTTCGTCCGGCGCGAGCGCCGCTGCGGCCGGGGAACTGGGCGTCGGCTACAGCTTTGCCGCGCATTTCAGCCCGACGCCGCCAGCCCCGGCCTTTGCGGCCTATCGCGCCGCCTTCGCCCCGTCGGCGGCGTTCCCGGAGCCGCACGCAATCCTCGCCGTCTCGGCACTGGTGGCACCCACCCAGGACGAGGCGAAATTCCTGTCCACGAGCCAGGCGGTGAGTTGGGCTCTGTTTCATTCGGGCGAGGAACGAAAGCTCCTCGCGCCGGACGTCGCGGCCGCGCGGAGGCTGACGCCACAGCAGCAAGCAGTGATCGACAAGCAGTCGAAGCTCTGGATCGTCGGCGATCCGCAGCAGGTCAGGGCTGCGATCGAGCAACAGGCCGAGGCCGCGGGCGCCGACGAGGTGATGGTGACGACGACGGTCTGGGACCATGAGCAGCGGCTCAGGTCGTACCGGCTGCTGGCGGAGGCGTGGGGGCTGTGACCACGTTGGGGCGCAGCCCGTTGCAATCCACCGGGTCATTCCCGCGAAAGCGGTAACCTCCGTTTCCTGCGGCGCCGGATGGTGAACCCAAACAGAGGTCCCCGCTTTCGCGGGGATGACCCCGTAGGTTGGGCAGCTTCGCTGGCCCTTACGCCGTCGTGCCTTCCGGCACGAACTCGAAATCGTTGTCGAGCACACCTTCGACCCGGTCGCCGACCTTGAGGGCGAGCTTTTGGTGCTTGAGCTCCTTGAGCCAGTCGTCCCAGCCGACGAGATCGAGTCCGCCGGGCCGGTCCTGCTCCTGGCTCTCGCCGGAATTGAGCAGATACTGGTCGAACACGATCCTCAGGGTGATCTGCGTGCGGGTGCCGCTGGGC
>JBQCIY010000044.1:0-36315 GCA_051953275.1 Devosia sp. | reverse complement strand
GGCGCTGCCGCTCGTCAGGTCCCATTTCTGCGACCGTAGCCAAGTTATACTCCCCCACCGTCACACCCTGCATAAGTTTTTTGAAATCGCCCTGAGTCACCAGAGAATCCGGGGCCTTGCGGCGCAGAGCGCGTGTCGGTTAGCGTCCGCGTCGGGGGCGGATAAGGGGCAGCAGATGACCAGATTCGGTTTGGGCGCGATGGCGCTCGCACTCGTGCTCGCCGGCGGATGCGTCGCGCCGGGTTTCGCGCAGGACGATTCGTCGGCCGTGTCGTCGATCCCCGACCCGGCGGCGGCGCCCGATGCGAACTCGACCGTGCCGGACGACCTTCAGGGGCTCGTGGGCAGCTTCATCCTCGAGCAGGAGGACGAGAGTCTGCCCAAATGCCCGATCACCCTCACCGACCAGACCGCGCCCGGCGGCTGGGGCGTCGAGCTGCCCGAAGCGTGCCCCGCGCCCTACCCCACGGCCGACCAGCTGAAGGCCTGGAACGTCGATGCCGACGACGGCTCGCTGCTCCTGCTCGATGCGAGCGGCAAGACCGTGATGCACCTGTTCGAGGACGAGGACGGCGCCTATGACACCGATCCGAACGTCACCCCGCGCTTCTACATGCTGCCGCCCGACGACGCCGCGGGCAACGGCGGAGAGAACGACGCGGGGGATTAGAGGGCCTCAGCGCTCGGGCGGCTCCCACTCGGGCCACTCGGCGATGTGATCCTCCCACGTGCCGGGCTTGACCTCGGTCTCGGCCATGGTCCGGCCGGTCACCGAAATGCCGGCGTCGATCACCGTCTGCGGATCGCCCGACACCAGCGGATGCCACCAGGCGAGGCCGCGCCCCTCCGCCAGCCGGCGGTAGGCGCAGCTCTTGGGGATCCAATCGATGGTCCGCACGTTCTCGGGCGTCAGCTTGATGCAGTCCTTCACCTTGTCGTGACGGTTGGGGTAGTCCGAACAGCGGCAACTTTTGCCGTCGAGCAGGCGGCAGCGCACATCCGAACGGTAGATTTCGCCCGTGTCCTCATCCTCGAGCTTCATCAGGCAGCAGCGGCCGCAGCCGTCGCACAGCGCCTCCCACTCGGTCTGCGACATCTCTTCGAGCGCTTTGTCGTCCCAGAAGGCCATATGTTTGCCGCGTTAAAAGTTGTAATGGTTGAAACGAGCTAGCCCCGCCCGGAGCCCCTGTTGCAGGATCCGTTCTACCACAAAGAGAAGCGCCGCAAGACCCAGCGCATGCTCGATGCCGACGCATGGCTCGATTCGGCGATCTACGAGTTCTTCCGCTCGCTCGGCCGCGGCTACCGCCACATCGAGGATTTCTTCGCCAATTTCCGCGTCCGCGGCCTGCGCCGTTTCTTCGTCGAAATTCTGTCCGACGGCGCGTCGTTCCTCGCCATCGGGGCTGTCCTCATGCTGGCGCTGGCGCTGCCCGCGTTCAACGCCGTGCAGCAGGGCCAGTTCAACAAGCCCGAGGATATCTCGGTCACGTTCCTCGACCGCTACGGCAACCAGATCGGCCAGCGTGGTATCAGGTCCGACGATTCCTACCCGCTGAGCAAGCTGCCCGACTATTTCGTCAAGGCCGCCATAGCCACCGAAGACCGGCGTTTTTACGACCATTTCGGCGTCGACGTGTTCGGCACGCTGCGCGCCCTCGTCAATAACGCACAGGGCGACAACGGCACGCAGGGCGGCTCGTCCATCACCCAGCAGCTCGCCAAGAATCTCTTCCTCAGCCCCGAACGCACGGTCGAGCGCAAGATCAAGGAGGCGTTCCTCGCCGTGTGGCTCGAGTGGCACTACAGCAAGGACGAAATCCTGAAGCTCTATTTCGACCGTGCCTATATGGGCGCCGGCAATTTCGGCGTCGCGGCCGCGGCCGAATACTATTTCGGCAAGAAGGTCACCGACATCAACCTTGCCGAGGCGGCGATGCTCGCGGGCCTGTTCAAGGCGCCGACCAATTTCTCGCCGACGGTCGACCTCGCCGCCGCCCGCGGCCGCGCCAACCAGGTGCTGTCGAACCTCGTCGACGCCGGCTTCATGACCGAGGGCCAAGTGGCCGCGGCGCGCCGCAATCCGGCGACGCCGGTCGACCACAGCGACGAGGTCAATTCGCCAAACTACTTCCTCGACTGGGCGTTCGATCAGACCAAGCAGCTCATCGCCGACAGCAAGTCCACGTCCAACAGCTTCGTGGTGCGCACCACTATCGACCCGGTGCTGCAATCTTATGCCGAGGACGCCGTGACTTCGGTGATGCGCGACCAGGGCGCCGCCTACAACGCCACGCAGGCCGCGCTGGTCGCGGCCGAGCCCGACGGCGAGGTGCGCGCCATGGTCGGCGGCGTCGACTACGGCAAGAGTCAGTTCAACCGCGCCGTCGCAGCGCTGCGACAACCCGGCTCCTCGTTCAAGGCGTTCGTCTATTCCGAGCTGTTCGAGACCACCAACAGCACCCCTGCGACGCGCATCGACGACCGCTATGTCTGCATCGGCGACTGGTGCCCGCGCAACTACGAGGGTAACCTGTTCGGCAACATCACCCTCACCCAGGCCTTCGCCGAATCGGTCAACACCGCGGCCGTCGCCGTCTCGATCAAGACCGGCCGCCAGCCGATCGCCGACCTCGCGCACAAGATGGGCATCACCTCGGACTTTCCGGTGACCCGCTCACTCGCCCTCGGCGTCGCGGAGGTCAGCGTCATCGACATGACCTCAGCCTATGCGGTGTTCGCAAGCGGCGGCTACAAGACGCCCTGCTTCGGTATCCTCAAGATCACGAGCACGCGCGGCGACACCGTGTTCCAGCGCGACCTCAACGCGCCGCGCCCGCGCGTCCTCAGCGAGAAGACTGTCGGCTACATGGACAACATGTTCCGCGCCGTGGTCACCAGCGGCACCGGCCGGGCGGCGCAGATCGACGGTGTTCCCGCCGTCGGCAAAACCGGCACCACCAGCGACTACCGCGACGCGTGGTTCGTCGGCTTCACCGGCAACTACGTCGCCGCCGTCTGGTACGGCAATGACGACTACCACCAGATGAAGAACATGACCGGTGGCACCCTGCCCGCCAAGACGTGGCAGAAATTCATGGCCTACGCGCACACCAACATCGAGATCAAACCGGTCTACGGCATCGACTTCAAGCCGGCGCTGCCGCCGACCGTGGTGGCGTCCAACAACACCGCGACGCCGCCCGAAGCGCAGCGGCCGCCCACGCTCAAGCCCGAGGCTGCCGACAAGCTGCTCGATATCGCCGACCAGCTGGACGCGGCTCTCAAAGGCGGCCAGAACGTCGCTACACTCGCCGTCACTGCGGCGCCGCCCGGAAACGGTTGAGCATTGCGGTTCCTGTTCAATCTGGTGCTGATGCTGGTCGTCGCGCTGGCGGTAGGCTTTGGCTTGTCCTGGTACGCGCTCAACGACGGGCGGCTGTTCGGCGCGGTACAGATCGGGCCCTGGACGGCATGGCCGCGTTCCGGCCTGCCGAACCCCGATCCATACACCCGCGCTTATCTCGCGCGCACCGGTGCGCTGCAGCTGGGCCAGGGCGAGGGCATGCAGTTCGTCGCCACGAGCGACAGCGACGGCAACGCCCTCAACCGCGCCTGCCGCTATCGCATCGACGGCAACACGCCAACCGCTACCTTCTGGACGCTGGTGCCCGTTGCCGCCGACGGCGCGAACATTGCCCGCCCCGACGGCCCGCCCGGCTTCGAGAGCGACCGCATCGCGCGGGCCAATGACGGTTCGGTGCAGCTCTATGTGAGCAAGACCCTGGCGCCGCTCAACTGGCTCGAGATCACCGGCGACGGACCGTTCCAGATGCTGCTGACCCTCTACGACACCACGGTCTTCACCAATACCGGCAGCGGCCCGGCGACCCTGCCCTCGATCATCCGCGAGGCCTGCTGATGGTCCGCACCGCGCTCTACGTCTTCGGTGGCATCCTGCTCGGCCTTGCCATCCACCTCATCGTCATCCTGACACTGCCGCAGCTGGCCGAGCACACCGTAGCGGAAAGGCTCGACAATCTCGGGCAGCTCGACAAGATCGTGCTGCTGGCGCCGGTCAAGCCAGGCGAGCCCAATCCGCTGCGCCTCGATCCCGAGCTCGACTACGCGCTGTGCCGCCTCGACCTGCGCAGCGCGCCGGGCCAGGTCTCGGGCACCCTGCCGCTGAGCTTCTGGTCCGTCTCGGTCTACGACAATACTGGATCGGTGCTCTACAGCACCACCAATCGCGATGGCATCGGCCAGACCCTCAATATTGGCCTGTTCGATCCGGCGCAGACGCGCCTGCTCGCGGAGCAGAAGCTCGACGTCGACACCGGCCAGCTCATCGTCGAAACCAAGACCGACGACGTCTATGTGGTCGTTCGCCTCGCCCCGCCGCAGCCCGTGATGCGCGACCGCTACGCGGCCCAGCTCGGCAAGCTGAGCTGCAAGAACATCAAGACCTAGGTCGCTGCCGGGTTCGTGTGGCCATTGGGCTGTGCGGAGTCACGAGCCCTTGCGCACCACCACCGGCGGGCCGCCCGACTCGAGCACGCGCGATGGGATTGCCGGCGCCTGCGCGTCTCTCGGCAGCACCAGGGACGTGTCGCAGAAGTCACCGCGCTCGGCGGCCTCGACATAGACATCGAGCTCGCTGAGCTTGCCGTTCACCGCGATCGCGTCTTCGTGCGGCGTCTCGACCAGCAGGTGGTTCAGCGCGTAGTCGTAAGAGTCGTAGCGATTGCGCACCGCCTTCACGAACCAGCCGATCTGGGTGCGGTTCTCGGCCTGCCGCTTGGCGGCATCGACCTTCATCGGCTCCTCGAGATGCGGCACGCCGTTGGCGGCGACGCCGCGCTCGCGATCGACCTCGAGCACCGCGCAGATCGAGGCGAAAGCGCCGGGCATCATCTCGATATCGACGCGCACGTCGTCACCGACCCGGGCGAAGCGCGTGTGCGACGAGGCGTAGCTCTGCCCGTGCAGCCACGCATAATACCGGTCCACCGGCAGCAGCGCCTTGTCGCTGATCGGCATGATGCCGGTTCGTTGCAGTTCGGCGAGATTGGCCTGGAACCAGTCGAAGGCATTGGGCGCGACGAGGTAACGCCAGATGCGGTTGCGCATCTCCTGCTCCTCGTCGGTGAGGTTGAACGCCGACACCGGCTGCTTGCTCAGATAGGCGCGGGTCGAGCCGAGCGCCGGCATTACGGTGTCGTGCACCGGGTCGGGGGCGGCCCGGCCGAAATCGCCGACAGGCCGCGCGCAGCCACTGAGGACCAATGCGATCAGCAGGCCGGACACCGCAAGGGCGCGGCGCGCGTCAGACACGCTTGCGCTTGCCCGTCGAGGTGGCCGTGGGCTTGGTGGGAGCGTTCGGGTTTTCGCGCTCATAACGGACGCCGGTAAAGATGAAGATCTCGGCGCTAGCCGACGGGTCGGGCTTGGTCGCCTGCCCGGCCTTGTTGCGGTTCTCGAATTGCACGAGCTTGCCCAATTCCAACTCCGTCCGGCCGACGGGCCGATGCCCAAATCACAGCGACGCTTCTCCCCAGTGAATTCATTAAGGGATCGTCAAGGTTAACAGTCTGCTAACGAATTGGCGGGAATAGTCCGGCGTATCGAATTTGCACCTGCGACGACCGGGGGATCGCAGCTTCTCATGCTCGGCTTCCAGCCCTACGAAACCTTCCAGCTCCTGATCGAGACGGGCGGCATCGACCGCACCAACACGCTGCTCATCGCCGCCTGCGACGCCTATGCGCGGCGCGGCCGGGCGACCCAGCAGGAGACCGACCAGTTCTTTGCGCTCGCCGCTCGGCTGTTCCCGGCGGCGGCGCCGTCCGCTCGTGCGAAAGCGGCCGGTGCACTGGGCCGCTCCGAATCGCTGTCGCCCGAGCTCGAAGAACTCGTCGTCACCAATATCGGCGACGACCTCGCGGACTTCCTGGTCAGCGCCACCAGGCTCAGCGAAGCGACGATGCTCAAGGTGGTCAGCGCCGGCGACGTGATGAACGCGGCAGCCCTCGCCCGCCGCGGCGATCTCACCAACGTCGTCCTCGCCAGGCTGTTCCAGATGAACAGCCGCAAGGTCTACCGGGCGCTCGCCACCAACACCACGATTGCGCCGCGGGGCCCCTATCTCGCGGCTCTCGCCCGCTCCGCCCAGATGGATCATCAGGTCGCCTGGTCGCTCGCGGCGCGCGATGACTTCGACGCGGCGCTGCTGGCCCCCGCCTTCTTCGATCTCAACGAGAGCGACCGCATCAAGGTGATCCGCGCCTTCTCCATGCGCGCGACCCCGGAAGCGCCGATCAAAAAGACTCTGGAACAGCTTTCCGTCGCGACCGACGAGCTGACCCGCGCGCTGATGAAGCTGTTTGCCGAAAATCGCCGCCCCGAGGTCACGCGCCTCCTGCACCAGATCACCGGGCTCGACGAGGTCCGCTGCGGCCAGATCGCGCACGATTCGTCCGGCGCCGCGCTGTTCGTCGTGCTGCGCGCCTTCGGCTGCAGCGCCTATGACGGGCTCAAGGTGTTGATCCACGCCACCTCGCACGACGAGGATCGCTCCGACGCGCTCGCCACCTTCTCGAAAATGTTCGAGGCCGTCAGCGTCGACGCCACGGCCTACCTGATGAGCGCCTGGCGCGGCGAGGTGAACCTGCTCGACCTGGGCAAGCCCGAATACCGCCCCTTCGCCGAAACCCGCCGCTCCGCCGCCGCCGCGGTGGCGCAGGCCGGCAACCCCGACGTGCAGCGCACCATCGACGCGCTGGCAAGGATCGGCGTCCGCCAGGCAGGCTAGTCCCAGTCAGGACTTCCCTCCCGCCAACACCGTGGCGAGCTGGCGCTCAGCGAAGAGGCCGCCTGCCGATTGACGTCCTCTTATACTTCCGCACTGTATTCGCTCCATCGACTTAATCGTCTATAGTCGCGCCCATGGGGCATACGGAGACTGTATTCGGCCCGTTTATACTGACACCGGACGGCCTCGCGCGTAACGGCAAATCCGTCGGCGTGGGCCAGCGCGGCCTCGCTTTGCTCCAGGCACTCGCGGCTGCGGACGGGGCCGTCGGCAAGTCCGCGCTGATGGAGGCCGGCTGGCCGGGCACCATCGTCGAAGAGGGTAACCTCACGGTGCAGATTGCTGCATTGCGGAAGTCGCTCGGCCAGCGAGATGACGGGCAGGAGTGGATCGTCACTGTGCCGCGGGTAGGCTATCGACTGCTGAAAAGCGAGGCTCCGGTCATCGCCCGAGCTGCCTCCTCGACCCCCGCGTTGCCGCTGCTCGCTGTATTGCCGTTCCAGAACATCGGCGGCGATCCCGAGCAGCAGTATTTCGCCGATGGCGTGGTCGACGACATCATCGTTGCCCTCAGCCGCTTTCGGTCCTTCGCCGTCGTCTCGCGCAATTCGAGCTTCGTCTACAAGGATCGTCCGGTCGATGCGCGCGTCGCAGCCAGCGAGCTGGGCGTGCGCTATCTCGTCGAGGGCAGCGTCCGGCGTGCCGGTTCGACCCTCAGGGTCAGCGCCCAGCTCGTCGACGGCGAGAGCGGCACGCACCTGTGGTCGAAGCGCTACGAGGGCAAGCTCGAGGACATCTTCGCCGTGCAGGACGAGATCGTCGAAGGGGTCGTCGGAGTGCTCGAGCCGGAGATCCAGCGCGCCGAGATCCTGCGCTCGCGCCGCGATCGGCCGGGCAGCACCGCGGCTTACGATCTTTACCTCCGAGGCCTCTACGCCATGCATACCACGGCGCCCGAGGACAATGCGACGGCGTTCAACCTGTTCGAGCGCGCCGCCGCGATGGAGCCCGACAACGGCACGTACCTCATCGACGCAGCGTGGACGATGGCATTCGCGCGGGCGATGGGTTGGCCCGGCATCGATACGAGCATCCGTCGCCAGGTCGAGCTCGCGCACCGGGCCGTCGAGGCAGCGCCGCGGGATGGCGAGGTGCTCGCGCGGGCGACGATGATCCTGATCCACGGCTCGCGCGAATACGATCTTGCCGCGGTCATGATCGCGCGGGCGATCGAGGCGAACCCCAATGCATTCTGGGTCCTCAGTTGCGCCGGTATCTACCACATTCACTGTGGCGAGCTCGAACAGGCGCTGCACTTTTTCGAGCGGGTCGCGGAACTGTCGCCCAACGATCTCAATGTCGCGCACACGCTGACGGGCGTGGCCCATGTCTATATCGCGATGGGACGATACGCCGAGGCGCTGAGCTGGGCCGAGCGCTCCTTCGCGGTCAATCATCGGCTGAGCGCCACCTACTGGATGCTGGTCGCAGGCAACGCCCTGCTCGGGCGAATGGAGGTGGCGCGGCAATATCTGAAGCAGCTTCTGGAGGTCGCGCCGGGCACGACACTCGCCACTTTGCGCGCCGGCCAGCCCGGCAAGCTTCCGGACCGCAACGCTCATATCTACGAGGGCCTCCGCCTTGCCGGGCTGCCGGAGGGCTGAGCGCGTCGCCCGTCTTGGGCTGTTTGAGATCAATTAGGAACTTTTAGGCGTCGCTCCCACGACCCTAAACCGCCTTGCAGGCGATGATCTCCTCACCGGCGCAACAAACGCGCCAAACCGAGGAGACCAAAATGAACACGCTGATGATCGTCTCGATGGACCAGGGCAAGGGCTTCACCGAGGAGGCGCTTCGTCCGCTGCCGCTCTTTGATTTGGTCGAGCGTATCGCTGCAGCCATTGCCGCCTTCGCCCGCCGGATTGCAGCCACGGCTGCCCCGCGGCTGGCTCGTGCCTAGGGGATCGGAATGAGCAACCAGTTCGTACCCTCGGCCGTCGGCGAAATGATCACCCTGTCGGCCGCCCGCAGTCTCGAGGCGGACTGCGGCCTGGCATCCCCCGCGAGCCACCTGGCCAAGCAGGTTCCGGCCAACGCTACCGCCGCGTCCGGGCTCCTTGAAAAGCGCAACTGGCTGGAGGCGGTGCACGCTGCCATCAGCGAGCCCGTCGGCGCCGCCGCCCGGCTGTTTGCCGGCTGAGCGAAGCGATTCGGCTGAAGGCCCCCGGTTTGTCAGCGGCTACGTCGCGACCACCGTCACGCCGGCATCGTCCCCGCGCATCTCGAGCGACAGCACCCATAAATCCGGGTCGAACTCCGCTTCCCGCGCGATCCGCGCCGCCACCGCCGCCGCGTCGACATGCTCGAAGCGCCGGACGAACAGCCGGTCCTCGTCGCCCTCCCCCCGCGCCGTGGCCGGCGCCGGGGTCAGCAGCGACACCGTGCCATTGAGATGGTCGATCTCGATGAAGATCTGGCCGGCGATCGGGTCGCCGCGGCGAGCGACGACGCACATGTGGCCAAGGTCGTTGTGGCGGCGGACAAAGGCCGCCACCCAAAGGTCGGAGCGGAACATCCGACTTCCCTAGATCACCGCGCCGTTCTGCTGAAGCAGCTTCACGAGGTCGCGGGTCACCCGTCCGGTGACGTTGTAGTTGAAGTAGACCTCGAAATTGCGGATCGCCTTGGCGGTCGCCTCCCCCGCCACGCCGTCCACCTGCTGGTGCAGGAAGCCCAGGCTGTTGAGGCCGCGCTGCACCTCGCCGACGATCGTCGGGTCGGTCGAGGCATCCTTGGCATCGGCGGGAGCGATGGCTCCCGGCATCGCCTGTGCCGTATCCGCGGACGCCTCCGGCGCCGGCTGGGCATGCACGGCAATCGTCGGCACCACCCGCTTGGCCGGTGCCGGCAGGCTGTTCATCGGCATCGTCTCGGTCGTGTCGGCCACGTCGGTGGATGCAGCCGAGTCGTCGACCGAGATCATGTCGGCGGACGCCGGTGCGTCGGTCGAGGCGACGGCGGGCGCGGCAACGGGCGGCTGCCCGTGGCGCGTCAGCGGATGCGCCGGATCGAGCGGCGCGGGGGCCGGCAGCGGCTTGAGCGGCGAAATCGAGGCCACCTGCACCGGTGCGCTCTGCGCCGGTGTGCTCTGCGCTGGGGTGGAGGTGATGGCCGCCGGAGCGGTAACCGGCGGCAGCGCCTGGGCGACCGGCGACGGGCTCGCAGCCACCTGGACCTGTGCTTGCGCCGGCGGTGCGGCCGTCGGCAAAGCCGCGGCGGGGGCGGCCTGCGGGCTCGCCGCGGGAACAATCGGCGCCGGCATCGGCGCCTGTTCGATCATGGCGACGATCTGCGGCGTCAGCAGGCCGCGCTGCGGCCGCCCGACGCTCGCCTCGAAGGCCTTGAGGGCGCGCGCGGTCTTCGGCCCGAACAGGCCATCCGCGGCCCCGTTGTAGAGCCCGAGCGAGGCGAGCTTTTGCTGCATCTGCGTCACGTCGGCATTGGTGACGGTCTGCGGTTCCGGGGTCGTCACCGGTTCGTCGACGCTGCCGGTGGTCTCGGGCGCGGCCAGCTTCGCAGGCCGTTCCGCCGGCATCACCGGCGCGATCTTCTTGAGCACAGGCGCCGGATTGTCGGCAAAGCTGCCGAACAGCGGCGCCGGATGGTGGTGCTGCTTATAGAGCGCATTGGCGCCGGCCAGCGTCGAAAAGCCGATCAGCGCCACGATCGCCGTATTGCGCAACGGCTGGCGCATATACGCCGAAATAACCCAGAGCGCGGTGCGCCCGGCTGCCGCCGCCAGCGCACCACCCGCCTGCAGCGGCAGGCTCGACATTGCTTCGACCGTCATAGCGCTCGTCTTTTTTCGTCGTGCCATTGGGACGTAATCGTCACTTGCGGCTCGCGGACGAGCGGGGTGACTGCGCCAGTTTCACTCGTTTTGGTTGCTGGACCGTTTAAAGGCAGCAGAACCGTGATCGTCGTCCCCTCGCCCGGGCTCGATTGCGCCCTGAGCGTGCCGTCGTGCAGGTCGACGAGGCCTTTGACGATCGACAGGCCCAGGCCGGTACCCTCGTAGCGCCGCGCCAGCCCGTCCTGCACCTGGAAGAACGGCTCGCCCAGCCGGTTCACCGCATCGTGGTCCATGCCGATGCCGCGGTCGGCAACCGAGATGTTGAGCAGGCTGCCCTGCCGCTTGAGGCTGAGGGTCACCACCCCGCCTTCATGGCTGAACTTGATGGCGTTCGACAACAGGTTGATCACGACCTGGCGCAACGCGCGCTCGTCGGCGGTGAGCTGCGGCAACAGCTTCGGCAGGTCGCTGACCAGCTGCACCTTGCGCTCCCGCGCCAGCGCCTCGACCATCTTGAAACACGGTTCTACCAGATTGGCCGGCTCGAACGGTTCGGTCTGCAGCTCGAACTTGCCGGCCTCGAGCCGGCTCATGTCGAGCAGCATCTTGACCACGTCGAGCAGGTGATGCCCGCTCTGGTGGATGATGTCGGCATATTCGCGATGCGCCGGCGACAGCTCGCCGACGACGCCGCTCGTCATCATCTCGGAAAAGCCGACGATAGCGTTGAGCGGCGTGCGCAGCTCGTGGCCAATGGTGGCGAGGAAGCGCGACTTGGCGCTCGATGCATCTTCGGCCGCGCGCCGTGCCTCGCGCATCTCGGTCTCGTGTGCGTGCCGCTCGGTGACGTCGCGCAGCAGCGCCACCACCTCATGTCGCGGATCGTCCGGTTCGACATCGAGCACCGGCGTCAGGCTCACCTCGACCCAGAAGAACACCGGGATACGCGAGGGCTCCTCGAGATTGTCGCGGCGCATACGCACCTCGACCCGGCGGGTCGTCCCGGCGTGGTTGGCTTCGGAGAACGCCGTCATGTAGGCGGGCCGGTCGAGCACATGGATGCGGTCGATGAGGCCGCTGCCGCTCAGCTCATAGCGGTGGCAGCCGAACAGCTTTTCGGCCGATTTGCTGGTGAACAGCACCGCGCCGTCGCTGCCGAAGCGCATCACTGCATCCTGCACGTTTTCGACGAGGTGCCGGTAAGCATTGACCTGGCCGCGCTCATACACCGCGAACGCCGTGTTGAGCTGGCTCGCGGAGTACGCGACGGTCAGCGCCGTCGCCACGAAGGCAAAGGCGGCGATCAGCGCAAAATCGGGGCGGTTGGGCTCGGGCCAGTGGACGAGACCGAGGGTGCCGAGACAGCCGATCGCAACCACCACGAGCAGCAACACCCAGGCGCGCTTCTTGGCCGGCGAGCGCGCCAGCAACGACGCCTGCACCGGCGCAAGCAGCGCGATGGCAAGGCCGAAATCGACGATCTGCGGATCGACCAGCGTCAGCACGAGACCGACGATCAGCGTCGAATAGACTTGCCCGAAGGCGGCGCGCTCGAACTGCCCGCGACGATGCAGCTCCATCGTCACCACGCCGGCGCAGAGCCCGATCACGGTGATGACGAACGGCATCAACGCGCCCTGCAGCAGGAACCACACGGCCACGGGCGCCGCCAGCAGATTGGTGGCGAGGATGATGCGGGCGTTGGCGCCGATGGTCTTGCGCCGCAGGGCTTCCGGCCGGCCGCGCGCCGTCTCGGCTCGATCGGTGCCGGGCCCCCTGCGGAACAGAGAGGTCAAGAGGCTACGCATTACAAAAACCGCTTCCCGGACGTCCGTCTTCTTGTTTTTAACCCTTCCATCGAAGAGCTAAGACAGGCTTAAAGGGGAAGCCCCCGGCGCCCGTTGCACCCCGTTTCCACAGGGCCGGTGCATCGGATTTCACCCATAGCGTAAACAATGGATTGACCAAACGGCGGCCCCGTCCCGTACTCGTACGGATACCGATCGATTGCATTTTATCGAATTGGCTCGCCCTGCCTTAATTCGCGACGCCTATGGTCTTGCGGAACGGCAGATTTGGCCGTCGGTCTCAAAGGGCAATTGAGATGATCCTACGTTCCGCCTTCTGGCTCGCAGTCGGGTTCGCACTCGTGGCGCCGCACGGCACCAACCTCGGTCAGGCCGCCGCGCAGCTCCGCGACCAGGCAATCGCGACGGGCACGCAGGCGGCAACCGAGATCGTCGTCAGCCAGGTGCTGAGCGAGCCGGTCGCCAATGCCAATGCCATCGTCGCCACCAGGCTGCCCACTTCCAGGCAACCGGTCGTGCACTCGATGCCGGAGACTCCGGTGGACTACGTTTTCCCGCGGCCCCGCCCGGCCGCACTCGGCTAAGCCAGGGGTCGCGTCATTCCCCCGACGCTACTCCACCCGAGCGATCCCTGGTTTTCGGCCCCAAGTCCGCTGCCCCGGACTTGGGGCTTTCTTTTTCGCCCGTGTCGAACATCCGGCTCGTCGTTCGTCCATAGTGGGCCATCAGTGAGGAGTTCGCCATGACCCAGTATCTCGTCGCCATCCATCATCCGGATGACTTCGACCCGGCGCAGGAAACGCAAGCCATCCACGACGACATTAGCGCCCTCAACAAGGAGATGGTCGCAGCCGGCATTCGAATCTTCGTCGGCGGCCTCACGCCTGTCGCCGCAGCCAAGGCGGTGCGCATCCAGGCCCCCGGCCGGCTGCGCGTTACCGATGGTCCCTACCTCGAGACCAAGGAGCACATCGGCGGTTTCTGGGTGCTCGACTGCGCCAGCATGGAGGATGCACTCGAGTGGGGCCGCAAGGCGGCGATCGCCTGCCGGGCGCCTGTCGAGGTACGTGCCTTCGGCGCACCGCCGGCAAGCCGCTAGTCCGCTGGTTTACAATTCGTGCAGCAGGCGTATCGTTTCGGGATTGGGGGGCGGACGATCACAACAAAACAGCGCCGCCTTCCGACCAAGGGAGAGATTGATATGCGCGCGAAGACTTTGTTGCTCGCAGCCGTAGCGGCTGGAGCGCTGATAGCCGGCATTTCGTCTGCCGAAGCCGCCAAGCTGAAGATCGGCTTTCTGCCGGGCGTGGTGGATCCATTCTACCAGGTGATGCAACTCGGCGTCGAAGCCGCCGCCAAGGACCTCGGCTACGATGTCGTGACGCAGGTGCCGCCCACCTGGGGCGTCGAGGCGCAGACGCCACTGCTCAACGCCATGATCGCCCGCGGCGATATCAACTACATCATCACCGCGCCGGTCGACCAGGACCAGATGGTGGCGCCGCTCAAGGCCGCGGTCGATGCCGGCATCAAGGTGATCACCGTCGACACCTTCCTGGGCGACGGCGACTACGCCAACGGCAAGGTTACCTTCCCGATCAGCTATATCGGGTCGGACAATGAGGAGGGCGGCCGCATCTCGGCAGACGGCCTCGCCAAGGCGATCGGCGGCAAGGGTACGGTCTACATCAACTCGACCAACCCCAATGTGAGCTCGGTCTCGGGCCGCGAGAAGGGCTTCAAGGAAGAGATGGCCGCCAAATATCCGGACATCAAGGTCCTCGGCCCCGACTACAACCTCGACGACCTGAACAAGGCGCAGCAGCAGACCGCGGCGATACTGCAGCAGCATCCCGACCTCGCCGGCGTATTCGGCACCAACGTGTTCTCGGCACAGGGCGCCGGCACCGCCGTCGCCAATGCCGGGCTCACCGGCAAGGTGCAGGTTGTGGCCTATGACGCGACCAAGGCCGCCATGGACCTGATGAGCAAGGGCACCGTCTCGCTGGTCTTGGCGCAGAAGCCGTTCGACATGGGCTACATGGCCGTCGAGTTCGCCGCGGCCGATGCGGCGGGCGTCACCAGCCTGCCCAAGCGTGTCGAGACCGGCTTTGCCATCCTCGACAAGGACAACGCCAGCGATCCCGCGTTCTCGCGCTTCGTCTACCAGGTGCCGGGCCAATAAGGGGTTATTCGCAGACCAGGTAACGAGGCCCCCTCAATCGCGACTGTCGTGGGTCCCTCTCCCCCAGAGGGAGAGGGACCCATGTGGCACGATGGTGCGCGTCGGGTGAAGGGGCCGTCTCCAGGCGGCCCCGCCATCCCACTGCACAAACAGGAGCAGCCGTGGCGCTTTCTTCCGACATCCTCGTATCGACCGAAGCGCCGCTGACTCACATCCAGCGCGTGCTGCTGACGATCAGCCGCCTCTGGGCCTGGCTGTTCCTCGCCCTGCTGATCCTGTTCTTCGTCGTCACGGTGCCGGTGTTTTCCGGCATCAGCTTCCTCAGCGTCCGCAATTCGCAGAACATCCTCGTCGCCATCGTGCCGGTGCTGCTGCTCGGGCTCGGGCAGACCTTCGTCATCATCTCGGCCGGCATCGATCTCAGCGTCGGCTGGGTGATGAGCCTCGCCTCCGTGCTCTCCGCCCTCGCCCTGCGCAACAGCTTCAACGCCGGCGCGCCGCTGCCGCTGGCCGTCATCCTCGGCCTCCTCGCCGGCGTCTTCGGCGGCGGTATCGTGGGCCTCGTCAACGGCCTCATCATCGCCAAGCTCAAGGTGCCCGCCTTCATCGTGACGCTGGGCTCGTCGTTCATGGTGCGCGGCCTCGCGCTCCTGTGGAGCGAGAACACTACGGTGGTCGGCCTGCCCGACGGCGTGCGGGCCTATGGCAATGAATCGTTGTTCTACTCCATCCGCGGCGACCATGGCGGCTTCTACATCTTCTCGCCGCCGCCGCTGACCGGCGATATGCTGAGGCAAATGGACCGCATCCTCTCGTGGCCGGTGGTGGTCACCATCCTCACCGTGGCGTTCGCGATGTTCCTCCTGCATCGCACGCAGTTCGGCCGCTACACCTACGCCATCGGCGGCAACATCCAGGCCGCTTTGCGCGCCGGCATTCCGGTCGATCGCCACATCATCAAGATCTACACGCTCTCGGCCGCCATGGCCGGGCTCGCGGGCTTCCTGTCGACGCTGCAGTTCACCGCCGGCTCTGCCTCGATCGGCGACCCCCTGCTGCTCTCGTCGATCGCCGGCGTCATCATCGGCGGCGTGTCGTTGTTCGGCGGCGCCGGAACGATCATCGGCACGGTGATCGGAGCGCTCATCATCGCGGTGCTGACCACCGGGCTCGTGATGCTCAACGTGCAGGCCTTCTGGCAATTCATCGTGGTCGGCGCGGTGGTGATCATCGCGGTGCTCATCGACCAGTCGCGCGACCTCATCGTCGGGCGCTTTTCGGGAGGCCGCGAATGAGCGATCCGATCCTCTCGGTCCGCAACCTCACCAAGCGCTTCGGCGGCCTGACCGCCGTCAACGACGTGAGCTGGGAGATCGCTCCGGGCGAGGTCGTGGCGCTCCTGGGCGACAACGGCGCGGGCAAGTCGACGCTGATCAAGTGCGTCTCGGGCGTGCATGCGCCCGACGACGGCGAGATCTGGTTCGAAGGACAAAAGCGGAGCTTTTCGAAGCCGCTCGACGCGCGCGGCGCCGGCATCGAGACCATCTACCAGGACCTGGCGCTGGCGCAGAACCTCGACGTCCCCGCCAACATCTTCCTCGGCCGCGAGCTCAAGCACCGCTATCTGGGCGGCCTGGTCAAGACCATGGACGACCGCTCGATGCTGCGCGAAGCCCGCGAAGGGCTCAAGGCGCTCGACATCGTCTTTCCGCGCCTCACCCAACCGATCGAGAGCCTCTCGGGCGGGCAGCGGCAGGCGGTCGCCATCGCGCGCGCCGTCTACTGGAAGGCCAAGCTGATGATTATGGACGAGCCGACCAACAATCTCGGCGTCCCCGAGCAGCAGAAGGTGCTCGAGCTCATCCGCAAGCTCAAGGAACAGGGTACGCCCGTCATCCTCATCACCCACGTGATGCCGGACGTGTTCGCGGTCGCCGACCGCATCATCGTTATGCATCGTGGCCGCAAGGTCACCGAAAAGCGCGCCGCCGACACCCATGCCAGCGAGCTCGTGCAATACATGGTCGGCGCGCTCGACGACTACCGCACCGCCGCCTGAGCCGCGTCAGGCCGCGGCCGGCAGGCACACGCGCTTAAGGAGTTCCATCTGCTGGCCGACCAGCACGCGCCGCTCGTCGTGGCCGTATTGGGCCCACGTCTCGAGGAAGTACCGGTCGCTGACCTCGACCAGCGCCATCACCGACTGGATGAGCAGTCCCTCCGGCAAGTCGTTGCGCACCACGCCGAGCGCCATGCCGTGGCGGAGCAACGCAGCCACCCACGCCTCGACGGTCGCCATCAACCCGCCCGGCGAACCCGCGGTCTTGTCGGCGCGAAGCCGGTAGAACAACTGTCCAACGCGCACCGACCACGCATTTCGCTCGGAGAACTCCACCCCTTTGACGAACAGAGTCTCGATCCCGGTCCAGTAGGTTTCCGCCGTCAGTGCCCGGTAGTCGAAGCCGCCGATGTCGCGCATGAAGCGCTCGAACACCGCCTGGATCAGCTGCCCGAACAGGTCGCGCTTGTCGTCGAAGTAGTAGTAGAGCGAGCTCTTGCCGATCCCGGCGCGCTCGATGATGCGGTTGAGCGAGGCACCGTCATAGCCGGCGGCCGCGAGCTCCTCCGCCGCGCTTTCGAAAAGCTTGTCGCGCCGCTCCGGCAGCATCCGCTTTGATCGTTCCCGGGCCATGCGAGCCAAATAGCGCCTTGCGTTCCCTGTACCAATGTGTGTACCACTGGTACACAATGAAGTCCACAGGAGGAACGCGTGGCTGGCAAGGTCTTGATTTCGGGGGCCGGTATCGCCGGCTGCTGCCTCGCCTGGTGGCTGCAGCGCTACGGCTATCTGGTCACCATGGTGGAACAGGCGCCGCAAGCCCGGGGCGGCGGCTACGTCATTGACTTCTGGGGGCTCGGCTTCGAGGTCGCGCAGAAGATGGGGCTGCTCGACGAACTCCGCCGCCACGATCTCGACGTGCACGAGTTCCGTGTCGTCGACACGGCCGGGCGGCGGGTGGCCAGCATCAACCAGGGCGCGCTGAAAGGGCTGACCGGCGGCAGGATCATGAGCCTGCCGCGCTCGGCCGTAGCCATGGCGCTCTACGATGCCGTCCGTGACCGGGTCGAGGTCCGCTTCGGCGACAGCATCACCGCTCTCGGCGAGACGCCGGCCGGCGTCGACGTGCAATTCCGCTCGGCCAGGTCCGAAACGTTCGATCTGGTGATCGGCGCCGACGGCCTCCACTCCAGCGTGCGCCGGCTGGCGTTCGGCGATGGCCCGGAGGTCGAGCGCTTCCTCGGCTACTACGTCGCGGCCTTCACCGCGCCCGGTTATCCGCATCGCAATCCGCACACCTACGTCACCTATGGCGAGCCGGGGCGGCAGATCTGGCGGGTCAGCCTCGCAGAGGACGCGGCGGTCTTCCTGCTGGTGTTCACGCACGAGGGCGACGCCGATTTGCCAATGCACGATCCGGCGCAGCAGAAGGCCGTTCTACGCCGCCTCTACGGGCAGAGCGGCTGGGAGGCCCGCGAGGCGCTCGCGGCGCTCGATGCGGCCACCGATCTGTATTTCGACCGCGTCAGCCAGATCGTCATGCCGGAATGGAGCAAGGGCCGTCTGGCGCTGATCGGCGATGCCTGCGCCTGCCCGAGTCTCCTCGCCGGCGAAGGCTCGGCCATGGCGATGGCCGAGGCCTATACGTTGGCGGGCGAGCTCGACCGGGCCGGCGGCGACCATCGTCGCGCCTTCGCCGCCTATGAGCAGCGGCTGCGGCCCTATGTCGAGCGCAAGCAGAAGGGCGCGCGCAGCTTTGCCGCGAGCTTCGTGCCAAGGAGCAGCCTCGGGCTATGGCTGCGCAACGTCTCGATCGAGGCGGCGAACCGGCTGAACCTCACCACGCTGCTGTTCGGCTCGCAGATCAACGATCGCCTCACGCTCGAGACCTACCGGCAAGCGTGACCGCCGGCCCTCACGCCCGCTGCGGCTGCACCGCTATTCCGTCCTCACCGCGGAACTGCGCGATGCGGATGCGGAAATTGTGACCGATGCGTTCGGCGCGATCGACGAACAGGGCCGCGATGTGCGGCGGACAGAGCTCCTCCGCGGTGGCGCGGAACAGCGTCAGCCAGCGCTGGAAATGCCGGTCCTCGAGTTCGGGAATCGCGAGATGCTTGGGCATCGGGCGGCCCGTGTACCGTCCCGTGCCCAGCAGCATCGCCGACCAGAAGTCGGTGATGGTCTGGATGTGCTGCGGCCAGTGGTCGGCGGGAATCACGCGGTTGAACACCGGTCCGAGCAGCTCGTCGGACCGGGCCCGGCCGTAAAAGCCGGACACCACCGCGGCCACCATCGCCTCGTCGAGATCGGGCGGCACTAGCCTGCCGGTCGGGGTCATGCGGTGCGGGGCGCTGTCGGTCATGCGCGCTATGTAGGAGCCCCTGCCGCGCCGATCCAGCGCCCGCGATGCCGCAGCGCGTTACGCTGCGATGCTCGCATACATCGCTTGTTGCGCGGCACGGGCGCGCTGGTAGGCGGGGCGGGCCTCGGCCCGCGCCACGTAGGCGGCGAGCGTTGGATAGCGGTTCAGAAATCCCGACGGCTGCAGCCGCTGCAGCACATGCACCATCATCAGGTCGCCGGCGCTGAAGGCGCCGTCGAGCCAGTCGGCATCGCCGAGCCGGGCGGCCAGATCGCGCAGCGGCCGATCCATGCGGGCCTCGATCAGCCGCATGCGCTCGACGGCCCAGCTCTCCCCGCCTTCAAACAGCCGCGCATTGGCGAACTCCACGATCGGCGGCTCGACGGTGCTCACCGCCGCGAACATCCAGGTGATGGCACGCGCCCGTGCATTGGCATCTGCCGGCAACAGCCCAGGATGCGCGTCGGCGATATGGAGGATGATCGAACCGCTCTCGAACAGCACCAGGTCGCCCTCCTCGTAGGTCGGGATCTGCCCGAAGGGATGCAGCGCGCGATGCGCCGGCTCCTTCATCGCCGCAAACGACACCGGCCGCACATGATAGCGCTGGCCGACCTCTTCCAGCGCCCAGCGCACCCGGGTGTCGCGCGACAATCCCTTGCCCCCGTCGGGCGAGCGTTCGAATGCGGTGATGGTCGGGATCATGAATCTGCCTCCTCGGTTGCGGCCGGCGGGTTCCGCTCGCCTGTTGCCAGCTAATCGTCGGGCGGCAGCAGCGCTCGACACCCGGAGCAGAGTTTTTTTGTTCAGCCGAGGGCGGGGAACGGCTCGGGCCTCGCGGGCAGGTGCAGTCCGGGCGTGAACGCCTCGAACGAAAACGCGCCCATCATGACCAGGCCGCGTTGCGGCAGCGGCACCTCGCCGATCGAAGCCTGTTCCGGTAGCGCCCGGGGAGGACCGAAGTCGCGTCCGCCGAGCGAAGCGCTGGCCTTCCGAACCATCCAGATTTGCCGCGGCCCCGCCTGGAACCACTGCCGGTTCGGAACATGCCCGCCCAGTTGCATCCGGCCCGCCCGCAGCATCAGCATGGACAGCAGCGACATCGCCGCGAGCACGGCATTGCTGCGGAACAACGCCGCCGGCATCAGCGCCATCATCCTGTTCATCATCATCGTCACGGGCGTGCTGGCAAGGCGCAGTTGCCACACGAGTCCCGCCGCCGGAATGCGCACGGTGAGACCATCCGCGTCGATCCAATCCAGCTCGATCGGTGTTTCGACGACGCGGGACACCGCTGCCCCGATAAAGCGCGGGCACGATTGTTCGGGGGCGATCGAGGTGTAGACCGTCCAGGTGCCGTCCACCGCCCGATGCCATACCGACGTGTAGCCGGGACCGAAGGTCGAGACTGGAAACCGCCTCAAACACAGCAGGTCGCCAGAGGCGAAGGGCTGGCCGACGACGGCGAAGCCCGCGACATCGTCGCGGCCCCGCCGGGGCTGCAGCGGGGCCGGCGCCCGGGCGATGGTTGTTGCTGGTCCGGATTGAGACATCGGATGTCCTTTCCCTGCCGGCATCACACGCGCCGGGCAGCTCGACTTTCTCACCGCAACCGTAATCCGCCGCCGCCCGCCGCCGAATGCCCGCGCCTCTGCATTTCTTGCCCATTGCTCCAGACTGGCGATCTGCAGCGGCCCCCTTGACATGATACCGTATGGTTTCCTATATCGGGGCATGACACGAAACCAAACGGTATCATTAGATGACGACGGGGATCTGGTTTTCCGGGCTTTGGCCGACAAGAGCCGTCGCGAGTTGCTCGACCGGCTCTACGAGCGGGGCGGCCAGTCCCTCAATGAGCTCTGCCAGGGGTTGGCCATGACCCGCCCGGCCGTCGCCAAGCACCTGCGCGTTCTCGAGGAGGCGAGCCTCGTGACGTTCGAATGGAAAGGCCGGGAAAAGCTCCACTACCTCAACCCGGTGCCGATCAACGGCATTGCGGAGCGCTGGATCGGCAAGTTCGAGCGTCCGCGCCTGCGGGTCCTGTCCGACCTCAAGGACCTGCTGGAGGCCCCCGCCCCCGGCGCAGGCCGACCAAAACCAAAGCGCGGGAGGGACGATGACTGACTTGCGCTCCTGACCCTGGATGTCCGCTCGAGTAGGGCGGCATTCCGACTTCACAGGACCATCGACCACACCAACTCAAGCCCTCTTGAGGCGGGCCCGTTCATGCCTGCCCCAGGACCACTATGCCAACCAAACCTTTGAGGAGACCATCATGGCCGAGAGCCGTTTCGTCTACGTCACCTACATCCGCACCACGCCGCAGAAGCTCTGGGAGGCCCTCACCACCACCGAGTTCATGAAGGCGTATCTGTTCGGTTTCACCTTCGACACCAACTGGAAAAAGGGCTCGCCGTGGCGCATGGTGCAGCCGAAGGGTGCGGTCACCGATGCCGGCGAAATCCTCGCGATCGAGCCGCCCCGGCGCCTCGAGCTCTCCTGGCGCCACGAGGACGATCCTGAAGCGAAAGCCGAAGGCTATGGGCGCTGCCTCTTCGAGGTTGCCCCCGCCGGCGAGGCGAGCAGGCTGACGGTCACCCACACGATGCCGGTCGAAAACTCGCGCACCATCGCCATGATCTCGGAGGGCTGGCCGCAGATCCTGTCCAACCTCAAGTCGCTGCTCGAAACCGGCAAGACGGCGATGTAATAGCTTCGGTCGGCCCGGCGGTCCGGGCCGACTGAAAATCATCCAGTGGACTCCCACTCTATCGGGCGGGCTTGGTCCTGCTCCGATCGAGAAGCCCCTTTCCGGCAAGGATCGCCGGTCTTGCTCTGTCGATCCGCGCGCTGCGCGTCGCGGGCTGCTTGGCGCCGGCGAAGTGGAACAGGTAGCCGCGCTGCCGGCCGGGCGTCAGCGCCTCGAACGCCTGTTTGAACCGCGGGTCGGCGCGGAACGCCGCCCTCAGTTCCTCGGGCGCGGCAAGCTTCAGCGGCTTCGCCTCCACCCTCGCGCCGGCCCGGGCGGCGGCGATCGCCTCGCGCACATAGGATTTGATGGTCGCGGCCTTGCGGCGGATGTCGGCCGCGGCAGTGAACTGCATCACCCGCGCCGCCTGCACGCGCCCCAGCTGCACCAGCAGCTTCTGCGGGTCCGCCAGCAGCGCGCCCTGGAAAAAGCCGAGCGCGCAATAGTCCCTGAAGCCCTGGATGATGACGACGTTCTTGCCCTCGAGCGTGTAGCAGGGCTTGCCCCACTTGCACTCCTCGGTGAGCTCGAAGCCGCCGAGGATTTTCTGCAGCTCGGCGATCTCCGCCTGCCACCGCTCACGATACGCCATCTCCATTCCGCACCCTCCCCGCCGGGGTGATTTCTCCAAGCGCAGCGAAACTAGCGCGGATTTCCATCTAAAGCCTGTGATTCCTTGTGTTTGCGGGCCTTCACCCTATGGCGTTGCCTGCCCCTTTCGGGTAACCGGTCGCAGCCTTTCAATTTTTTGAGGAGAGTCCTTTGGCTCAATCGCCCAGCAAGAAAGCCCCGGCCAAGCGCCCCGCTGCCGCCAAGGCAGCCCCCGCCAAGATCAAGCCGGTCAAGGAAGCGTTGACCAAGTCGGCGCTGGTCAACCTGATCGCGGAAGAGAATGGCCTCAGCCGCCAGGTCGCCAAGGGTGTGCTCGAGACCATCGAGAACGTCATGATGGGCTCGATCCATCCGCGTGGCGTCGGCGATTTCACCCTGCCGGGCCTGCTCAAGATTTCGCTCCGCAAGGTTCCGGCCCGCAAGGCGGGCACGCTGATCCGCAATCCCTCGACCGGCGAGATGGTGCCGGGCGCAGCCAAGCCGGCCAGCGTGCGCGTCAAGATCCGTCCGCTGTCGAAGCTCAAGACCGCCGCGCTCTGACGCGACGGTTCTGCGCGGCCAGCCTCGGCCGGTCCCGATGCGTTCGCCGAATCCGGCGCCACGGGACCGGCTGTGCGCTCAGTGCATGTCGCGGCGTGCGCGTGGCGTTGCGACGCTGATTGCGCCTCCGTCGTCCATCGCCATGCCCGGCTCAGGATCCCGCAGATCCTCGAGTACACCTGGGCTGGTTGGCCGCCGCCGCGGCGGAGCAGCCGGGTCTCCGTCCGCCTGCCGCATCAGGGCCGCAATGCCGCGGCGCAATTCCGTACTGTTCCGCTCAAAACCGCGTCGCGCCAGCCGCGTATCGGCGAGCTGCCGCCGTGTCTGGGCGATCTGCTCGCGCAGCCGCACCTCGTCGGCCCTGAGGTGCTCGACCATGCGCTCGATCGTTTCGAGGTGCCGCTGCGACAGCGGTGCCGGCATCGTCGGCGGTTCGGCGCGCGGCGCGTCGGCGCGGACGGCCGCGGCGACATCGAGCGCCACGAGCGCGGTCACCAGTTCGTTGGCCGCGGCGACCGGCAGCGGCTCCCCGGGCGCTTCGGGCGGCAACAGGTCGTCGTCGATCTGCTCGACCGGCTGGAACATGGTTTCAGGCAGCTTCAGGTCGGAAAGGCCGGCGTCGCGCCGGCGCAGGGCAAAGATGTTCATTGGTTCTCTCACCGGTTGATTGGGTCCGGGGCGGATCGTGGGCGGGCGTATCAGAGCGCAATAAGGGCAGCCCCCGGCATCCCGCGCAGGGGATGCGGCAAAGGCCGGCGTTGGCGCTTGGGTAAGCTATGAAACCGCCGTCGGTTGCGCCCGCCGGCCAAACTGAGGCGTCCGGCGCCTTTCCGGCCTTTTGCTCCGTCGAAAGGGTGCTCGCGCGACTTTTCCCGCCACGGTTTACTCCGCGTTCAGTGTACCGTCGTTCTCTGCGGGAGATTCATTTCCCACTAGGGGTTTTCCCTGCATAGGACGGTTCTGGCGGGTGTTGACGCCATGATGTCCATCGATGGGGAAGACAGAATGTCTCGTCTGTTGCAGTTGCTCGGCGCGTCCGTTACTGGCACGCTCTTGCTCGCCACGTCCGCTTTCGCCGACGACTGGACCGCAGTGCAACTGCGTGGCCAGGTCCTGCAGCTCGTCGACAATCAGTGGCAGCCGCTTGTCCGGGGCATGGTGGTGCCCGACAGCCGCGTAGTCCGCACGCTCGGCTTCGGCCACGTCACCTTGACGCGCGGCCAGGAAACGCTCGACCTCGGTCCCAATACGCAGATCCAGATCCACGACCGCGGGACCGCAGCGCTTCCGAGCACCACGGTCACCCAGTATTTCGGCAGCGTGTCCGTCGAGGCGCAGGTCGAGAACGTCAAGCACTTCGCCGTCGAGACGCCTTATCTCGCCGCCGTCGTGAAAGGCACGCGCTTCACCGTCACCTCGGGCGACACAGGCGCCTCGGTCAGCGTACAGCGCGGTCATGTCGAGGTCGGCGACTATCACAACGGCAGCCATACACTCATCACCGTTGGCCAGTCCGCGACCGTCGATAGCCTCAAGACCGGAGACGACATCGCCGTCAGTGGCGACGGTCCGCTTCCGCCGGTTGTCGGCGCCAACGGCAAGCCCTTCACCGGCGACAACAAGGGCAAGGGCGACAAAGGCAAACCGGACAAGGGCAACCCCGGCAAGGGCAATTCCGATAAGGGCAACTCCGGCAACGACAACTCGGCCAACACCAACGGCGAAGGCAACGGTAATTCCGGCAACGGTAATTCCGGCAACGGCAACTCCGGCAACGGCAACTCGGGCAACGGCAACGGCAACGGCGGCCCGAATGGCAAGCATTCGGGCAAGGGCGGAGACTGAACCGGCTGGCGCGGCCGCGGCGGGTACCCTACATAGCGGGCATGCCGCACCCAGCCGCCTTCACCGAAATCGCCGAAAACCTCTCCTATCTCGACGATTGGGAAGACCGGTACCGCTACATCATCGAGCTCGGCCAGAAGCTGCCGCCGCTCGCGGACAGCGAGAAGAACGCCGCCACCAAGGTCAACGGCTGTGTCTCGCAGGTCTGGCTGGTGAGCGAACGCGACGGCGCCCTGCTGCGCTATCGCGGCGAGTCGGACGCCATGATCGTCCGCGGCCTCGCCGCGATCCTGATCGCGCTCTACTCCGGCCGCACGCCGGCCGAGATCGCCGGCACCGACGCGATCGCCATCTTCGACGAGCTCGGCCTGCGCGAGCACCTGTCGACCCAGCGCTCCAACGGCCTCGTCGCCATGGTCAACCGCATCCGCGCCGAGGCGCGCGCCCTCACCGCGGCCTGAACCAGCCGAACCTCAGCCGAACTGCATCGGCCGGGCGCCCTCCTCCATCCAGCTCCGCTTCCGGCTGCTGTCGGCGCCGCGCGCGACGGGCCCGAGCCCATAGTGCTGCGCCAGTTGCTCGAGGCCGATTCTGAGCACCAGCTTGGCGCTGCGCCGCGGCCAGCCGCGATCGCGCTCGACCTCTTGCAGGCCCTTGAGCAGTCCGCACACGTCGAGCACGACGCCGGCGCAGTCGCGCGGCAGCACCGCATGAATGCGCGCCAGGTCGCGCCGCGCGTCGGCGGCGAGGTCGGAGATATCGCCCGCCGCCTGCGGCCGGTTACCGGCGGTGCGCGAGGCCGAGTAGGCCATGGTCAGCCGCGGTTGCAGCTGCGCCCGCTCGACCAGCCGGCGCACCCGCTCCCCGGCTTCCACCTGGTGCCGGTCGAGGAACGCCGGCTGGCCGCCGCTCGGCGCGGCAAGCCGGCTCAACGGACTCTCGCTCAGGTTGATCGAGGCGCCGTCGCCGCCGGGCGCAAGGTCGCGATGCTGTGCCGCGAAGGCGTCCGCATCGAGCTGCGCCCGCCGCAGCCAGGTCCGCGTCCCGGCGTTGGCGGCGCAGCGCCGCGCATCACCGCTCAGGGCACCGGCGCCGATCAGGCGCTCGACCGCGGCCGCGTCTGCGGTCAATCGGTCGGCTGAGCGATAGAGCTCGCCGTCCCGTTCGGCCGTGCCGCCGGCGAGCAGGCTACGTACGAAGCGCTGGAGCTGGGCATCACGGGGCATGGCCGGCCTCCGCATGCGGGCCGGTCGCCGCGACAGTGAGTCGGCTGTCCGCCGCCGGCGGGCACTTGCCCCAGCCCTCCGCTTCGATGGCCGCGAGTTCGGCTTCGATCGCCGGATCGCGCTCGCGCAGCCACTCCACCACCTTGCAGGCGTGCGACACCGTCGTCGGGTTGCGGTCGAACAGGCGTCCCACCGTGTCCTGCGGCCGGCTCAGCAGCACGTGCACGAGGTACATCGCGAGCTGTCGGGCGAGTGCGGTGGCGTCGGTGCCGCGGCTCTGCTGCAGCAGATCGCGCAGCGACACGCGGCGGCGGCGCGCCAGCCGTTCGACGAGGGCAAAGGCGACCGGGTCCTGGCGCAGCCGTTCAAAACGATACCGGCTGCGTGCGGAAAGCGTCCTGTAAGGGCATTTGTTATGCGTGGCGTCCATGCAACATCACCATGAATAGGAACTTATTCCTATATCATGAGGGCTGCGGAGTCACCGGGCATAACTATTCTGCGGTGGCTAAATTTACCTTCAATACCAGTGGCTTGCCAAAAAATACAACGGCCGCTCAGGGAGCGGCCGCGGGGTCGGTTCAGCGAATCGCGGAAAAAATCCCTATTTGCCGGCCTTCTTGCCCAGGCCGTTGTCCTTGGCGAGTCGCGAACGCGTCGCCGAGTAGTTCGGCGCCACCATCGGATAGTCGGCTGGCAGGCCCCACTTCTCGCGGTATTCCTCGGGCGACATGTCGTAGTGCGTGCGCAGATGCCGCTTGAGAGACTTGAACTTTTTGCCGTCCTCGAGGCAGACGATGTAGTCCGCAGCTACAGATTTCCGGACCGGCACCGCCGGCTTCAGTTCTTCTACGGCCTCCGGCGCAGTGTTCGACTGCAGGCCTTTGAGCGCCGAATGCACATCGGCGATCAATTTGGGCAAATCGGTGACGCTAAGCGCATTGTGGCTGACATAAGCACTGACGATGTCAGTGCTCAGGTCGATGAGATCGTTGTCAGAGCCCGCCACGGCGCTATCCTGATCAGTCATTTCGTTTCCTTTTGTTGGGCGCGAGGTGCGCTTACCGTGCGAACTTGCCCCGCCGTCGTATCTGTAGGTCGTGCTTACCGCCTTTGCAACTTACCAATTTGCAAAGTGCACCGGCACAACTATCCCGGTTTCTGTTCCGGTACAGAGTCACGCGGGTTGTGTAATTCATCAATACTGACAATACTGGGCTCCGGGGCATGGGCTTTTATCGCGGCCCGCGCCAGCAGGTGCGCCGCGATCGGCGTGGTCAGCACGAGAAACAGTAGGCCGAGCCCGGCGCGGAGCAGCGTATAGGCCTCGCCCGACGCCACTCCGGCGCCGAGCAGGATCAGTCCGGCGCCGATCGGGCCGGCTTTCGCCGCCCCGTGCAGCCGCGTGTAGAGATCGGGGAAGCGGACGATCCCGAGCGCCGCGATGCAGCAGAACAGGCTGCCGACCAGCATCATCACAGCGGCGAGGATGATCATGGTCCACGCCTCTCGAGCAGAAAGCGCGCAAAGCCCGCCGTCGCAACGAAGCCGAGCAAGGCCAGCGCAATCGCGATGTCCATGTAGAGGCTGGTCGCGGTGCGAACGGCAAAGACGGCGATCACCCCGATCCCGAGCATCGTCAGCAGGTCGAGCGCGAGGACGCGGTCCGCCAGATACGGGCCACGGACCAGGCGCCACAGGGTCAGCGCGATGGCGGCCCCGAGCAGCATGAGGCAGATGTCGGTCACGAGCTCAATCACGCAGCACCCCCAGGATCTTCGTCTCGAACCCGGCGGCAATCCGTCCGATCAATGCCTCCCGGTCGGCGAGGCTCAGGACATGGATGTAGAGCGTCCTGCGATCGTCGGAGACATCGACGCTCAGCGTGCCCGGCGTAAGCGTGACCAGATTGGCCAGCAGGGTGATCTGCGCATCGGTCGTCACCGTGAGCGGATAGGCGACCAGGGCCGGATGCAGGTCGAGCCGCGGCTGCACAACCAGCCACGCCACCTGCAGCGCACTCAGCACCAGTTCGCGCACGAACAGCCCGATGAGTGCCAGCCATCTCATGGCGCGAGCCCCACGGCGGCGATATAGCGCGCCGGCTGCAGCAGGTCGGCCGCGGCCAGGTTGGCAGCGCGGACCAGCAGGTTGGGGAAAAGACCGGCCAGCACGATGGTGCCCACCAGCAGCGCCGCCGGTGCCGTCCCGTACGGCCGTTCCGCGGCACCCATCCGCGGACGCCAGAAGATGAACGACCACAGCCTCGCCGTGGCGACGAGTGTCAGCAAACCGTTGAGCAGCAGCGCGGCCACGGCGGTCCAGTCGCCGCTGATCAGGAATCCGTCGAGCAGCAGCAGTTTCGGCCAGAAGCCGAGGAGCGGCGGAACGCCGGCGACGCTGAGGAGCGTCAGGAAGAACAGCATCGAGAGCCACGAGCTGGCCGTATGGAGCCCGCCCATCCGGCGCGTATCGGCGGCGCCGGTGGCGACTTCGATCACGCCCGCAAGCAGATAGAACGCTCCGAAACTCAGCATCGCGTGCACGATGTAGAGCGCCGCTCCAGAGCTGACCGCCAGGTTGCCGTCGGCCAGCGCCAGGAACGCGACGCCCACGCCACCGATCAGCAGGAAGCCGATGGCGCGGCGCAGGTTGGTTTCGGCCAGCGCCGACAGCGGCCCGATCACCGCCGTCAGCGCCGCCACGGCCAGGAGCGTCGTCGACAGCGTCATGCGCGCCTCGGGCAGCAGCATCAGCAGCAGGCGCAGGGCGGCGTAGAGGCCGACCTTGGTCAGCAGCGCGCCGAGCAGCGCGGAAATCGCCGCCGGCGGCGCATGATAGGAGGCCGGAAGCCAGGCGTTGACCGGAAACACCGCCGCCTTGATGCCGAAGGCGAGCACAAAGAGCCCGGCGATGGCGCTGAGCAAGCCCGGGTCGGCGCGCCGGGCCGCGCCGACGATATCGGCCATGTTGAGGGTTCCGAGCGTGCCGTACAGCAACCCCAGCGCCGCAAGGAACAGGATCGTCGCGATCATGTTGGGCACGGCGTATTTCACCGCCGCGTCAAGCTGGAGGGGCTCGCCGCGCAGCACCACCAGCCCGAACGAGGCGATCAGCATCACCTCGAACCAGACATAGAGATTGAACAGGTCGCCGGTCAGGAACGCGCCGGTGACGCCGGCGAGCAGCATCAGCACCAGCGGATAAAGTCCCTGCCGTGCGGCCCGCTCGCCCGCATCGAGCAGCAGGGCGAGCACGACCGCGGCGGTGACGACGGCCGAGATCGTCGCCAGGCCGGCGCCCAGCGGGTCGGCGGTAAAGCTGATGCCGAACGGCGGCAGCCACTTGCCCATCGTCATCGAAACCGGCCCGAGGTCCAGCACGCGCCGGAACAACGCTCCGTCGCCGATGGTCACGACCGCCACGATGGCGAATGCAGCCCAGCCCTGCGCGCGTGCATGACCGCCCAACACCAGCAGCAGCGCGGCTCCGGCAAGGCACAGCAGCAGCGGCGCAACCACCAGCCAGTCAGCAAGCGCTGTTGGATGCGTGAGCACGCTAATACTCCAGCGGCGGCTGCGGCTGATGCTCGGGTTCGCTGAGCCGCATATGATCGGTGTTGTCCGCATCCATCTGCCGATAGGCGCGCAGCGCCAGCGCCGCGAGGAACGCGAACAGCGCAAAGCCGATGACGATGGCCGTGAGGATCAGCGCCTGCGGCAGCGGATTGACCACATCTGCCACGCGCACGCTTCCCGATGCCGGCAGCACCGGCGGCGCACCGCGGCCGAGCCGGCCGGCAACGAAGATCAGCAGGTTCACGCCGTTGCCCAGCAGCACGATGCCGATGACGATACGGATCAGGGCGCGCGACAGGATCAGGTAGGTGCCCACGGCGGCGAATATTCCCGTCAGGATCGCGAAAGCCGGCTCGATCATGCTTCGGCTCCGTCGCCTTCGAGGGCGAGCAGGACCGCGGTCATCGCCCCGAAGACGATGAGGTAGACGCCGATGTCGAACAGCCCGGGCGTTCCGAATAGATACCCGGGCAGCCAGTGCCCGGTGAGGAACGGATCGCCGGTGACGATCGACACTAGGCCGCTGGCGATCGACATGAGCAGGCCCGCACCCGCCCACGCGAGCGCGTCGATCCGCAGCAGCCGGCGCACCGCCGCCGCACCGTGCGACATGCCGTAAACCGCCATCGCGGCCGCGGCGATCAGCCCGCCGATGAAACCGCCCCCCGGCGCGTTGTGGCCGCGCAGCAGCACCACGATCGAGAACAGCACCATCACGGTGACGATCAGCGGCGCGGCGGTGCGCAGGATCAGCGAGTTCATCGCGGCGCCTCCGGTTGTTTCCGGCGCAATAGCGCCAGCGCCGCGATGCCGGCACTCAGCACGACCGAGATCTCGCCCAGCGTGTCCAGGCCGCGGAAGTCGACGAGGATGACGTTGACGATGTTGCGGCCATGCGCCAGCGCCGTGCCGTTCTCGACGAAGAAGCGGCCCAGCCGCCCGTCGAACGTGCCCTCGACCACCCGCAGCAGGATGGCAGCGAGCGCGCCGCCGCAGATCAGCGCCAGCGTGCCATCGCGCAGCCAGTCCTCGAGCGGGCGGGGATCGCGGACGCTGAGATTGAGCCGCGTCATCACCAGCGCGAGGATCACGACCGACAGCACCTCGACCACCAACTGCGTAAAGCCGAGGTCCGGCGCGCCGAGGAAGATGAAGATCAGGCCGAGCGCCATGCCCTGCACGCCGAGCGCGATGATCGCGCCCAGCCGTGTCGGGGCGAGTACAACCGCCGCAAGCCCGGCAACCGCCAAGGCAATTGCGCCCCACTCCTCAGGCGCCAGCGCGGCCAGGCTCGGCATCACCGGCGCCACGTGCAGAGCGGCCTCGGGCCCGAGCAGCGCCAGCGCGAGACCGGCGAAGATCACCACCAGATAGAGCTCGAGCCGGCCATGCTGCAGCACCCGGGTCAGTGCCCCGCCACAGCGGATCGCGCCGAACATCAGCAGGTCGAACACCCGGTCCGCCGTCCAGGTAAAACGTCGATCCACTGCAATCAGCACCGCCCGGATGCGATCGAGCTGCCAATAGGCCGCGATGCCGAGCGCCCAGGTCGCCACCGACAAGGCCAACGGCAGGCTCATGAGGCTCACACCATAGCCCAGATGCGGATCGACCTTGTCCGGCACGATGGCGGAGGCGAACGGCCCGACGATCGCATCGCCATAGGTGCCGACAGCAAACAGCACGCCCAGGCTCAGCAGTCCGAACAGCACCGGCCCCAGCCACAGCGCCACCGGGCCCTCATGCGGCGCCTGCGGCGTCGGCCTCAGCGCGCCCATGAACGGCCGGATCAGCATCGCCAGGGCCACGCCGCCCATCAGCGCATTGCCCAGCACCAGCACGGCGGCGGCGAGGACTGTCGCGGGTGTCGCCAGTGTCGCCCCGGCGAACATCGCTTCCTTGGCCAGATAGCCGAGCAGCGGCGGCATGCCGAACATCGAGAGCGCCGCCACCGCCGCGGCGATGAAGCTGATCGTCATGTGGTCGCGCAGCCCGCCGAGCGCGGTGATGTCGCGCGTACCGGTACCGTGCTCGAGCGCGCCCACGACCAGGAACAGCGCCGCTTTGTAGAGCGCATGCGCCACGAAATACGCCGCCACCGCCACGGCGGCCTGCGCCCCACCAATGCCAAGCAGCAGCACGAGCAGGCCCAGCGACGCCACCGTGGTCTGCGCCAGCATCAGTTTCATGTCGGTCTGCCGGAGCGCGAGGAGCGCACCCCAGAGCAGCGTCGCCCCACCGAAGACGCACAGCGTCGTCGTCCAGGCGGGCGTGCCGGCGAGCAGCGGCGACAGTCGCGCCAGCAGGTAGACGCCGGCCTGCACCATCGTGGCCGAATGCAGATAGGCCGAGACCGGCGTCGGCGCCTCCATCGCACTGGGAAGCCAGAAGTGGAACGGGATTTGCGCCGACTTGGTGAAGGCCGCGACCACCACGAAGCCGAGGATCCAGGGATAGGCCCAGCCCGACTGGTGCAGCGTCGGTGAGGTGGCGAGCGCGCTGATCTGCCACGTCCCGCTGATCGCAAACAGCAGGACGCTGCCGGCAAGCAGCGACAGGCCGCCGAGCCCGGTGACCACCAGCGCCTCGGTCGCCGCGCGCCGCGCCGCCATCCGCTCACGATCGAAGCCGATCAGCAGGAACGAGGTGACCGCCGTCAGCTCCCAGAAGGTGACGAGCGCGACGAGGCTGTCGGACAGCACCAGCCCCTCCATCGCCCCCATGAACAGCAGCAGGATCGCCATGAAGCGGCCGCGCTGCGAATGACCCTCGAGATACGCGCCGGAATAGACGACGATGGCTGCGCCGATCCCGGCGATGAGCAGCGCGAAGGTCAGGCTCAGCCCGTCGATATGAAAGCTCAGCCGCAGTCCGAGTGCCGGCACCCAGTCGATGCCGAAGGTCATCGGCCTGCCGGCCGCGACGTCGCCGAGCAGCCCCATGAGCGCCACCGCCTGCCCGGCGGGCACGATGGCGAGCACCCATCCGGCCGCCCGTCCCAGTTCCTGCGCGATCAGCGGCGCCAGCAGCGCCGCGAAAAACGGCGCCAGCAGCAAAAGGATCGCGAAGGCGTCGAAATCGAGGGTCACAAGGCTGCCCGGATGGGACTCACGGCCGAAACCTTAGCCTAAGACCGCCGGCCAACAACCCGGGAGCGCCGGAACCTGACAGAAACTCATGGCTTGTGGGGGTGCCGCCCGGTCCCTAGATAGCCGCCATGTCCGAAATCACTCCCCCGCCCTCCCCGCCGGTTGCCGAGCGCCGCCAGCATGCGATCACGCAGTTCGGCGTCACCCGCGACGACCCTTATGCGTGGCTGCGCGCCGCCAATTGGCAGGAGGTCATGCAGTCGCCCGAGACGCTGCCGGCCGATATCCGGGCCTATCTCGAGGCCGAGAACGCCTATTTCGCCGCCGCCTTCGAGACCCCGCACGCCGAGCTCACCGAGAAAATCTATCGCGAGATCCGCGGCCGCATCCAGGAAGACGACAGCGGCGTGCCGTCGGCCGACGGCCCGTGGGCCTACAATTCGCGCATGCTCGAGGGACAGCAATATCCGCTGGTCGTGCGCACGCCGCGCCACGGCGGGCCGGAGACCATCCTGCTCGATTGCAACGTCGAGGCCGGCGACAGCTATTTCGGCTTCGGCGGGGCCGATCATTCGCCCGACCACAGCATGCTCGCCTGGGCTGCCGACCGCGCCGGCTCGGAATACTACGACATTTACATCCGCGACCTTGCGACCGGCAAAGACCGCAGCGAGGTGATCAAGGACACGGCCGACGGCGGTGTCTGGTCGCTCGACGGCACCGGCCTCTACTACACCGAGTTCGATGAGAGCCACCGGCCGTATCGCATTCGCCGGCACCAGCTCGGCACCCCGCAGGAGGCAGATGAGATCGTCTTCGAGGAGGCGGATCCGGGCTTTTTCGTCTCGATCGGCGAGACGCTCAGCCGCAGGTTCATGGTCATCGACGTGCACGACCACCAGACGTCGGAATGCTGGCTCATCGACAAGGACGGCGCCTCGCCGCGGCTGGTCTCGAAGCGCATCGCCGAGCGCGAATACGATCTCGATGAGCGCAACGGGGTGCTCTACATCCTCACCAACGCCGACGGCGCCGAGGACTTCAAGATCGTCACCGCGCCGGCCGACACCCCCGACGCCGAGCACTGGGTCGATCTCGTGCCCTACACGCCGGGCGTGCTGATCCTCGATGTCATCGTCCTTGCCAACCACCTGGTGCGGCTCGAGCGGGTCGAGGGCCTGCCGCGCATCGTGGTGCGGGACCTGCGCGACCAGCGCGAATGGACCGTGGCCTTCGAGGAAGAGGCCTATTCGCTCGGTGTCTCCGAGGGCTTCGAGTTCGACACCAACGTCGTGCGCTTCACCTACTCGTCGCCGACGACGCCGCAGCGCACCTACGACCTCAACCTCGACACCGGCGAGCGCACGCTGCTCAAGGAGCAGCAGGTGCCGAGCGGCCACAACCCGTCCGACTACGTCACCCGCCGTATCTTCGCGACGGCCGCCGACGGGGAGCGCGTGCCGATCACCCTGCTCCACCACAAGGATACGCCGATCGACGGCACCGCTCCGGCGCTGCTCTATGGCTACGGCGCCTACGGCATCTCGTTGCCGGCCGCGTTCTCGGTGTCCCCGCTGCCGCTGTGCGATCGCGGCGTCGTCTATGCCACCGCGCATATCCGCGGCGGCATGGACAAGGGCTATCGCTGGTACCGGCTCGGCCGGCGCGAGCACAAGCTCAACAGCTTCACCGATTTCATCGCGGCCGCCGAAACACTGGTGGCTGAAGGCTACGCCGCGCCCGACCGGATCGTCGCTGAAGGCGGCTCGGCGGGCGGCATGCTGATGGGAGCTGTGGCCAACATGCGACCCGACCTCTGGGCCGGCGTCCTCGCCGTCGTCCCGTTCGTCGACGTGCTCAACACCATGAGCGACGACACCCTGCCGCTCACTCCGCCCGAATGGCCGGAATGGGGCAATCCGCTCGAATCGGAGGAGGATTTCCGCCGTATCGCCGCCTACGCCCCCTATGAGCGGGTGGACGCCAAGGCCTATCCGCCGATATTCGCGCTCGCCGGCCTCACCGATCCGCGCGTCACCTACTGGGAGCCGGCCAAGTGGGTGGCGAAGCTGCGGGCGACAAAGACCGACAGCGCCCCACTCTATCTCAAGACCCACATGGACGCCGGCCACGCCGGCGCCTCCGGCCGTTTCGACCGGCTCAAGGAGACTGCGCTCGGCTATGCCTTTGCGCTCAACTGCATGGGATTGGCATAATCGTCCAATCCCGGCGTTGGCTCACTGCCGCAAAAGGCATATATCCATCGGCGACGACCGATCCTTCCCGGTCCAAGAATCCATAAATTGGAGCGATCCTCATGGCCCTCACCCTTCCCCCGCTGCCTTATGCCTACGACGCCCTTGGCCCGTACATGTCCAAGGAAACGCTGGAGTTTCACCACGACAAGCACCATCAGGCCTACGTCACCAACGCCAACAAGCTGATGGAAGGCAAAGGGCTCGAAGTGCTTGAGCTCGAGGACCAGGTGAAGGAGGTGTTCGGCAAGGATCCGGGCCTCTTCAACAACCTCGGCCAGCACTACAACCACGTGCATTTCTGGAACTGGATGAAGCCCAATGGCGGCGGCGGTGCCGGCAAGGTGCCGGGGGCGCTCGCCAAGCTGATCGACAGCGACCTCGGCGGCTTCGACAAGTTCCGCGCCGATTTCATCAATGCCGGCACCACGCAGTTCGGCTCGGGCTGGGCCTGGCTCAGCCTCAAGAACGGCAAGCTCGAAGTCAGCAAGACGCCGAATGGCGAAAGCCCGCTGGTGCACGGCAATGCCCACCCGCTGCTGGGCGTCGACGTGTGGGAGCACAGCTACTACATCGACTACCGCAACGCCCGTCCCAAGTACCTCGAAGCCTGGTTCGACAACCTGGTGAACTGGGACCACGTGGCCTTCCTGCTCGAGGAAGCGCAGTAAGTCGCAAGCCGAGTCCCTTTGGATTCAAGAGCCCGCCGGACGCTTGTCTCGCGGGCTTTTTTGCGCGCTGTTGCTCGCGCGCCGCTTCTGATGGGCCGGGCGGCGTGTTAAGGTTTGCTTAACCATGGCCGAACCGATCAAGACCGTCGCTGTGCTCGTCGCCAATCCGGCGCTGTCGTCGATCCTGTCGATGACGCTGGCGGGCGCCTCGTCGCTGCGCGTCCGGCCGTTCGAGACACAGGTCGCGCTGCAGACCTACCTGCATCTCGCGCCGGCCGATCTGGTGGTCGCCGATTTCGACAGCATCCCGTCGCGCGCCGACAAGCTCGCCGAAGACCTGCACCATGATCGCGCGATCGCCTCGCGCGACATCCAGATCATCGCGCTCGCCAGCGAGCTCACGGCGGAGACCAAGATGGCCTCGATCCACGCCGGCATCGACGAAATCATCATGAAACCGATGTCGCCGAAGTACCTGGTCGAACGCGTGCTGGCGCGGCTCGCGAAAAAGAAGCCGCAGCAGCCCGCCAAGGCCGAACCCCGCCCCAGCCTGCGCCGCCGAGACTGGTCGAGCTTCGGCGATAACGTCATTCCACTCCGCCCCCGCGAACACGCGCCACAAGCCTAAGGTTTTGCAGGCGGGACTCCTCCCCTATGCGCCGCATG
>JBQCIY010000043.1:0-7722 GCA_051953275.1 Devosia sp. | reverse complement strand
CATTGTTGGAGAACAGTCCCGCGTGGTCGCTGCCGAGCGCCACGCCGATGGCGCCGGTGAGCGTCGCGAGGTCGATGATCGCCTTCGGCTTGAACTTGTCCTGCACGTACCAGAGCGCGTCGGCCAGAACGAGCCGGCCCTCGGCGTCGGTGTTGACGATCTCGATGGTCGTGCCCGAGGCCGCGCGCACGATATCGCCCGGCCGCATCGCGCTGCCGCTCGGCATGTTCTCCACCAGCCCGATGACGCCGATAGCGTTCACCTTCGCCTGGCGCGTCGCGAGCGCCTGCATGAGCCCGGTCACCGCCGCGGCGCCGCCCATGTCGCCCTTCATGTCCTCCATGTTGGCGGCCGGCTTGATCGAGATGCCGCCGGTGTCGAACACCACGCCCTTGCCCACGAACGCCACCGGCGCCGCGTCGGCCGCGCCGCCGGTCCAGCGCATGACGACCAGGCGCGGCGGCCTGGCCGAGCCCTGCGACACCGCCAGCATCGCATGCATGTTCAGCGCCCGCAGTTCCGGCTCGCCGAGCACCTCGACGGCCACGCCGAGCTTGCCGAGTTCGCGGGCGCGCGCCGCGAACTCCTCGGTTCCGAGCACGTTGGGCGGCTCGTTGGTCAGCTCCCGCGCCAGCAGCGTGCCGTCGGCGGCCGCCATGCGGGCGGCGATGGCCGCATCCACGACGGCCGGGTCGGCCACCATCAGCGTGACTGTCAGCGTGTCCGGCGTCTTGTCCGCAGGCTTCCGGGTCTTGTACTTGTCGAAGCGGTAGTGCCGCAGCTTCAGGCCAGCGGCCAGCTCGGCCACCGCGGCCGGCGTCGCATCGGGCCCGTCGAGCATCACCGCGACGCTCTCGGCGTTGGCGGCGATCAGCTTGGCCGCGAGCGAGCCGCCGCGGTCGGTCCAGGCGGTGGACGCGGTGTCGCCGTTCATCGTGCCCGTGCCGAGCACGAACAGGCGGTTGGCCGCAACGCCGGCGGGCGCCGCGATGTCGAGCATCTGTCCGGGCTTGCCGCCAAACCCGGCGGCCGCGCTGACGCGGGAGAAGTCCAGCCCGGTCGCCGCCCAGATCGTTTCCGCTTGCCCTCGCAGTGGAGTCCCCTCACCGGCATAGAGGACGACGATTCCCACCGGCAGCAGGCCCGGCAGGGCGGTACGAAGAACAAGGCTTTGGGTCATCGGGACTCCGGCGGGCAACTGTCGTTTAGCGAGCAGTTACGGCCCGGCGCGTCAATCCCGCAACAGTTGGTCAGGGCATTTACGAGGCGGCGAGGCTTAACTTGCCTTGCCCCCCGAACGCCCCCAGACTCCGCTCCCGAACCATAAGGGGCAGCGCGATTCCATACCTGACGGAAGGCGGCAGATGACCCGCCTAAGCCGCTATTTACTAAAGCTGTTCTGGTCGCAGGCGATGGGGCTGTTCGCCGTCGCCGCGTTCCTGTTGTTCCTGATCCAGTGCCTGAGGCTGTTCGACCTCGTCTCCGGCCAGGGTCAGGGATTGTTCACGCTTATTGGACAAGCTTTGCTGGGCATGCCGGGTCTGGGCATCGTTTTCCTCTATGTCTGCCTCGGCATCGGGCTCGGGCGCACCCTGCGCAACCTGCAGGCCAGCAGCGAGCTCCACATCATCCATACGAACAGCCTGCTGCCGGCGCTGCTGCGCGCCATCGGGCTTTACGCCGTCGGCGGCACGCTGGCGGTGCTGGCGCTGTCGCATGTCGTCGAGCCGCTGGGCATCCGGACCACCAACGACTGGTCGGCGAGCATTGCGGCCGATCTCGTGTCGCGGGCCATGGTGCCGCACAAATTCACCTCGCTGGCCGGCGGCGTGACGCTGGAGATCGGCGCCCGCGACGCCGCCGGCAACATCCAGGATTTCTTCGCCGACGATCCGCGCGATCCGGATTCGCATCGCACCTATTTCGCCAAATCGGCGATCATCTCGCACGACGAGCAGGGCTACCTGCTGCGCATGGAAGACGGCGCGGTGCAATATCTGACCCAGGACGGCCGCTTCTCGCAGGTGGCGTTCGACAAGTACGACCTGCCGCTCGACCAGCTTTCGGGCAGCGCTGCGGCCCGCGACGACATCGCCCAAGCCACCAGTTTCGAGCTGATCGCCCAAGCGCTGGCCACTGGCAATCTCAGCGATGCGGCGAAGACCGCCCTGCTCAAGCGCTCGGGCGAGGGGCTGCGGGTCATCGCGATGTGCCTCTTGGTTGCCGGCCTCGCCTTGTTTCCGACCGGACAGCGGCGGCGTCTCGAGGCGCCGATCGAGCTCTGGGTGCTGCTCGCAGCCTTCTTCGAGCGGTCCGTGACGGCCTATGTCGTCGGGCCCGGGGTGCTGGGTGTCGCGTCCGGGTCGGTCGTGCTGATCGGGCTGGGCCTCCTCATCCTCGCGGTCCGGCTGCGGGTGTTCCGGCCGCCAGGGCTCAGGAGAGTTGCGGCATGACCGGCACCTTTATCGCGCAACGGCCCCGCAAACCGGCCGCCTTTGCTTTTGCTTCAGGATATCGGCGGACAAATTCTGCATATCCTGCCGTCCTTTATGGCGCATCTGTTGGATTTGTGGTTTATCTGCTGACGGAGTTGGCGGATCGCGTCCGGTCCGCTGGGGCGTACACCTCCACAATTGCCGCCTGCGGGCCGGTTTTTGTGGCGTTTTTTGTTGGGCAGGTCGTGCAGCGCTGTAACCGAGGCAAGCAAGCCTGATGAAGTCGCGCCGGGGCAACGGGATCGGGGGATCGCTGCCGCACCGCGTGGCCGGGGCTCTGTCGGGCCTGCTGCTGCTTGCCCTGACGGTCGTGCCGGCGCAGGCCACGTTGCTCCCCGAAGGCTTTTTCGACATGGCGCCCGCCCCCGGCCACGGACCGGCGGCGGTCGAAGCCAACACCATGGCCTATAACGGCTCCAGCGACACGGTCGCCGCCCAGGGCGCGGTGGTGATGCACTACCAGGGCTACGATCTGCGCGCCGACAAGGTCGAGTACGACCAGGCGACGGGTGGCGTGAAAGCCAGCGGGCACGTCACCGTGCGCGATCCGCAGGGCAACATCTACCAGGCGGATTCGATCGTGCTGACCGGCGGCATGAAGGAAGCCTTCATCGACTCGCTGACCCTCACCACCAATTCCGGCGCGCGGATCACGGCGCGCAGCGTCGACTACAAGAACGGGCTCGAGACCATCCTCAGCGAGGCGAGCTATTCGCCGTGCGGGCTGTGCATCGACAGCAAGGGGCGCAAAATCGGCTGGAAGGTGAAGTCGGCGCAGATCACCTACGACCGCAACCACGCCTCGGTCTATCTGCAGCAGCCCTCGCTCGAGCTGCTCGGCATCCCGGTCGCCTGGATCCCGTGGTTCTGGATCCCTGATCCGTCGCAGCCGCGCGCGCTGGGACCGCGCATGCCCAGCGTGGGCATCAGCAGCACCTTGGGCGCAACGCTGACGACGCCGTATTTCGTGCCGGTGGGCGACAACATCGACGTCCTGCTGACCCCGGAGCTGATGAGCAAGCAGGGCGTGCTGCTCGGGGGCAAGGTGAACTGGCGGCTGCCCGGCTATGGCGAAATCGAGGTCAAGGCCTCGGGCCTGCGCCAGCTCGATCCGTCCGCCTTCGCCGGCACGGTCGGTGACCGGCAGTGGCGCGGCGCGATCCAGACCTCCGGCCGGTTCACGCCGCTCGATCACTGGACCGCCGGCTGGTCATACTCGACCTTCACGGACCAGCAGTATCTGACCGACTACGGCTACACCGACGCCGACAGCTACACCAATCGTGCCTACGGCACGTATCTCAACGAGATGACCTATTTCGACATCCGCGTCGAACAGGGTCAGCAACTCGGCAACTATCCCGGCAACGACCCGGCGCAGGCGGTGACGCTGCCGCAATCGAGCTTCGAGCACATCCAGGACCTGGCGCCGGGCTATGGCCGGCTGCACCTCACCGGCGAGCTGCTCAGCCTCGTGCGCGGCGCCGACCAGTACAACACCTACAATAGCGTTCCCTATGTCACCGGCTACCAGGGCGACAAGCAGCACCTGATGCTCGAAGGCGGCTGGGAGAACCAGTACATCGCGCCCGGCGGCGTGGCGGTGACGCCGTACCTCGCCGGCCGGCTCGACGTCGCCAACTACAACCGCAGCGCCAGCCCCATCGGTACCGTTGGCACTGTCACTTATCCCACGGCGTCCGACGCGTTCCTGTTCAGCCTCACGCCGATCGCGGCGATGGACGTCCGCTTCCCGATGGTCGCCAAGAACGGCTTCGATACGCACCTGCTCGAGCCGGTGGCGCAGCTCGTCTATCGCGGCAGCACCACCACTGACGTCGGCGTCACCAACGACGACGCGCAGAGCTTCGTCTTCGATACGACGAACCTGTTCAGCTACAACAAGTTCTCCGGCATTGACCGGCAGGATACGGGCCTGCGTGCCAACCTGGGCGGCCACTACCTCGCGAACTTCGCCGACGGCAGCTGGCTCGACCTCGTGGCCGGCGAGTCGTTCCACCTGCTCGGCACCAATGCCTTCGGCATCTCCGACGCTGCGCAGACCGGTACCGACAGCGGCCTCGGCAGTGCCGCTTCCTATCTCGTGGGCAGCGCGCGGGGCGGCTTCGGCAACGGCATCACCGCCGCCGGCAAGGTCCAGCTCGATCCGTCGAAGTTCAAGGTCACCCGCGCCGGCGTCGGCGCCAGCTACTCGCTGGCGAACGGCTTTTCGGCCAACGGCAGCTACATCTATGTCGCCGCCGATCCCAACCTGGGCACCACCGCCGACCAGCACGAGGTGGAGGCCGGCGTGAACGTCCCCATCGCGGACTACTGGAGCCTGCAGGGCGACTACACCTACGATATCGGCGCCGGCGGCTGGACCAACGCCGATGCGGGCATAACCTACGACGACGGTTACTTTGTGTTAGGCGGTGCCGCCAATATCAAGCCGACGAGCTGGGGCTTCGGGCTAAAGTTCAACCTGAAGGGGCCGGACCACAAGTCGGCATTCTGATTAACACCATTTCAGCCGCAATCTTCGACCAAGAGAGCCACCGGGCCCTTCAGAAACAGGCAGACACAGAATGCATCGCGTAGTGGGCGCCGCCCTTGTCGGCATGACACTCCTTGTGGCGGGCGCCATGCCGTCCCTGGCGGCAACCGTCCGGATCACCGTCAACGGCACGCCGATCACCGACGTCCAGATCCAGCAGCGCCTGGCGCTGATGAAGCTCGAGAACCGCAGCGGCCAACAGGCGGCCGAGGACGAGCTGATCAACGAAGCGCTCGAGATGCAGGAGGCCAAGCGTATCGGCTTCACCATTTCCGATGCCGACGTCGCCGATGCCGAGCTGCAGCTCGCCCGCCAGCTCAAGCTTTCGCAGAGCAACCTCGAGCGCGTGCTCACCGACCATGGCGTGGCCCTGTCGACGCTCAAGGATCGCCTGCGGGCCAACCTGGCCTGGGGCAAGATCCAGTCGACCGCGGTCAGTGCCCGGGTGACAGTATCGGAGGCCGATGTCGACAAACAGGCCAAGGCCGAACTCACCCCGACCAACAGTTACGACTACATCCTCAAGGAAGTGCTCTTCCTCACCGTCAAGGGCGGGCCGTCCGCCGCTGCCCGCACCGCGCAGGCCAATGCCTATCGCGCCAAATTCCAGGGCTGCAGCACCGCCGTGCAGGAATCGCTGGCCTATACCGATGCGGCCGTGCGCGATGTCGGCCGGCGGCATGCGACGCAGTTTCCGGACGCCATCGCCGCCGAGCTCGCACAACTGAATGTCGGCGGCATCACCAAGCCACGCGTCACCGAGAACGGCGTCCAGATGCTGGCGGTCTGCTCCAAGGAGGTGTCGACCGACACCACCTATCTCGCCGACAAGATCCGCCAGAACGAGGGGAACGGCGCGCTCAAAGGCGCGGCCGACAAGTATCTCGCGGAACTTAAGGCGAAGGCCCAGATCATCCGGAACTGACCATGGCCGGGCTCGCTCCCATCGCGATCAGCATGGGCGAGCCCGCCGGGATCGGCCCCGACCTCATCCTGCAGCTCTACGCCGGGCGCCGCGACACGCCGCTGCCGCCCTTTATCATCGTGGGCAGCATGGGGTTCCTCGCAGCCCGGGCGCGGCGGCTGGGCCTCAACATCAACTTCGCGCAGGTCACTACCGCGGAAGCCGCGGCGCATTTTCCGGTGGCGCTGCCGGTGCTCCATGTCGAAGGTCTCGTGCCCGACAAGCCGGGCGAAACCAGCGCGCTGTCGGGCAAGGTGGTGATCGAGTCGATCGCCCGCGCCGTGGGCGAGGCACTCTCGGGCAATGTCCGCGCCGTGGTCACCGCGCCGATCCACAAGGCGGCGCTCTACACTGCCGGCTTCAAATATCCCGGACACACCGAATATCTCGCGGCGCTCTGCGCCAACGGCGAAGGCGCGCCGCTGCCGGTGATGATGCTCGCGCACGACACGCTGCGTGTCGTGCCGCTCACCATCCACGTGCCACTGCATCGGGTGGCGGCGATGGTGACCGGCAAGCTGATCCGCGACACGGTACTGGTCGTCGAGCACGACCTGCGCACCCGCTTCGGCGTCGAGGAGCCGCGCATCGCCATCGCCGGCCTCAACCCGCATGCGGGCGAGAACGGCAGCATCGGCACCGAGGACCGCGACATCATCCTGCCGGCGGTCATCGATCTGCAGCACAACGGCTCCAAGGTCGAAGGACCGATTCCGGCGGACACGCTGTTTCACCCCCCGAACTGGCGCAAATACGACGCGGTGATCGCGATGTATCACGACCAGGCCTTGATCCCGATCAAGACCGTGGCCTTCGACCAGGCGGTCAACGTCACGCTCGGCCTGCCGCTGGTCCGCACCTCGCCCGACCATGGAACGGCGTTCGACCTGGCCGGCACCGGCAAAGCGTCGACGGCCAGCATGCTCTCGGCCATTCAGCTCGCCGACCGGCTGACGGGCGGCGCTTGAGCCAGATCGACACGCTGCCGCCGCTGCGCGAGGTGATCGCGCGCCATGGCCTCAGCGCCAAGAAGCAGCTTGGTCAGAACTTCCTGCTCGACCTCAACCTTACCGCGCGCATTGCCCGTACCGCCGGCCCGCTGGAACGCGTCACCGTCATCGAGGTCGGCCCCGGTCCCGGTGGACTCACGCGGGCGCTGCTCGCCGAGGGCGCGCGCAAGGTCGTCGCCATCGAGCGCGACGAACGCGCCCTGCCCGCCCTCGCGGAGATTGCCGCCGCCTATCCCGGCCGGCTCGAGGTGATCGCCGGCGATGCCATGAGCCTCGACTATACCGCGCTGGCGGACGGGCCGACCCGCATCGTCGCCAACCTGCCCTACAATATCGGCACTGAGCTCTTGGTCCGCTGGCTGAGCGTCGAGCCGTGGCCGCCGTTCTACGAGAGCCTGACGCTAATGTTCCAGCGCGAGGTGGCCGAGCGCATCGTGGCGAAACCGGGCGACGAGGCGTATGGGCGGCTGGCGGTGCTCGCCGGCTGGCGCACTGATGGCGCCATCGCCTTCAACGTCTCGCGCAGCGCCTTCACGCCGCCGCCGAAAGTGACCTCGGCCGTCGTGCATCTCGTGCCCAAGCCGATCGATCCGTCAGTCCCGCTGCGCGACCTTGAAACCGTCACCCGCGCCGCTTTCGGCCAACGCCGCAAGATGGTGCGCCAGAGCCTCAAATCGACCGGCGTTCCAGTCGAGC
>JBQCIY010000042.1:0-30345 GCA_051953275.1 Devosia sp. | reverse complement strand
GGGTCGTTCTCGTTCGATCATGTCGCGGATGGCGACTATTTCGTCGTGGCGATGATTTTTCAGCCCGGCGAGTTCGTGGCGTTCCAGTTTCCGATCATGGAGCGGGTGAGCGTCCGGCACGGAGAGAGCGTTCGGGTCGTGATGCGCGGCTATTGAAGGGACAGCGGGGATAAGTCGCCTGGTCGCTGCTGACTTCGGCGCGCCTCGCCCCTACTTATCCGCTATGGTCCGCTTTTCCGATGCTTTCCTCGAAGAGATCCGGCAGCGCCTGCCGATCCATGAGGTCGTCGGCGAGCATGTCATCTGGGACAAGCGCAAGAGCCAGCCGGGGCGCGGCGACTTCTGGGCCTGCTGCCCGTTCCACGGCGAGAAGACCCCGAGCTTTCACGCCGACGACCGCAAGGGCATTTATCACTGCTTCGGCTGCGGCAAGACCGGCGACCATTTCCGCTTCCTGACCGAAAGCGCCGGGATGAGCTTCCCCGAGGCGGTCGAGAAACTCGCCGGAATGGCCGGCGTGCCGATGCCGGCCCGCGACGAGCGGGAAGAGGCGCGGGAAGAGGTTCGCCGCAATCTCTATGACGTCATGGAGGTCGCGGCGAAATATTTCGAGGCGGCGCTGGCGCACAATATCGGGGCGCGGGCGCGCGGCTATCTGTTCGAGCGCGCGGTGAGCCCGCAGGCGCAGACCCGCTTCCGCATCGGCTTTGCGCCCGACAGCCGCAACGGCCTGAAGGAGCATCTCGCCGCGAACGGGGTTTCCGCGCAGGAGATGATCGACACGGGGCTCGTCATCCACGGCGACGACATCGCGGTGCCTTATGACCGGTTCCGCAACCGGGTGATGTTCCCAATCACCGATTTCCGCGGCCGGATCGTGGCGTTCGGTGGCCGGGCCCTCTCGGCGGACGTGCCGGCGAAGTATCTCAACTCGCCGGAGACGCCGATCTTTTCCAAGCGCCTGGTGCTCTACAACGGCATGGACGCCCGCAAAGCGGCGCGCGAGGGCAAGCCCGTAATCGTGGTCGAAGGCTATCTCGACGTGATCTCGTCGGTGATGGCCGGGTTCGAGGGCACCGTGGCGCCGATGGGCACGGCGCTGACCGAAGACCACCTGCAGATGCTGTGGCGGATGAGCGATACGCCCATCCTCTGCTTTGACGGCGACGCGGCCGGCCTGCGCGCGGCGGAACGGGCTGCAGGCCTGGTGCTGCCGCTCCTGCAGCCTGGCAAGACGGTGCGGATCGCGACACTGCCCGAAGGGCTCGATCCGGACGACCTCATCAAGCAGCAGGGCCGCAGCGCCTTCGCTGACGTGCTCGACCGGGCGCGCTCGCTCAACGATGTCGTCTGGAGCCTGGAGACCGGCGGCATGGTGCCGGAAACGCCGGAGGCACGGGCGGCGCTCGAGGCGCGCCTGCGCGAGCGGGTCAACGGCATCGCGGATCAATCGGTGCGACGGCACTACATGCAGGCCTTCGACGAAAAGCTGGCGGCGTTTTTCCAGCCGACGCGGCCGGCGAGCCGGTTCGACGGCCGGGCGGCCGACCGGCGCAATGGGCCGCGGCGCGGCAATTACGGGCAGCAGCGGCCGCAGGGGAGCCCGCGTCTAGTGGTGTCCGACACGCTGCGCAATTCGCGGCTGCTGAAGCCGGCGCGGACCGAGGCGACGCCGCGCGAGGCGGTGATCCTGCTCAGCCTCGTCAACCACCCGGCGCTGGCCGAGAGCCGGCTCGAGCAGCTGGCGGGGCTGGATTTCGGTTCGCCCGCGGCACGGAAGCTGTTTTCAGCACTGCTCGACCTGATCATGGCCGATCACGACATATCCGGCGCCGAGCTGCGGACCGCCCTGGGAGCGCGCGGTTTCGGACCCGATATCGAACGGATGGAGGCGCTTTTGCGCGGGCAGGGCGTCTGGCAGGTCCTTGCCGATGCCGCAAGCCTCGATGCCGAAACCGGGCTCAAACATGCGCTGGCCTTGCATTACAAGTCGGTTGAGCTAAATAAGGCCTTGAAAGCAGCGGAAAACGCCCTCGACGTCGATTGGACCGAGGACTCCTTCAGGGTGCTGCAGGACATCAAGAATCAGATCACCACCGTCGACGGCACAGAGGCGTTGATCGAGGGGTTTGGTTCGCTATCCGGACGCGCTGCCCGCAGCTTCTAAAAAAGTTCGCGAGCGCGCGATTTTGCTTATGGGCGAATCAGTTGCATAAGCCTCTTCCGGAAACGAATCAGGGATCGTGCCGGCGATCCACCCTTGTCGCGCCTTTGACTGTCCCCATTTGAACCGAACGGGCCCGTACGCGGGCCACGGAGCATAATGCCAGATGGCCACCAAGGTACCCCCGAAGGCAGCCGCAAAGGGCGCAGCAAAATCGGCAAAGGCGGAACCAAAGGCGAGCAAGGCTGCCAAGCCGGCAGCAAAGCCGCTGAAAGCAGCGCCGAAGGAGGCAGTGCGGGCCAAGCCTAAGGCGGCACCCAAGACGGCCGCCAAAGCTGCAGCGAAGGCCAAGCCAGTGGCCAAGACGGTGCCGCTCAAGGCGACGCCGAAGTCGAAAGCGGCTCCCGAAAAGGTCGCGACCAAGCCGGCGGCAAAGGCTCCGGCCGCGCCACCCAAGACGGCGAAGGCCGGCAAGCCAGTCGCCGCCAAGCCCGAGGCAAAGGCTGCGGCCAAGCCGCAGGCCAAGCAGGCGCCGAAGCCCGAGGCGAAGGTGACCGCAAAGACAGCGAAGGTGGACCCCAAGGCTCCGCCGAAGTCCGAGGCGAAGGCCGCGGTCCCCGCAGACGATAAAGCAGCGACCAAGGCCGCTGCTTCCAAGCCGGCCAAGGCCGCCCCCAAAGTTGCAGCACGAGTAGATTCCAGGACAGTGAAGACCGAAGCCACCACCGAGCCGGAAGCGGCCCCCAAAGTATCGCCCAAGACCATCGCCAAGGCCGCTAAATCAGCCAAGGATGCTGACAAGGCCGCCAGCGGCGAAAAACCGGAAGGCTCCGCCGAGACTCCCGACAGCCCGCTGCTGGACCTTTCCGACGCCGCTGTAAAAAAGCTGATCAAGACGGCCAAAAAGCGCGGCTACGTGACCTATGAAGAGGTCAACGCAGTGCTTCCGAGCGAGGAAGTGTCGCCTGACCAGATCGAGGACATCATGGCGATGTTCTCGGACATGGGCATCAATGTCGTCGACGAAGACGAGGTCGAAGAGGCCGAGCCCGAGACCGCCGAGGAAGAGTCGACGGAGCTCGCCGAGCGCACCGGCACGGCCGTTGCCAGCAAGTCCAATACCCGCGAAGGGTCGGATCGTACCGACGATCCGGTGCGCATGTATCTGCGTGAGATGGGCTCGGTGGAGCTCCTCAGCCGCGAGGGCGAGATCGCCATCGCCAAGCGCATCGAGGCCGGCCGCGAGACGATGATCGAGGGGCTGTGCGAAAGCCCGCTGACGTTCCAGGCCATCATCATCTGGCGCGACCAGCTCGCGGCGGCGGAAATCCTGCTGCGCGACATCATCGACCTCGAGGCGACCTATGCCGGTCCCGACGCCAAGCAGGCGGCGCCGGTCATTCCCGTCGAGGACGCCAAGCCCGCGATGGCTGCGCCCGAGCCGGCGAAGGTGCAGAAGCCGGCGCCGGCGCCGAAGAGGGCGTCGTCGGGCGACGAGGACGACGACTACGTTCCGGAGGAGCCGCAAGCCCCGCAGGATCCGGTCGAGGACGACGACGACGATTTCGAGAATTCGCTGTCGCTGAGCGCGATGGAAGCCGAGCTCAAGCCGCAGGTGGTCGAAACGTTCGACCGTATCGCCGAAGCCTATGGCAAGATGCGCAAGCTGCAGGACAAGCACGCGGCCGACCGGTCGAAGCCGGTCACCGGGGCCGAGAGCAAGAAGGTCGACACCTTCCGTTCGTCGGTGATCGCGGACGTGAAGTCGCTGAGCCTCAACGCCTCGCGTATCGAGAGCCTGGTCGAGCAGCTCTACGATATCAACAAGCGTCTGGTGCGGCTCGAGGGCCGGTTGCTGCGCCTTGCGGAGAGCTATGGCATCAAGCGCGAGGACTTCCTCGATGCCTATTACACCCGCGAGCTCGATGGCGGCTGGATCGAGGCCGTGGCGACACGAGGGAAGGGTTGGGCTGAGTTCATCAAGCGCGAGGGCGACACGGTCGCCGAGATTCGTGGCGAGATCCATACTCTGGCGACCGAAGCGGGGCTCGATATCACCGAGTACCGCCGGATCGTGCACAAGGTGCAGAAGGGCGAGCGCGAAGCGGCCATCGCCAAGAAGGAGATGGTCGAGGCCAACCTTCGCCTCGTGATCTCGATCGCCAAGAAGTATACGAACCGCGGCCTGCAGTTCCTGGACCTCATCCAGGAGGGCAATATCGGCCTGATGAAGGCCGTCGACAAATTCGAGTACCGCCGCGGCTACAAGTTCTCGACCTATGCCACCTGGTGGATCCGGCAGGCCATCACCCGTTCGATCGCCGACCAGGCGCGCACCATCCGTATCCCGGTGCATATGATCGAGACGATCAACAAGATCGTCCGGACCTCGCGCCAGATGCTGCACGAGATCGGCCGCGAACCGACGCCCGAGGAGCTCAGCGAAAAGCTGCAGATGCCCTTGGACAAAGTCCGCAAGGTGCTGAAGATCGCCAAGGAGCCGATCAGCCTCGAAACGCCGATCGGCGACGAGGAAGATTCCAACCTCGGCGACTTCATTCCAGACGTAAACGCGGTGCAGCCGATCGATGCGGCGATCCAGTCGAACTTGCGCGAAACCACGACCCGTGTGCTGGCGTCGCTGACGCCGCGCGAGGAGCGCGTGCTGCGCATGCGCTTCGGCATCGGCATGAACACCGACCATACCCTCGAGGAAGTCGGCCAGCAGTTCTCTGTGACGCGCGAGCGCATCCGGCAGATCGAGGCCAAGGCGTTGCGCAAGCTCAAGCATCCGAGCCGCAGCCGGAAGCTCAGGAGCTTCCTCGACAACTGAGTATGCAAGGGCCGCGCGAGCGGCCCTTTCGTTTTGCCCCTTGATGCGCGTCAACGTCGTCCGGGATGGAGCGCGCGAAGGTCGCCGTAGAGGTCAATGATGTCCGACACCGACCGCGAGAAGACTGACTTCAAGAAGCTGATGAAACCGTACTGGGCGCCGCCAGTGGGCAGGTTCGTGCTGCTCGAGGTGCCGGAGCTCAAGTTCCTGATGGTCGACGGGGCGGGCGATCCGAATACGTCAGAGGACTACAGACAGGCTGTCCAGTGGCTCTATTCGCTGAGCTATGGGCTGAAGTTTGCTTCGAAGGCGCGGGGACATGATTATGGCGTGGCGCCGCTCGAGGGGCTCTGGTGGTCGAACGACATGTCAGATTTCGTCGCCGGGCGGAAGGACAAGTGGTCCTGGACCGCGATGATCATGCAGCCGGACTGGATCAGGCAGGCGGACGTCGATGCGGCAATGGGAAGGGCCCGCCAGAAGCTCGGTGTTCCACCCACGTCGCTGCGGCTCGAGGATTTTGCCGAGGGGTATTCGGCTCAGACCATGTTCGTGGGGCCCTACGCCGACGAGGGACCGACCATCGCCAGGCTGCACGGGGAGTTCCTGCCGGCCAATGGTCTCAAGCCCAATGGCAAGCACCACGAGATCTATCTGAGCGATCCGAGCCGCACGGCCCCCGATAAACTCAAGACCGTTATCCGACAGCCGGTTCGCCCGGCGTGAACTGGCGGAGCCGGGTCGCTTTGCGTCCGGCTCGACCTTGTTCGTCAGGAGCGCACCAGGCTTTCGACGAGCCGGAGCATGAGCTCAATGATGTCGGTATCCTCGACCTTGCTGTCCACGGACAGCGTGCGCCAGGCTGCGAAATCGAGGCTGTGCGACAGGGCGGCCGGAAGCAGGCGCGCCTCATTTCGGCCTTTCGGGGTCCAGCCCTCGCGCAGGATAGCCGCTCCGCGGGCAAGCAGTTCGGTACGACGCGCCAGCGCTGCCGCTACGACGGGAAGCTCCGCATCATGGTAGAGATTGAGGAGAAGGCGTTCGTTGCGCCCGTAGTAGCCATAAAGCTCGCCCAGTGCCGTGCGAAGACGTTCCGCGGGGTCCGCGACGCCGCGCCAGGTCTCCGGATTGGGCGGAGGGTCCTTGGCAAAGGAGTGCGCGGTACAGGCGGCGAAGATCGCCTCCTGATCCGGAAAGTGCCGGTAGACTGTGAGGCGCTGCACGCCCGCCTTTTCGGCAATGGCGCTGATCGTCGCCTTGGCGGGGCCGACGGTGGTGTGCAGGGCATAGGCAGCTTCGGCTAGGATGCGGTGGGTCTCGGCCTGCTTGTCGGCCCGGGCGCGCAAAGTGTAAGGGCGTGGTCCGTCTTCTTTCAGTGAACGCATATGATCATCGATATTGACAGCGACGTGGTTGCGGCATATGGGTGAACATCGTTGTTCACCCATTGGAGATATCGGCCATGCCCCTGCAGTTGTCCACCCCTTCGATCGATGCCGGCAAGCCGGCCTCGGCATTCTCCCCGACCATCGTTCCGCATGAGGCCGGCGACCTCGTCGACCTCAGTGGCTTCGGCATTCACTGGAAGCTCGACGGCAGCGTGTCGGGCAAACGCTTCTCGGTCGTCCATCACCCGCTGGCGCCGAGGCACCTGGCGGCGCCACTGCATCGGCACCATCGCGAGGACGAGTTCTCCTATGTGCTGAGCGGCCGTATGGGGGCGCTGCTGGGCAACGAGGTTGTGGTGGCCGAGGCCGGCACCTGGGTCGTGAAGCCCCGTGGCCAGTGGCACTCCTTCTGGAACGCCGGCGATACGCCCTGCGAAATCATCGAAATCATCTCTCCCGCCGGCTTCGAGCAGTATTTCCGCGAGCTTGCAGAGATCTGGCCGGATTTGTCGAAGGCCGCGCCGATCCTCAAGAAGTACGAACTCGACCTCGATCCGGCGAGCGTGCCGCAGCTTTGCGCCCGGTTCGGCCTCGTTTCCGGCCGTCCGTCGGGCGTCCAGGCGAACTGATCGCTTCCAACGGTCCGTTGCGTTGGCCGGCGCTCCGCAGGGAGTGCTGGCCAAGCGCTTTGGCTTGCGTTAGGCAGACGGCAGCGAGAGGAGCGGACCATGTCCTTCTGGAAGAACCTCTTCGGCGGCGGCGGATCGGCACAGGAAGAATCGCCGGCGCCCGGTGAGGACTACAAGGGCTTCACCATCCGGGCGACGCCGATGTCGGCGGGCAGCGAGTACCAGCTGGCCGGGGTGATCGAAAAGACCGTCAATGGCGAGGCCAAGAGCTACAAGTTCGTGCGGGCCGACCGCATGAGTTCGCGCGACGAGGCGGTGAGTTTCGCGCTGGCCAAGGGCCGGCAGATCGTCGACGAGCAGGGCGAGGGCGTGTTCTCGCAGAGCTGGCCGAAAGCCAATTAACAATCCGGCCGTTATCCAAACGTGCTTTTCCGGCTCGCCTGGGGCGGACCAGAGCCGCGACACAAGGAGTGCCCCATGGCCAAGAAACCGACTGCCCGCAATGAAGTCGTCCTGTTCGACGTGATCTACGAAGACGGCAGCCAGCGGTCGAACCGCAAGGTTCCGGCGGAACTCCTGGGCGGGCTCGACGGCGACGAGCCCGCAAAGGCCGAGATCGAGGCACAGGATCGCGCCATTGCCGAGAAGTCGGGAATGCCGCCCTTGGGGATCAAGACGATCAGGCGCAGCAAGAAGTAGGCGCAGCAGCGTGTAAAATAGGCCCACCGGCTCACGCCCGCGGCTGGCCGCTCAACCCGCTCCATCCATCGTCCAGGGGGGCAGCCTGAACCATGGGACGAGGCAGTCGATGAAGCAGCGGACCTTGGCAGAGAGGTGCCGCGTGTGCGGATAGACGGCGTGGATCATGGACGTGGCGCGCATGAACTGCTGAAGCACCGGCACAAGGCGTCCCTCGGCCATTTCGCGGCCGACGTGAAAGCTCGGTGCGAGGATCAGGCCGCGACCGGCCAGCGCGGCCTCGAGCAGCAGGTCGGCATTGTTGGACAGGAGCGGGCCGGCAACCGGCACCGCGAGTTCACCCTCCGGCCAGACGAACCGCCATTGTCCGTGCGTGTGGTGGGCAAACAGCAGGCAGGCGTGGTCCCTGAGATCGGATGGATGGCGCGGCTCGCCGCGCGTTCGCAGGTAAGCTGGAGCCGCACAAATGAAGTAGGGGCTGGCCGCCAGTTGCCGCGCGACGAGGGTAGAATCCGGCAGATGCCCGACCCGCAGCGCAACATCGAACCCCTCGTCGATGAGGTCGACGCGCCGGTCGACCAGGTCGATGTCGAGTGACACCTCAGGATAGCGACCTACAAAGTCGGCCGTCATCGGCTCCAGATGACGCGCGAACGAGACAGGGGCGGTGACGCGCAGCCGGCCCCTCGGGACTGTCCGCCATTGCCCGGCGACCTGCCGCGCCTCCTCGACATCTTCGAGCAGACGTGTCGACCGCTGGTGAAATGCCACGCCGAAATCGGTGAGGCTCAGGCGGCGAGTGGTGCGATTGAAGAGCGGCGCCCCAAGCCATGTCTCCAGCGCCTGGATATTCTTGCTGACGGCCGCCTGAGACAGGCGAAGCTGTCGTGCAGCCGCCGAGAAGCTGCCCGCTTCCACGACTTTGCCGAAAACAGCCATGGCAGTGATGCGATCCATTGGTCTGCCGATCTATTCCGTGCTGGAAAAAGTCTTATCGCCCGATAGCCGATTTTCAAACGAGGGCATCGATGGCCTGCTCGGGCGCATTCGAAACGTTGGAGATGGAAATGCCCGAGGCGACCTTTACACCTGCGAGCTCCGGTACAAGTTATGTGATGCTCGGCAACGTCGTGTGCACCACCATGCTCGCCGGCGCACAAAGCGGCAGCGACCTGAGCATGGTGATCTGCTCCTGCCCCCGGGACGCCGGACCGGGGCCGCACACCGACCCCTGGCGCGAAAGCTTTCTCGTGCTCAACGGAACATTCGAGTTTCAACTGGAGAAGAACGGCAAGCTCGTCGCGCACCCGGCCGGGGTGGGAGACACGATTTCGATACCAGCCGGGACCGGCCACGCTTTCCAAGCAACGTCCGACAGCGCGCGCGTCCTCATCCTCTCCGTGCCGGGCGGACTCGATGCCTTCTTCAAGGCTGCCGGCACACCGGCTACGTCCGCTACGCCGCCGCCAACGCTGCAACCCTTCGATCGGGAGCGGTTCGAGCAGGCAACGCAGAAATATGAGGTCAGGCGCTTCGAGCCGGCTGCCTAGCGCGGGATGAACTGGCTGAAGCCGGCGAGGAATTCGGAGGGGCTGATGCGCGCGTCCGAAAGCAAGGCAAAACCGCCGAACACGAGGATGGCGGCAACCACGGCCGCTTCCGCCAGCCAAAGGCGGCGAAGGTGGTGAACCGAGCGCTGCACGTAGTGCGACATGGCCTTGTCGGTGCCTCCGTCCTGCAAAATGCAGACCGTTAAGAAAAGGTTTCTACGACGGCGTCTTGGCCCGACGGCGACCGGAATAGGGCGATTTCGCGGCAGCGCGGCGCGCAGCGGTTGGCCAGCCGCGCGCTGCGCAAACGGCGTCAGTTGGCCTTAAGCGCCAGCGCCTTGTTGACGGCGGGCTTGACGACGGTGCCGTAGAGTTCGATGGCCTTCATGACCTTGGCATGCGGCAGGGTGCCGACCGACAGCTGCAGGCCGAAGCGGGCGTGGTGGAACCACTCGTGCTGCATCAGGATCTTGTCGATGATCTGCTGCGGCGAGCCCATGAAATACGCGCCTTCCGGACTGGCCCCGGCCTCGAACTGGGCGCGCGTCGTTGGCGGCCAGCCGCGTTCCTTGCCGATCCGGCTCATCGCCGCCTGGTGCGCCGGAAAGGCGGTGTCCATCGCGTCCTGCGTCGTCTCCGCGATGAAGCCGTGCGAGGAGATGCCGACCGGGAGCTTGCCGACATCGTGGTTCATCTTGGCCGCGGTGTCGCGATAGAGCTGCACCAGCGGTTGGAATTGCTGCGGCCGGCCGCCGATGATGGCGATCATCAGCGGCAGCGCGAAATACGCCGCGCGGGCCACCGAGTTCGGCGTGCCGCCGACGGCGATCCAGAGCGGCAGGGGGTCCTGCACCGGCTTGGGGAAAATCTCCATGCCGGGGATCGGCTTGGTATGGGCCGAGCCCGGCCAGGTGACCTTGCCGCCTTTCCGGATCTCGAGCAGCTCCTGCAGTTTTTCCTCGAACAGGTCGTCGTAGTCGTCGAGGTCGTAGCCGAAGAGGGGGAAGCTCTCGATGAACGAGCCGCGACCGGCCATGATCTCGGCGCGGCCGTTGGAGAGCAGGTCGAGCGTGGAGAACTGCTGCCAGACGCGGATCGGATCGTCCGAGCTCAGCACGGTCACCGCGGTCGACAGCCGGATGGTCCTCGTCCTGGCCGCAGCCGCGGCGAGGATGGTCACTGGCGCCGAGGCGACGAAGTCGGGCCGGTGATGCTCCCCCAGGCCGTAGAAATCGAGGCCGACCTGATCGGCGAGCTCGATCTCCTCGAGCAGGTCCCTGAGCCGCTCGGCGGGGGTCTGCAGATGATTGCCATTCAGCAGGTCGGGCGTGTTTTCGGCGAAGGAATAAAGGCCCAGTTCCATGGCAAAGTCCTCGTTGCGTGCCGCCTAGATGTTCGCTGAGCGTTGTCCTTGCAAGAACGCACAGCGAGGTAACCGGCAATGAGGCTAGGCTAGTAGAGCAGGACTCTATGTTGCGGATACGAAGAAAGCCCCGGCGGAGGCCGGGGCTTGCTTTTGCGTTTCAGAGGGAGGGCTGAAACGCCGGGGAAGGCTTACTGCGCCGCCGACGAAGTCGCCGGAGCCGCAGACGACGGAGCAGCCGAGGCCGGAGCCGAGCTTGCCGCCGGAGCGGACGAAGCAAGCGGAGCCGAGGCCGAGGGGGCGACCGAGGTGCCGTTGTCAGCCGGAGCGGTCGTGGCCGGAGCCATCGGGGTAGTCGTGGTATTGGTCGTGGTCGTCGAGTTGCCTGCCGGAGCCGCCGGAGTGGTGGTGGTCGCCGCAGGCGTATTGTTCACAGTGGTGGTCGAGGGCTGCGAGTTGGCCGAGAAGACCAGGTACGCAATGGCAAGCAGCGCCAGGGCCACAATGATGCCGACGAACCAACCCGTCGAGTTGTTCTCACGGGTGTAAACGGTGCGATTGGTACCGTCGTTCGAATAAACGGTATCGCGATCTGGGTTAGCCACGGGGACCTCCTTTGTTTGAGACCGTTATGGGTCAAAGAACGCGGGGTACCCCGAATTGTTCCGATTTTGCCCTCAGCCGGGAACAACGCTTTCATTGCGGCCGGTAAGTCGTTGGAAGAGCGAGGGGAACTTTGTTTCAGCGGCTGTGATAGTTGGTGCCGAGGTAGATGCGGGCAACGAAAATCGTGTGGCCGTAGCTGTGGTTTTCCACCGTTTCCAGCAGAGTCAGCCCGTCGAAATGTGGCGCGATCTCGGCGAGGCCGAGTTGTGGGTCGGAGATCACCAGGGCGTTTTCGCCGGCATGAGCCGCCGGATCGAACCAAAGATGATACTGGTCGGGTCGGTCGGCGATGGCGGTGACCTCCGGGTCCTTTATGGCAAAGCCGAGCTGCGCCGCTGTGGTGTAGCGGGCCGCGGCGACAAAGCCGACCTTGTAGGTCGCCTCGAGTGCCTTGACGCGCTCGGCGACGGCGGGCCAGCCGAAGGATGACGAGAAGGTCCAGTCGTAGCCGCCGGTGAGGTTGGCGATCGGGATGATCGTGGCGTTGAAGGCGAGCACGATGGCGAACAGGATACCGTAAATGGCATGGGCGGCGAAGACCCAGCGGCGGCGCATCCAGCCGGCGAGCAGCGGCATCAGCAGCACGAAGCCGGTGATGTTCCAGTAAAAGAAGGTCTGCACCACTGAAGCGATGCCGGCCATGGTGAGCGTGGAGACGACCAGCGCGCTGAGGGCAAGGCCGCGCGCTCGGTCGGCGAACGGCGAACCCGCCGGTCGGCGAATAACGGCGTAGATCGACGGGAAGAGGAACGGCGAGACGACGATCAGCGCGACGAGCACGAATTCGGGCAGGTGGTTGCCGGTAAGGCTGATGTTGCCGCCCCAGCGCTCGGACAGGTGGAACTTGTACGAGGCGAGGCCTTCGGTGAGGTTCCAGTAGAAGACCGGCGCCTGGAGCGCGATGCTGAGGAGCGCAGCGAGATAAAGGTGCAGCGAGCGGTAGAGCGGCCGGGTCTCGCGGCGGGCGGCAAAGAAGACTGCAACGGCGACACCGAGCAGAACGCCGTTATATTTGGTCAACACCGCGAGGCCGAGCGCCGCAGCGGCCGCATAGAGCCAGGCGAAGCCGCGGTCGGTGGCGGTCCATTTTTCGGTGAACAGTAAGAAGAGGTGTGCCGAGAGCAGGGAGAGGAAGATCAGCAGATGGTCGTGGAAGGCGATGCTGCTCATCAGCAGGAACAGCGGGCTGGCGAGGAAGATCGCTGCCGACGGCCAGAACCAGGCGGCGGGCTCGTCCGGCTGCAGCCGCTTCGCCCAGGCCCAGAAGATTGCCGCGTCGCCGATGAGCGTGGCCCAGGTGAGGATGCGAAGGCTGAAGAGGTTCCAGCCGAAGATCGTGCCCATCAGGCGCAAGAGCCAGGCGTGCAGTGGCGGGTGGTCGAAATAGGACCAGCCGAGCTTCTGCCCCCACATCCAATAGTAGGCTTCGTCGCCGATGGGCGGGGCGCTGATCGACAGATAAAGCTTGATGCCGAGGAGCAGCAGCACCGCCAGTTGCGCGATGGTCACCGGCCGGCTGACGACGGGCGAGCGCTCAGTTGCCATCATAGCCTCGCCCGAGCCAGATTTCGAAGTTCCACACCGTGTTGCCGAAGGCGTCCTTGGCCGGCACGTCGCTCAGCTTCTGCAGCGAGGTAAAATGGGGCCTCGCCTGCGCGATGGTGGATTGCGCCGCCGCGTCGGCGACAATGATGGCGTCCTGTCCCTTGTGGGCGGCCTTGTTCCACCAGAAGTCGTTTTGCGACGGGACGTGGTTGAAGGCGGCGACGTTGGCGTCGTGCAGCTCGAAACCGAGCTGGGCTGCATAGGTATAGCGCGTGGCAGCGAGGAAGGTGCCGGGGTTCGCCTGTTGCGCAGCGCTGACTTCGGTTGCGAGCGTCGGCCAGCCGTAGCTCGCGGCGGCGCCGAGGTCGCGATAGCCGAACAGGCTGGTGGGGGTCAGCGTATAGGAGACGAGCCCCACGGTGACCACGATCAGACCGAAGATGACGTGCAGCCAGCCGGCGCGCGGGCCGAGCAGGCGGTAGGCGATGGGCGCGAGGCCCGCATAGGCCACGATGTTCCAGTGGAAATAGACATAGACGTAGGCGGCGATCACCGCCCAGGCGAGCGTCGAGGTGAGATAGACCGAGGCGGAGAGCCCTATCGCGCGGCTCTCGTCCGCCGACCTCGGCTTGAGCCAGGGCAGGCGGAAGAGGCTCAGGAACAGCACGGGCGACATCAGCACGGCCATCGTCGCAAGATAGTCGATCACCTGGCTGATATTGGGGTTGCCCAAGGGGGCGCCGGCACGGTCGTCGAGATGGAAGCGGAAGCTCACCCAACCATGGGTGGCGTTCCAGAAAAAGACCGGCGCCTGGATCGCGACGGCGAGCAGTGCGGCGAGATAGACATGCGGCGTAGCAAGGAGCGAGCGCAGCTTCGGGCGAACGGTGACCCAGATCGCGAAGGCGAGTCCAAGGAAAACGCCGTTGTATTTGGTGAGCACGGCGAGACCGAGCAGGGCGGCCGCTAGGTAAAGCTTCCACCATGTCCGGCGGCCGTCTTCCCAGTCACCGGTGAAGCCGTGGAAGACGTAGGTCGAGGCGACCACGAGAAAAAGCAGCAGATGATCGTGGAAGGCAAAGCTCGCCATCACGTAGATGACGGGGATGCAGAGGTAATAGACCGTGGTGTGCCAGAACCAGTTGGCGCGGCCGCTGGGCGCAAGCCGCGCGCTCCAGAGCCAGAAGATGGCGAGGGTGCCCGCGAGCGTCAGCCAGCTCAGCAGCCGGACACTGAGGTTGCTCCAACCGAAGATCGCGGCGACCAGTCCCTGCAGCCAGCCGTCGAGGGGCGGATGGTCGAAATACGACCATTGCAGGTGCTGGCCCCACATCCAGTAATAGGCCTCGTCGCCCATCGGCGTGACGGCGAGCCCGAACCACAGCTTCAGCGCCAGCAGGTAGACGAAGACCAGCTGCAGCAGGACGATGTTCCAGCGGACGGGCTTTTGCGCTGGCAGTGCTGCGTCGCTCATTTGACCAGGAACACCTGATAGGCGGCGAGCGGCTCTCCCTCGTAGTCGCGTGTGATGGTGCCGAGGTAGATCTTGTCGGCCGAGCTGCTGCTGCCGCCGCTTCCCGGATTGATCCACAGATGTGGCGCCGCCTCGAGCGCGGTGCTCATGGGCGGCAGGTATTCGTAGCGGAACGGCTCGGCGGTCTCATAGACGGGCAGCGGATCGTGGGCGATCGCCGCATAGTAGCCGAGCCACCCATTGAGCGAATAGCTCGAGGTGTCCACCCACTGCGCGCCGTTGGCCTTGGCCAGGCCCGAGACCTTGGACCAGAGATCGTCCCAGCCATAGACGAAGTCGAACGCCTGCACCTTGCCCATGAAGGGGACGCTGCGGGTGTCGATGGAGGTGTAGGCGAGGAGCATCAGCATCAGCCCGAGCGGCACATGCAGGACGTAAAGTACATCGAGCGGGGCGCGCAGCCAGCGCGAGCCCGGGCGGATGGTCACCGCCGCCCAGGCGCCGATAAAGGCGAGAACGGGGAAGAGCGGGGCGACCCAGTTGGGGTTCACCCGGCCAAACAGCGCGTCGACGAGGAAATAGGCGGCCATAGGCACCGAGGTCAGCACCGGCAGGGCGAGGCCTTTGGCGCGGCGCGCGAAGAAGGCCACGATGCCGATGACGGTGAACACGAATAGCGTTGGCAGTAGCTGGATCGAGGTCTCGACGATGAAGCGCGCGAACTCGCCGAGCTGCAGGGCGTGGTCGGAGATGTTCGACCGGCCGAGCTGGTAACGGAACGAGTTCCAGTCGCGCTGCGAGTTGATCCACACGACCGGCGAGAACAGCAGCAGCGCCAACAGGCCGCCGATCCACACCTGCCAGAGCTTCAGCCAGCCGAGCCGCTCGCGCGAGGTAATGAGGTAGAACAGCAGTCCCGCGCCGAGGAAGACCACGGTGTATTTCGACAGCAGGCCGAGCCCGGCGAACACGCCGGCCGCCAGCCACCAGTTGGCGTTGCGGGCCCGGGTGAACTCGGCAACGGCCCACAGCGTCAGCACCCAGAACATGGTCGAGGGGCCGTCGGGTGTCGCGACCGAGAAGGTGATGACGACGCCCACGGTGACGGCGTAGGCGATGGCGGCCACCGCGCCGATCTCCCGGCGGCCGAACAGCAGCGTCGCCATGCGGTAGAGGGCGACGCTCGTGATGAGGTCGGCGACGAGGAACAGGCTGCGGACCGAGAAGGCGCTCTCGCCGAACAGCATGCGCCCGAGCCAGATGATCCAGGCCACTGAGGGCGAGTGGTCGAAGTAGTTGAAGGCCGGGTGGAACGACCAGATGGCGTAGTAAGCCTCGTCGCCGATCAGCCCGAACTTCACCGCGAAGGCGAGGCGCGGCAGCATGAGCAGCAGCACGATGATGGCCGTGCCGAGCGGCGTGGCCCAGGCGGGAGTGCGCATTTCGGCGGGCGGGTCGTTGGTCACGGTCGATAGTCCTCGCCGCGGAAGATGCGCCAGCGGTAGATATCACGGCCGAAGCGGACGATGTGGAAGTCGTCGACCATGGTCAGGTTGGCGAAATGCTGCCTGAGGTTCTGGATCACGGGCGAGCCGTCGTCCTCGTCGGTCAGGATCAGCGCCGACTTGCCGGCCAGCGAAGGCGGATCGAACCAGTAGCCGTATTCGAGCAGGGGCTCGATGGCGATCGGCACCGCATCGGGCGTGCCCAGCACGAAGCCGAGCTGCGAGGTGGTTGAATAGCGGGTGCCGGCAACGACGTCGCCCGGATGCTGCTGCAACTGCGCCTGCATATGGGCTCGCACCGTCGGCCAGTCGATGTTGATGGAGCTGCCGCGGTCGCCGTAATTGAAGAGCGGCGCCACCGGCGTCACCGAAAAATTGAAGACGAGCAGGCCGGCGCAGACGAGGCCATAGATCGTGTGCAGCCAGAACTGGATCCGCGTTCCGATCCAGCGCGTGAGCAACGGAATGATGCCGACGAAGGCAAGGATGTTCCAGTAGAAATAGCCGCCGATGACGACGGTCATGGCAAAGAAGGCCAGGCTCGAGATCGCCATCGTGGCGACCGATACGGTCCTGGCCTGGCTCTCGAACAGCGAGGCGGGCCGGCCGCGCAACATCTTCAGCAGCGGCCACAGCAGGAACGGCGACAGCATCAGGATGTTGAGCACGACGAAGGACAGCGGCGGCAGCAGCGCCGGATGCCAGGTTTCGCCGCCCCAGCGGCCGTACATATGGAAGCGGAACGACGCCAGGCCCTCGGTGAGGTTCCAGTAGATCACCGGCGCCTGCATGACGACCGCGAGCAATGCCGCGAGATAGGGGTGCGGCGTGCGCAGCGTGTCGCGCAGGTCCTTGCGGATGAGCAACGCCGCGAGGAAGCCGAGGCCGATGACGGCGCCATTGTATTTGCACAGCGTCGCGAGACCGAGCGCCACCGCGGCGAAATAGAGCCACCGGGTGGCGGAGGGTGCACCGCTCGCATGGCGTTCGGCAAACATCGTGAAGCCGTGGATGGCGAGCAGGCCGAACGCCACCAGCAGGTGATCGTTGTAGGCGATGGTCGTCATGCCGAAATAGAACGGCGAGGCCAGGTAGAGCGCCGCGGCGCGCCAGAACCAGTTGGCGGAGTTTTCCGGCGCGAGCTTCCGGCTCCACACATGGAAAACCCACAGGACCAGCGCGAGGGAGGCCCATGTCAGCAGGCGCGCGCTGAACCGCGACCAGCCGAAGGCGAGTGCGACCACATGCAGCAACCAGGCGTGGAGCGGCGGGTGGTCGAAGTAGGACCATTCGAGGTGCTGGCCCCACATCCAGTAATATGCCTCGTCGCCGACGAGATCGGCATTGAGGTCGAAATAGAGCCTGAGCGCCAGGAACAGCAGGACGACGACCGGCAGGACGGCGGAGAGACGCCGTTGCGGCAGTGTGGCTGCGGTCGAGGTCATCCTGGCTCCTGTTCGGCCGTGCATAGCCGATTGGGCGTTCACCGCAAATGGGAATAGCCGGTTGCGGGTCGGCCACGGCTGGCTACTATGCGGGCCGGTTCGGGGGGAGTGCGATGGTCAGTCCGGAAGCGCGGGCGCGTATCGACCAGATGTTTGCCGACAAGCAGGAGACGAGACGGCGGTTTCCGGAAGGGAAACCGCTGGAGCTCAGGCGCCGCGACTGGGAGGCCGAAGCGCGCCTCGATGTGCTGCCCAGGGGCGCGCGTTTCCAGTCGGTCGAAGCGGGCGGCATCAAGTCCGAGTGGATGGAGATGCCGCTGATCGACCGCAGTCGGGTCGTGCTGCTGCTGCATGGCGGCGGGTACAATGCGGGCTCGCCGCGCACCCATCGCAAGATGGCGGCGCAGTTCAGCCGTGCGGCACATGCGCGCGTGCTCACCCCGGACTACCGGCTGGCGCCCGAGCATGTGTTCCCGGCGGCGGTGAAGGATGCGCTTTCGGCCTATGGCTGGCTCCTCAAGCAGGGCGTCGCTGAAGAGCAGTTGATCATCGCCGGCGACTCGGCCGGAGGCGGGTTGACGCTGTCGCTGCTGCTGGCCCTGCGAGAGGCCGGCGCGAAGATGCCGCGCTGCGCGGTTGTCCTCTCACCGTGGACGGACCTCAGCTGTTCCAGCCCGACTTACGAGCGGTTGCGCAAGCTCGATCCCATCATCGACAAGGAAGGTCTCGCCGAAGCCGGTCTCTGGTATGCCGGCAACCGCGATCCGCGCGACCCGATGGCGTCACCGCTGTTTGCGGATCTCAAGGGCCTGCCGCCGCTGCTCGTGCATGTGGGCGGCGACGAGACCATGCTCGACGACAGCCGCATCTTCGCCGAACGGGCGCGGGCAGCCGGCGTCGAGGTGGCCTTCAAGATCTACGACGGCATGTGGCACGTCCATCACTCGGGCGCCCCGGAGGTGCCGGAGTCGGTGGCGGCGTACAACGACATCGCCGCCTTTATTCGTGCGCAATTCAACGATTGATCTAACCGCCGGGGGCGGGTGAGGGCGTAACATGAGTGTGGCCGAGCGGGACGCGGTGTTCGCCGCGCTGGGCGACGAGTACAGGCGCATCCTGCTGGAGCGACTGCGCCGCAGCAACGGACAGACGCTGTCGCGCTTGTGCGATGGTCTGCCGATCAGCCGGCAAGCGGTGACCAAGCACCTCCTGGCGCTGGAGGAGGCGAGTCTCGTGCTGACGCAGCGCCGCGGCCGCGAGAAGCTGCATTTCCTCAATCCGGTGCCCATCCACGCCATCGCCATGCGCTGGCTCAGGCAGTTCGACGCCGTGAAGCTCGAAGTGCTGTCGCCGCCGACCGGCAATGCCTCCGAGAAAACGAAAGGGCCGGTCTGAACCGGCCCTTTCTTCATGCATTGGGGCGCTGTTACTTGTTCGACGCGTAGCTGATCAGCGGCGTGATGCGCTTGATGGTGACGCGGCGATTGAGCGGCTCCGGTCCATCGGTCTGCACCTTGAGGTAGCGCTCGCCATAGCCCTGGGTCACCAGATTCTCCGGCGGGATGTCGTAGAAGTCGGTGAGGATGCGGGCGACCGTGGCAGCGCGCTGGTCGGAGAGCACGAGGTTCGAAACGTCCGAACCGACGGCGTCGGTGTGGCCCTCGATCAGGAACACCTCGCCGGGGTTGCGCTGCAGCAGCCTGTTCATGGCATCGGCGACGTCCTGCAGGGCGCCGACCTGGTTGCGCGAGATCGTCGCCTTGCCGGTGTCGAAGGTCAGGTCGCCGACCTCGAGACGCCGCACGCTGTCGCGCAGGCGGGCCGACCGTTTCACTTCATCGATGGTGTAGATGCGGCGAACCTGCTCCACCGGCGGCTGGGCCAGGAAGTTGTAGACCTGCTGGTCGTCCGACGTGTCGGCGTCCATGATGTACTGGTCCGCCGGGATGTTGAGCTTGAGCGGCGGCAGGTCCTCGCCCGGGTCGCGCCAGGTCGCAATGTCCTGGTCGCGCGGATCGTAGGTCGCAAGAATGATCACGCGGCCGTTCGGCAACACCTTGGAGCGCTGCAGGATGTCGCCGGTGCGGTCGCGTACCGTGACGATCTTGCTGCCGTCCTTGCGCTGGATCGTCTCGCGGGTCCGGCCGCGGCCCAGATCTTCATAATAGATCTGGTCCTGGCGCGGGTCGTAGAAGCGGTCGCGCTCCTGTTCCGGGTTGTTGATGACGATGTTGACGCCGATCTGGAAGATGATGCCGTTGTTCTGCGGCTGTTGCGGGGCCGGGCCGGCATTGCCGTTCTGCGGCGGCTTGCCGTTGGGTCCGCCATTGCCGTTGGGACCGCCATGCGGACCACCGTTGGGGAACTGGATCACCTTGATCGGCTGCGGAGCGTCGGTCGGCGGCTGTACCTGAATCTGCTGCACGTCGATCTTCTTGCCCTTGTCGGTCAGCAATGACTGATCCGGCGGCGGCGCCTTGATGTCCTGCTGCGCCTGCTGGTCGCTCTTGGGCGGCGGAGCCGGGGGCGTGGCGGGTGGCGGCGGTTGCTGCGACGAGCTCTGCTCCTGCGACGAGGACTGCTTGGTCTCGTCCTTCTGCGAGTCGAGCAGCGGCGCTGCCTCGCTCGGCTGCACCGTGGACGGCAGCACCTCGACGGCGCTTGGCGTCACCGCCTCACTGGCCTTGGGCAACTCGCTGACCGGCGGCACCGAGGGCTGCGGCGGCGGCGCCTCCGACGAGGTCGGTGCGGTGACTTCCGGCGTCGCCGATGAAGGCTCGCCCGGCTGCGGCGGCAGCGGATTCAGCACCAGCCCGAACTGCGCGAGGCAGGCCGTGACGTCCGGGATGCCCGCGGCGGTGCAGAGTGCGTCGATCTTCTTTTTGGCGTCGTCGATCTTGGCCTGGCCGGCCTTGTCGCCGGCCGACAGGTCGGTGACGCCCTGGTTGTATTCGTCGACGGCGCGCTTGAGGCGGGCGACGCCGTTGTTCTTGGGCTGCTCGGAGCTCGGGGCGACGGGCTGCGCGCTGCTGGGTGCAGCTTCCTGGCTCGACGGCGCGGCGACGGGAGCTTGCTCGCTCGATGGCGCGGCCACCTGCTTGCTTGGAGCAGGAGCGGCCTCGGACGAAGACGGCGCCGGCACGGCTTCGCTCGACACCGCCAGGGGCGCCGCAGGCTCAACCGACGAGGCGGGGGCCGGCTCTACGGACGAGGCGGGCAGCTTCTTCGGCTTCGGCTTGGGCTTCGGCGTCGGTTCTTCCGAGGACGACGGAGCGGGGGGCGCGACTTGCTCTGACGACGCGGCCGGAGCAGCCTGCTCTTCCGATGACGAGGACGGGGCCTCGCTCGGCTTGGCTATCGGCTTTGCCTTGGGCTTGGGCGGCTCCTCGCTCGACGGCGGCGGCGGGGGCGGTGGAGCTTCCGACGAGGGTGGCGGCGGTGGCGGCGCGGCTTCGGACGACGGAGCCGGCGCGGCTTCGGACGACGGAGCCGGCGCAGCTTCGGACGACGGGGCCGGCGCAGCTTCGGACGACGGGGCGGGTGGCGCTGCTTCGCTCTTGGGCGGGGACTGGAGGGCCTTCACGCAGTCTTCGAGGCTCGCGAATCCGGCTGCCTGGCAGGCTGCATCGAGTGCCTGCTTGTTTGCATCGCTTTGATCCGCGGCGAACGCCTTGTACGCCTCGACCAGCGCTGGATTGGTCGCGTCCTGAGCGCGCGCCACCGAAAGGGGCGCAAGTGCGAGAAGCGTGATGCTGCTGCCGGTGAGGAGCCAGGTGCTCAATCGCATGTGGGGTTTCCTGTTTCTAGAGACATTTGGTCAGGGACGTGACGCCCGCTGCCTGAACCGAAGATGAATGCCCGCGGCCAACCACTCATGCCGGCCAATTGAGGCGAAGCAACGTCACGGCGCTGTGATCGGTTCCAAACCGGGGTGGCGTCATGCTAGGGCGTCGCGCGCACATGCAGCAGTCAACGACCACGATTTCGATCTCGACGCGGGGTCCCGGGCTCTATGATTTCACCGGCGATCTCGACCGCTTCGTTTCGGATTCAAGGATCAGCACGGGCCTCGCCACGGCGTATTGCCGCCACACGTCGGCGTCCCTGCTGATCCAGGAGAATGCCGACGATGACGTGAAGACCGATCTTGTTGGCTTCTTTCGGCGGCTGGTGCCCGAGGGCATGGACTGGATCGTGCATCGGACCGAGGGGCCGGACGACATGCCGGCCCACATCAGGACGGCGCTGACGCAGACGTCGATCGGCATCCCGGTCGTCGACGGGAAGGCGGTGCTCGGCGCCTGGCAGGGCATCTATCTGTTCGAGCACCGGGCGCGGCCGCACCGGCGCGAGGTGGTGCTGCACGTCATCGGCGAGGCCCGCTGAGCTTTCGTCCAGCGGGCCTGCGCGATCACTTGCTGGCCGCGCCGATGTCCCAGCTCACATTGACGTCAATGGAGAAGGTGAGCTGCCCGGCCTCGACCGGCACCGGTGCGCCGCGATCGGCTGGAGCGGCCATGGCCTTGGCCATATAGGGCATCGGCGGCTGCGCGACGTTCTGCGTTTCGCTGATCTGCTCGACTGCGCCGAGCTGGACGCCGGCGGCCTGGGCGTAGAGATCGGCCTTGCCCTTGGCGTCGGCGAAGGCGGCCTGCCGCGCCTGCGCGTAGAGATCGGACGGATCGTCGACGTCGAAAGTGATGCCGTTGATGGTGTTGGCGCCGACGCTCACCTCCTGGTCGAGCATGGTGCCCAGTATGCCGAGATCGCGGACGTGCACGGTGACCGAGTTGACCACGGTGTAGCCCACGATCTTGGGGGGCAACTGGTAACCGTTGGCGTCCTTCTGGTCGGAATAGACGTAGTTCGGATTGACGGCGAAGCCCGAGGTCTGGATGTCCTTTTCGTCGACACCGGAGGACTTGAGCACGCCGATCAGAGCGGCCATGTCCTTGGTGTTGGCGGCCAGCGCATCCTTGGCGGTGCTGCCCTGCGAGGTGACGCCCGAGGTGACGTAAGCGGTGTCCGGCGTCGCCGTGACCTCGCCGTGGCCGGTCATCTGCATCGAGCCTGCGGCGAAGGCCGGCGAGGCAAGCGCAGTCGCGAGCAGGAGGGAAGCAATGGCGGTGATCGGTCGCATGAAGAACTCCTTGGTCGATGCCGGCGTCGGCCGGCATGCTGTACCGACTATGACGGCGGCGCGATGGCAATCCTTGGTCGGCGTTCAACGAAAGGCGAAGACGACCTATCCCCGGTTTGCTGGACACGATCGCGGCCGGTGGGTTAGGTAGCGCGACCACAAGGACCTAACATGTCAGCTATCTTTCCATCCGATGGCGTGCTGCTCGGCCGAGCGCGCGTCCCAGGCTCGACCTTCCCGCATGTGGTGACGGTGCGAGCCGGCCGGGTGGTGGACATCACGGCGAAATCGGGGGCCACGGTCCGCGACATTTGCGAAATGGCCGATCCGGCCGGGTATGTCGCAAAGGCCGGTGGCAAGGATATCGGCAGCGCCCACGAGATCTTAGCGGCCAGTTGGGCGGCGAAGCTGTCTGACAGCGCACCGTCGCTGCTGTCGCCGATCGACCTGCAGGCGGTGAAGGCCGCCGGCGTCACGTTCGTCGTGTCGCTGCTCGAGCGCGTGATCGAGGAGCAGGCGCGCGGTGACAAGGCGAAGGCGGAAGCGCTGCGCGGCGAGATCACAGGGCTCATCGGCACCGATCTCAGCAAGCTGGTGCCGGGCTCGGAAGGGGCGATGAAGGTCAAGCAGACACTGATCGCGCGCGGTGTCTGGAGCCAATATCTCGAGGTGGGCATCGGCCCCGACTCCGAGATTTTTACGAAGAGCCAGCCGATGTCGACCGTCGGCTACGGGGCTGACGTCGGCATCCTGCCGATCAGCGAATGGAACAATCCGGAGCCCGAAATTGCGCTGGTCGTCGCCTCGAGCGGCAGGATCGTCGGCGCGACGCTCGGCAACGACGTCAATCTGCGCGACGTCGAAGGGCGCTCGGCGTTGCTGCTCGGCAAGGCCAAGGACAACAACGCCTCCGCCTCGCTCGGGCCCTTCATCCGGCTGTTCGACACAAGCTTCTCGCTCGCTGACGTGAAGGCCGCCGAGATCGCGCTCGAGGTCAAGGGCGAGGACGGGTTCGTGCTCGAAGGGCATTCATCGATGCGCGAGATTTCGCGCTCGCCCGAGTCATTGGTCGCCTCCGCCATCGGGCCGCATCATCAATACCCGGATGGCTTCGTGATCTACCTCGGCACGATGTTCGCGCCGGTGAAGGACCGCGGCGGGGCCGGCAAGGGTTTCACGCACAAGGCCAACGACATCGTCACGATCTCGACCCCCACGCTGGGCTCGCTTTCCAATCGCGTGCGTCTTTCGAGCGAGTGTCCGCCCTGGACCTACGGCGCGAGCCACCTGATGCGCGACCTGGCGGGTGCCGGGCTGCTCTAGACCATAAAGGACCACTGACATGGAAGACCTGCATAAGAACCTCATCGACGGCGAATGGGTCGGCGGCGAAGGCATCCCCAACATCAACCCGTCGAATACCGACGAGGTGGTCGGCCTCTACGCCCGGGCGACGCTCGAAGACACCCATCGCGCCATCGCGGCGGCGAAGGCGGCGTTTCCGAGCTGGTCGCGGTCGGGCCTGCTGGAGCGGCATTCCATTCTGAGCAAGACTGCGCACGAGATCATGGCGCGCAAGGAAGAGCTCGGTGCGCTGCTGAGCCGCGAAGAGGGCAAGACGCTGCCGGAAGGCATCGGCGAGGCGACCCGCGCCGGACAAATCTTCGAGTTCTTCGCCGGCGAGGCGCTGCGGCTGTCGGGCGAGACCATCCCGTCGGTGCGGCCGGGCGTGGGCGTCGAGATCACGCGCGAGCCGATCGGTGTCGTCGGCATCATCACGCCGTGGAATTTCCCGATCGCCATCCCGAGCTGGAAGATCGCGCCGGCGCTTTGCTTCGGCAACACGGTGGTATTCAAGCCGGCCGATCTGGTGCCGGGCTGCTCGTGGGCGATCGTCGATATCCTGCACCGCGCCGGGCTGCCCAAGGGCGTGCTCAACCTCGTCATGGGCAAGGGCTCGGTGGTCGGGCAGGCCATGCTCGACGCCAAGGAGATCAATGCCTTCAGCTTTACCGGTTCGGTCGGCACCGGGCGCCGCGTGGCCGATGCCTCCATCAAGGTGATGCGCAAGTTCCAGCTCGAGATGGGCGGCAAGAACCCGACCGTCGTGCTCGACGACGCCGACCTCAAGGTGGCGGTGGAGACGGTGGCCAATTCAGCGTTCTTTTCCACCGGCCAGCGCTGCACTGCGTCGTCGCGCGTCATCGTCACCGAGGGGATCCACGACAAGTTCGTGGCGGCGCTCAGCGAGCGCGTCCGCAGCCTCAAGGTCGGCGATGCTTTGGAGAAGGGCATCGAGGTCGGGCCGGTGGTCGATCCGGGCCAGCTCAAGCAGGACACCGACTACATCGATATCGGCAAGAAGGAAGGCGCCAAGCTCGCCGCCGGCGGTGAGCTCCTCAAGCTCAAGACGCCCGGCTACTACCTGCAGCCGACGCTGTTCACCGAGGCGACCAACCAGATGCGCATCAGCCGCGAGGAAATCTTCGGGCCGGTGGCGTCCGTGATCCGCGTCAAGGACTATGACGAGGCGCTGGCGACGGCCAACGATACCGAGTTCGGGCTCTCGGCCGGCATCGTCACCACGTCGCTCAAATATGCGACGCACTTCAAGCGCAATGCCGAGGCCGGCATGGTGATGGTCAACGTGCCGACCGCCGGCGTCGATTTCCACGTGCCGTTCGGCGGCCGTAAGGGCTCGAGCTACGGCCCGCGCGAGCAGGGCAAATATGCGGTCGAGTTCTTCACCCAGGTGAAGACGGCCTACACCGCCGCCGGCTGACGCCTACGACCGGGTCCGGTGGACGCGCAGGTCGCGTTCGCCGGGCTCTAGCCGAGCGACCGAGTTGCGCAGGATCAGTTCGCTGCGCAGCAGGACCTGGCGCTGTTCGGGTTCGCGGCCTTCGACCACGGCGAGCAGCAGGTCCATTGCCGCCTCGCCGATCTTCGAGCGCGGCTGCTTCATCGTCGTCAGCGACGGCGTGACGAAGCTTGCGAACGAGATGTCGTCGAAGCCCATCACCGAAAACTGGCGCGGCAGGTCGTAGCCGCGCGCATTGAGCGCGATGATGACCCCGAGCGCGGTGGCGTCGTTGACGCACAGGAACGCTGAGGGCAGCACGTCGCGGACGAACATGTGCTCGGCCGCCTGCCGGCCGCTCTCGGTGGTGCCGTCGCCATCGAGGATCAATCCGGGATCGATGGCGATGCCGGCATTGCCGAGCGCCGCCCGATAGCCCCGCTCCCGCAATTCATTGACCTCGCGGTTGCTGGCGCGGCCGATGAAGGCGATGCGCCGGTGACCCTGCGAGATCAAATGCTCGGCGGCGATGCGCGCGCCCTCGAAATTGTCGACGCCGACAAACGGCACGCGCTCGCCGGGCACCGGCTCGTTGACCGCCACCATCGGGGGCAGGCGCGCCTCGGGGCCGTCGTGGCCGATGCCGAAGGGCAGGTGGCCGGTGAGCAGGATCAGGCCATCCGCCTGGTTGGAGCTGATGAAGCGCAGATAGTCGGTCTCGCGCGTCGGGTCGTGCTGCGTATTGCCGATCAGCACGCCATAGCCGCGCTTGCTGGCCTCGGTTTCGAGGCCGACGAGGATGTTGGAGAAGTTCGGGTCGCCGACGTCCGGCGCCAGAATCAGGATCATGTTCGCCCGCCGCATGCGCAGCGAGCGGGCCATGGCGTTGGTGGTGTAGCCGGTGCGGGCGATGGCGTCGTTGACGCGGCGGCGCGTCGCGTCGGCGACCTTGGCCGGCTCATTGATGGCGCGGCTGACCGTGGCGATCGAAACGCCCGCGATCGCGGCGACATCCTCGATCGTGGCCAACTTCTGCTGCAGCACTTGGCGCTCCGCCAGCGGCGAACCGGTCAGCCCGGATGCCGGTGGAAACTATAGGATTTCCGGGTTTTGTAAACCTTTACACAGTGCATGAAAACCTTTACATCACTGTTGAACGAAGACTGCGAGGCAATCGCGGCGCGTCCGAGGGAGGCTCAACCGGATGACCGATAGCGCTGGCGCCGCCGTGCCGCCGATCCTGGCCGCAAACAGGATTTCGAAGTCGTTCGGCGACATCCCGGTGCTGTTCAGCGTCGATTTCGACATCCGTCCCGGCGAGGTCCACGCCATCATCGGCGAGAACGGGGCCGGCAAGTCCACCCTCATCAAGATTCTCTCGGGCTTCGAGCAGCCGACCTCCGGCACCATCACCTACGATGGCAGGGCGGTGACGCTGCCGCCGAACGGCCAGGCCGAGAATCTGGGTATCGTGCTCATTCACCAGGAGTTCAACCTGGCGGACCACCTCAAGGTCGCCGACTCGATCTTTCTGGGACGCGAGATCAACCATGGCGGGCTGCTCGACATACGCCAGATGCGCGACAAGGCGCGGGCGCTGCTCGATACGCTGCACGTCAATGTCAGCACCGAGGCCCGGATAAATTCGCTCACCGTCGCCGAAAAGCAGATGGTCGAGATCGCCAAGGCGATCAGCCGCGACGCTCGGGTGCTGATCATGGACGAGCCGACGGCGGTGCTTTCGGTGGGCGAGACGCAGACGCTGTTCGAGCAGATCCGGCGGCTCACCGCCCGCGGCGTCGCGATCATCTTCATTTCGCACAAGCTCGACGAGGTGATGGCGCTGGCCGATCGCGTTACCGTCCTCCGCGACGGCCAGCTCATTGCCACGGTGGGGACCGAGGCGCTCACCCCGGACTCGGCGGCGCAGATGATGGTCGGACGCGAGCTCCACAACCTCTATCCGCCCAAGCACGAGCCGGATGTCGATGCGCCGCGTGTGCTGCGCGTCAGCCACTTGGGCGCACCGGGGATCAGGGACATCTCGTTCGATCTGCGCAAGGGCGAAATTCTCGGCTTTGCCGGTCTCGTGGGGTCGGGCCGTACCGCGGTGGCGGAAGCAATCGTCGGGCTGATGCATCACAGCGGCCAGGTCGAGGTTGAGGGCAGGGCCGAGCACTTCGCCAATGTCGCCCAATCGGTGGCCGCGGGCGTGGCGTACATGACCAAGGACCGCAAGGGCAAAGGCCTCCTCACCAACATGGGGCTGAGGCCCAACCTCACGCTGCTGACGCTCAGGAAGCACCTGCGCGGTCTGTTCATCGACACAGCCAGCGAGGCCAGGGCGCTGGAGCGGGCGACCCGCCGTTTCGACATCCGGGCGCGCGACGCCTCGGTGCGGGCCGGCCAGCTCTCGGGCGGCAACCAGCAGAAGCTGATGCTGGGCAAGACGATGGAGAGCGACCCCGACATCATCATCATGGACGAGCCGACGCGCGGCATCGATGTCGGCACCAAACAGCAGATTTATCACATCATCGCGGCGCTGGCGGCGGAGGGGAAGTCGATTATCCTGATCTCATCGGAACTGCAGGAGGTGATCGGCCTCAGCCACCGCGTGCTGGTCATGCGCTTCGGCCGTATCGTCGGCGAACTCGAGGGCGAAGAAATCACCGAGGAACAGATCGTCCGGCACCAGATGGGGATCGAGGGGAAGGCGGCATGACCACTGCAGCGACCGAACAGCCGGCGCGTCCGGCACGCCCGAAATTCCGGCTCGGAGCGCTGGGGCCGCTGGTGGCGCTCCTGTTGCTGATGACCCTGGGCGCGCTGCTCAACGGCAACTTCCTGACCATCGGCAACATGGCCAATATCGTGGCGCGCGCCTCGTTCATCGGCATCATCGCGATCGGCGCGACGTTCGTCATCACGTCGGGCGGCATCGACCTGTCGGTCGGCTCGATGGCGGCGTTCATCGCGGGCATGATCATCATCATCATCAACAGCCTCGTTCCCTCGCTCGGAACCGGGTGGGGCTCGGTCGGCATCGGCATCGCTGCCGGCCTGGTGATCGGCCTGCTCGGCGGCGCTGCGAACGGCGCGCTGGTGACAATCGGGCGAATAGAACCGTTCATCGTCACACTCGGCTCGCTCGGCATTTTCCGCGCGCTCATCACGTTCCTTGCCAACGGCGGCACGCTGAATCTCAACTTCCAGGCCTCCGACACGTATTCGCCGCTCTACTCGGGCACGATCCTGTGGATACCAGTGCCGATTGTCATTTTCGCGCTGGTGGCCATCATCGCCGAGATCGCGATGCGGCGTACGACCTTCGGCCGGCACATCGCGGCGATCGGCTCCAACGAGCAGGTGGCGCGCTACTCGGCCATCAAGGTGGACTGGGTACGGCTCCTGACCTACGCGCTCCAGGGCGCCCTCGTCGGGCTCGCGGCGGTGCTCTACGTGCCCAAGTTCGGCTCGGCCAACAGCTCCACGGCGGTGCTGTGGGAGTTGCAGGCGATTGCGGCCGTGATCATCGGCGGCACCACGCTGCGCGGCGGCTTCGGCCGCATCTGGGGCACGGTGATCGGGGTCATCATCCTCGAGCTCATCGGCAATATTCTCAATCTGCAGAGCCTGATCAGCCCCTACCTCAACCAGGCCTTCCAGGGGGCGATCATCATTATCGCGGTACTGCTGCAGCGGTCCCGCAAGACCACCTAGAACCCGATTTCACGAAACGCTCCGATCGTCGGGGCGAGTAACGGGAGGAGACCGAAGACTATGAACCTCATGAAAACCACAGCACTGGCGGCTCTCGTCGTCGGCAGCCTGACCGTCGGGGCCTCGGCCCAGGACAAGACCTACACGATCGGTGTCTCGGTGCCGACGGCCGACCATGGCTGGACCGGCGGCGTGGACTTCTTCGCACAGCAGGCGATCGACCGGCTGAGCAAGGCCTATCCGAACCTCAAGTTCGTGCTGGCCACCGCTCCCGACTCGACCAAGCAGGCGGCTGACCTCGAAGACATGGTCAGCACCCGCAACATCGATGGCCTCGTCATCCTGCCGGGCGATCCGGATGCGATGACCGCCTCCATCAAGAAGGTCAAGGACGCCGGCAAGTGGGTGACGGTGATCGACCGTGCGCTCAGCCAGCCCGGCATCCAGGACCTCTATGTGGCCGGCGACAATCCGGGACTCGGTGCCACCACGGCTGCATACTTCAAGCAGGCGCTGCCCAACGGCGGCAACATCGTGGTGCTGCGCGGCCTGCCGATCCCGATCGACAAGCAGCGCGTCGATGCCTTCATGGATGGCATCAAGGGCACCAACATCAAGGTGCTCGACAGCCAGTTCGCCAACTGGAACCGCGACGACGGCTACAAGGTCATGCAGGACTTCCTGACCAAGTATCCGAACATCGACGCGGTCTGGGCGCAGGACGACGACACGCTGGTCGGCGCTCTCAAGGCGATCAAGGAAGCCGGTCGTGACGGCAAGATCTGGGCAGTCGGCGGCGCCGGCATGAACCAGATCGTCAAGATGGTGGAGAGCGGCTCGACGGAGGTCCCGGTCGACGTCAGCTACAATCCGAACATGGTGGCCACCGCCATCGACCTGACGGCGCTGCACTTTGCCGCCAACGCCCAGGTCGACGGCACGATGATCATCAACTCGACGCTGATCACCAAGGACAACGCCAAGCAGTTCGACTACCCCAATACGCCGTTCTGATCGGTTCGATCGGACCGGCTGAATTTGAAGGCCGCCCGAGCGATCGGGCGGCCTTTCGTTCTCCGGGGGCTCGGCTCCGCTCCGCGCGCGCCGAAGCCCGCAGTCGGGACTCCTCTCCCGCTTGCGGGGGAGGGGGACCGCCGCCAGTCGGTGGAGGGGAGCGCCGCTTGCACTGCCCTCTCGCTCCGTCATCCGCGGCCTTGCCCCGCGGACCGGCCATGACGGTACTGAGGAAGTGCCGGCGAAGCCCGCAGTCGGGACTCCTCTCCCGCTTGCGGGGCTTCGCGCCGTGCCGAAGGCAAAATCGCTCCAGTGGAGCGATTTTAGGTGAGAAGGCCTTGAGAGCTATGCTCGAAAGGCAGGTGCCCGGCAGGGCGGAAGGGGGAGCAACAAACGCCAGCTCGGAG
>JBQCIY010000041.1:0-39330 GCA_051953275.1 Devosia sp. | reverse complement strand
TTGCCCGAGCCGTTGGGGCCGAGCACGCCGATCTTGGCGTCGGGGTAAAAGCTCAGATGGATGTTGTCGAGGACCTTCTTGCCGCCGGCGTAAGCCTTTGACATTCCGTGCATATGATAGATGAACTGGCGGGCCATGAGGGGTCTCGGATGGGCGGGATTTCGTGGAAAAGCGAGGGCCGTATGTAGGGCATGCCCCTGCCGGGGGCAACTCTCGATCGCGGCGGCCCATGGCAGGCGCGATGGACGGGCGCGGCTACCCCGCCACCTCGTCCTGCAGCCACTGGCCGATCGGCCACATCTTCTTGTAGTGGCCCGCGACCTGCCTGAGGAAATCGGGCTGCGCGGCGGCCTCCGCGGGCAGCTCGAGGCTGGTGTAGAGGCCTTCGTAGAGAAGGTACTCGGCCCGGTCGGCATCGGCCTCGAAGCCGCGCGGCATGAGCTTGCGGGTCTTGCCGCCGATCTCGTACCGGCCCCTGTTCACCGCGGCAACGGCGCCGAGCAGCGCCCGGCCCGAGCGCGGATGGATCACCGACTGGCGGAAGCTCTCGAGCCGGACCTTGTCGAAGCCGTACATGCCGACGCCGAGATAGACACGGGCGACGCTGACGCTGAACCAGAAGCCCGGCGTCTGCCAGCCCTTGGCGTCGCCGGTCCAGAACCAGAGATTGAGGTGGTCCTTATAGGGCCGCTTGTCTTTGGAGAAGCGGATGTCGCGGTTGATGCGCTGGATCGAGCCGTTGATCTTTGGCTCGAAACGGACGTCGGGCACGATCGCCTTGAGCTCGGGGCCGAGCGCCTCGACGAAGGCGCGTGCGGGGGCGACGTAGCCCGCTTCGTAGAGCCCGCGATTGGCCTCGAACCACGCCTTCTCGTTGTGGGCGCCGATGCCGGCGAGGAAGGCGAAGGTCTCTTTGGGGAAGCCGGGGAACTTGGCCATGACGCGCTCGGAATTCGGTGCGCGCAGAATGGCACATAAGCGAGCGGCGCGGGAGCATCCGCGCCGCGCGATCGATGGTCCGCTACGAGGTCCTACATCACATAGACGGTGAGCACGTTGCCGCTGCGGTCGGCGGCGATGACGTCGGCCGGCTTGTGGCCGAGCTTGCCGAGACCGTCACGCAGCGCCGCATGGTCGGAGACGAACGCCTGCAGGCGCCCGACATTGCTCTGGCTGGTGATGGCCGTGCCGGCGCCCCGGCAGAGGCCGATATCGACCACCTTGAGCTGGCTCACGCCGGCCCAGGACGAGAAGGTCGACTCCACATAGGCGTGGCGGCTCGCGAGCTTGGCGACCTGGTTGGCGTTGGGCGTGAAGCAGCCCTTGGCGGCGCCATCGAGGCTCGCGATGGCGACCGTGCCGGTGGTCGCGGCGCCCGGCGTGCCGATGCCGACGCCGCTATTGCCGTCGGTTCCGGTGCCCGTACCGGTGCCGCTACCGCCGCTGCCGGTGCCGGTGCCGAACAGGTCGAGCACCGCATCGCTGCCGCTGCCGCCGGTGACCGCGCTATTCCCCAGATCGACCCGGGCGTTGGGATTGCTGCTGCCGTCGCCGAACAGATCGAGCAGCACGTTGCCGTTGGTGCCCGAGGTGCCGCCGAGATTGACGTCGGCGGTGGTCGGCGTGCCGCTGCTGCCATTGCCCAACAGGTCGATGACGCCGCCACTGCCGGCACCGCCCAGATTGAGGTTGGCCGTCGCATCGTTGTCGTTGGGGCCGCCGAGCAGGTTGCTGCCGATGGTGACGGTGCCGCTGCCGTTGTCGAGCAGGCCGTTGGTGTCGGTGTTGACCGTCGCGGTCGAACCGCCGCTACCGCTACCACCCAGGCCGAGCAATCCTCCGCCCGACCCGTTGCCGCCAAGATTGAGCGAGAGCGCCGAAGCGGGGGCAGTTGCAAGAAGTGCCACGGCGATGGCGAGCGCCGATACTTTCAAATGAACTTTCACTTGCTTCTCCTTCATCTGGAGTCGCCTGTGACGCGATGGCTGAAAACTGATGTTGCCGCAGGGCGACTTTGGCCAGTCAACAGCGGCCAGCGGCCTTCGTTTCGATCGAGATAGGCGCGTGGTTGCCCGCAGATGAACGGGGCCGGTGCAATTTGCATCGGCCCCGCCCCGTGTGCGCCGGAGCAGCGCAAGCCTAGAGCAGGTAGACCACGGGCCGGCCGCCCCGCCCGATATCGATGCCGATGACGCGGTTGAGGTCGCGCACGTCGAGCGCCTGTTGCTGCTGCGGGCTGCGGCAGTTGGCAAGCATCTGCCGGAGCGTCGCGATGTCCTGGGCGTAGTGCGGCAGCGCGGCGTTGAGCCCGGCCCAGTCCTTGCGCGGCAGCAGGCTCGAGACTTCGGCGGTCCCAAAATTGCCAAGGCAGATCGCGCGGCCGTCGACGAGGCGGATCCAGTTGCGCTCGGCGAGCATTGCGAGGATCGCACGCAGGCGGCTCGACACGTTCGGGCCGATGTAGAACGAACCGCTGCCGCTCCCGACGCCTGGATAGCCGTTGGCGCCGTTGAAGCCGGAGCCGCCGTTGAAGCCGGAGCCGCCGTTGAGGCCGGGCGCGCCCGGCGTGCCGGGTGTGCCGGGTCCGCCCGCGAGGCCACCCAGCCCGGGCAATGTCACGTTCGCCCCGCCGTTGTCGCCGAACAGGCCCAGCGGATTGACGCTGAGCGTGTTGCCGCCGCCGCCCAGCAGCGTAACGCCGACACCGGTGCCGCCGGTTCCGGTCGAGACCTCGGCCACGCCGGGAACCCCCGTGCTGCCGGAGCCGCTGCCGCCGAGCAGGCCGCCCGAGCCCGAGCCGCCGGTCAGGCCGCCCAGGTTGACCGCGGCGCCGTTGCTGCCACCGACGCCGACCGAGCCGTTGCTGTTGTTGGAGATGAGGCCGCTGCCATTGTGACTGTCGGCCCCGGTGGTGATGAGCCCCCCGAGCAGCGATGCAGCTGTGGCGGGCACGGCAGCGAGCGAGATGGCGACAAGACCGGCCGCAATCAGGCCAGATGTGATTTTCATGACTGAAGTCTCCCTTTTTTCGAGCGCCAATAGTGCGCCTGCGAAACCCAGAGAGACCGCCTCACGCTAACAACAAGTCAAACTCCACCACAATCGAATAACGTGCAAAATCAAACGATTACAGCGGGTTAATGGGATTCGCGTAAGGGTTACGCAATGCATCGGGCGGAAAACTACTGATGGGCGCTGAAAAAAGGAAAGCGCGGGACCGAAGTCCCGCGCCCCTTCGGTTTCGACCACAAGGGAGCGTCAGCCCTTACAGCCGTCTGCCGAACCGTCGGCGCCGTCGCGCCGGTTCCTGACTGGGTTCGATCTTCACCACGCCGTTCGAGCCCTTAACTCAGCGAGCGGAAGAAAAGTTGCGGCAATTTCAAACACAAAAGCCCCACCAGCGCAGAGCAGGAGAACGAGCGTTGCAGCGACCGCGGAGCTCCCCTGCGGCGCCTGCATCTGGACTCGCGGGACGATTTCACGGCCACATTGCTCAATGATCTCCGCCACCCTCGATCGGCCGGATGCACCCACCCTGCAGCGCGCCCGCGGGCACGGCCGCCTGGCGACGATCTTTCGCGATGGTCGGACAGAGCTCGCCAGCCTCTACCAGGAGGGCTGCGCAAAAATCCGGCTGCCGCGCACGCATTCCGACGCGCTGCAGGGCGTGCTGATGAACACCGCCGGGGGCCTGACTGGCGGCGACCACGTCGTCTGGTCGGCGGCCGCCGGCGCGGAAACGAAATTGGTGCTGACGACACCGGCCTGCGAGCGCATCTACCGCTCGATCGGCGGCGCCGCCGTGCTCGAAAACCGGCTGGCGGCCGCAGCGGGCGCGCATCTCGACTGGCTGCCGCAGGAGACGATCCTGTTCGAGGATGCGCAGCTGAACCGCCGGCTCGACGTCGATCTCGCCGAGACTGCGACGCTGACGGCGGTCGAGGCGGTGCTGCTTGGCCGGCAGGCGATGGGTGAAACCGCGACGAATGCACGGCTGCGCGACACATGGCGCGTCCGCCGCAACGGCCGCCTGATCCACGCCGAGGCGACGCTGCTCTCGGGCGACCCGCGCGAGCGCTCGGGCAGCGCGCTGCTGGCGGGCGCCCTCGCCTTCGCGACGGTGCTGCACGTGGCGTCCGATGCCGAACGCAAACTCGTTCCGGTCCGCGCGCTGCTGCGCGGCACTGGGGCCGCGAGCGTCATCGGCGAGCGGCTGACGGTGCGGCTATTGGCGGAGTCCGGCCTCGCCTTGCGCCGCTCGCTGTCACCGATTATCGCTCTGTTGTCCGCCGCCGGCAGCGTGCCGCGGCTTTGGAGCCTGTGAATGAACCTCACACCGCGTGAAAAGGACAAGCTGCTGATCGCGATGGCCGCCATGGTGGCGCGCAAGCGGCTCGAGCGCGGCGTCAAGCTCAACCACCCCGAGGCCATCGCACTGATCACTGATTTCGTCGTGGAGGGCGCACGCGATGGCCGCTCGGTCGCAGACCTGATGGAAGCCGGCGCGCATGTGGTGACGCGCGGCCAGGTAATGGACGGCATTCCCGAGATGATCCCGGACGTCCAGGTCGAAGCCACCTTTCCCGACGGCACGAAACTCGTGACCGTCCACCAGCCGATCCGGTGAGGGCATGATCCCAGGCGAAATCATCACGAGACCGGGCGACATCGAGCTCAATGCCGGTGCACCGCAGCTCACGCTCGAAGTGGCCAACACCGGGGACCGGCCGATCCAGGTCGGCTCGCACTACCATTTTTTTGAGACCAACAACGCCTTGCAGTTCGAGCGTGCGAAAGCCCGCGGCATGCGGCTCGATATTGCCGCCGGCACCGCCGTCCGCTTCGAGCCGGGCCAGACGCGCGAGGTCCGCCTGGTGCCGTTCGGTGGCAGCAGAACGGTGTTCGGATTCCAGCAGAAGATCATGGGGAAGCTGTAGTTGAGTATGATCGATCGCGATGCGATCTTCCGCGAACAACTGATCTCGCTGGTGGGCGACCTCTATGGCGGCGCCGGCCGCGAGCGCGAATTGCGCCGCCTCATCGGGCTGCACGCCGACAAACTCGCACGCGACGGGGGCGCGCGGGACTGGGCCGACCTCAAGGCGCGCGCCGACGGTGCGACCTACGATTCCCTGCTCAGGCTGTTCGAATACCAGGCACACGAGCACCAGAAGCGGGGCGACGCGCGGACCGTGCGCGTGTTCGAGGTGCTGGCGATCTCGCTGATCGCCCGCCGTCAGACCGCGCCCGACCTGCAACAGGGTATCGAAACACTCGACCGCTACATCGAAGAATGTGCGCGTAACGCCCGCAAAGCCGGACTGCAATTCATACCCACGGGCCGCGTGCGATAAGCAGCGGGCCCGAGCGTCAACCCTCCGAGGACCGCCATGCCAGCCCGCATCTCCCGCGCCACTTACGCCGATATGTACGGCCCGACGACGGGCGACAAGGTGCGGCTGGCCGACACCGACCTCATCATCGAGGTCGAACGCGATTTCACCAGCTACGGTGAGGAGGTGAAGTTCGGCGGCGGCAAGGTGATCCGCGACGGCATGGGCCAATCCCAGGCGACACGAGCCGAGGGGGCAGTCGATACTGTCATCACCAATGCGCTGATCGTCGACCACACCGGTATCTACAAGGCCGATGTGGGCCTCAAGGATGGACGCATCGCGGGCATCGGCAAGGCCGGCAACCCGGACACTCAGCCTGGCGTCACCATCGTCATCGGGCCATCGACCGAAGCGATCGCCGGCGAGGGCAGGATTCTCACGGCCGGCGGCATGGACGCGCACATTCATTTCATCGCGCCGCAGCAGATCGAGGAAGCGCTGATGAGCGGCATCACCACGATGCTCGGCGGCGGCACCGGCCCGGCGCACGGCACGCTGGCGACGACCTGCACCGGAGCCTGGCACATCATGACCATGATGGGCGCCTTCGAGGATTTCCCGATGAACCTGGCGCTCGCCGGCAAGGGCAACGCCAGCAAGCCCGCGCCGCTCGAGGAAATGGTGAAGGCAGGCGCGGCGGCTCTCAAACTGCACGAGGACTGGGGCACGACACCGGCCGCGATCGACACCTGCCTGGCCGTTGCCGACGACTACGACGTACAGGTGATGATCCACACCGATACGCTCAACGAAAGCGGCTTCGTCGAGGATACGATCGCGGCCATCAAAGGCCGCACCATTCACGCCTACCACACCGAAGGCGCCGGCGGCGGCCATGCGCCCGACATCATCCGCGTCGCCGGCCTGCCCAATGTCATCCCGTCGTCGACCAATCCAACCCGGCCCTACACGGTCAATACGCTGGCCGAGCATCTCGACATGCTGATGGTCTGCCACCACCTCAGCCCGCAGATCAGCGAGGACGTCGCCTTCGCCGAAAGCCGTATTCGCAAGGAGACCATTGCCGCCGAAGACATCCTGCACGACATGGGGGCCTTCTCGGTGATCTCGTCGGACAGCCAGGCGATGGGCCGCGTCGGCGAGGTGATCATCCGGTGCTGGCAAACGGCCGACAAGATGAAGAAGCAGCGCGGCCGGCTGAAGGACGAGGACGGCGACAACGACAACTTCCGGGTCAAGCGCTACATCGCCAAATATACCATCAACCCGGCGATCGCGCACGGCATGAGCCGCCACATCGGCTCGGTCGAGGTCGGCAAGCGCGCCGACCTGGTGCTGTGGAATCCAGCGTTCTTCGGCGTCAAGCCGGAGATGATCCTGCTGGGCGGCGTCATCGCCGCGGCGCCGATGGGCGACCCCAACGCCTCGATCCCCACGCCGCAGCCGATGCACTACCGGCCGATGTTCGGCGCCTATGGCGTCACCAAGCGGGCGACCAGCGTGACCTTCACCTCGCAGGCGGCGCTGGACGCCGGGATCGGCGAGAAGTATTCGCTGCAAAAGACGCTGCTGCCGGTGGAGAACACCCGCGGCGGCATCGGCAAGGCGGCGATGATCCACAACAGCGCGACGCCCAAGATCGAGGTCGACCCCGAAACCTACGAGGTCCGCGCCGATGGCGAACTGTTGACCTGCGAGCCGGCCACCGTGCTGCCGATGGCGCAACGGTATTTCCTGTTCTAGGAGCGAGCGGCTGGTTCGGCGGCTGGACGCGACCACCGGTTGGTGTTGAGAGGCGAACCCGCTATGGTCCCATCATGAAACGCATCGCCTGTGCACTCAGCCTCTTTGCCTTCGCAGCAACCCCGGCGCTGGCCGACGTCACGCTCGGCGTCGGACTGACGGTGCCGGGCGAGGCTCAGATCAAGGTCACGAAATACGATTGCGAGGGGCATGACCCGATCGTCGTGCAATATCTCGACGCAGCGCCCAACTTCCTCGCGCTGGTGCCGATCGACGGGCAGACCGTGATCTTCGCCAACACCCTTTCCGCCTCGGGCGCCAAGTACCAGGCCGGCAAGTACACCTGGTGGAGCAAGGGCAGCCAGGCAACGCTGAGCGATGTGACGGAGGGGCTGGACGCCGCGCCGGTGCTGACCTGCGTGGAGGAGAACGACACGCCATGATCCGCGCCACCACCGCCCTGCCCCCCAACCACGGCAAAGGCAAGCCCTTCGCCCAACTCACGCTGACCTCCGACCAGCGCCGGCTGCGGCGCAAGGTGCTGACGGTGAAGGGCGAGGAGATTCTCGTCGATTTTGCCGAGCCGGTAACGCTCGAGCATTTCGGCGCGCTGGCCCTCGAGGACTGCCGGCTGGTCGAGATCGTCGCGGCGCCCGAGCCGCTGCTCGAAGTAACGCCGCGCGGCACCGAGCACCTCGCGCAGCTCGCCTGGCATATCGGCAACCGCCATATGGCGGCGCAGATCGAAAAGAAGCGCATTCTCGTGCCGCGCGACCATGTGGCGAGAACGATGCTCGCGGGCCTAGGGGCCGACGTGCGCGACGTGACCGAGCCGTTCCTGCCGATGCAGGGCGCCTACCACGCGCCGCACTGAAATGAGTGAGACGGTAGCGCTGCAGCGCCTCCTCACCTGGCTGTCGCCGGCGTTCCCGGTCGGCGGCTTCGCCTGGTCGCAGGGGCTGGAGACCGCCATCGGCGACCGCCGCGTCGCGGATGCGACCACCCTCGAGGAGTGGACCGGCGGCTCACTCGCCCATGGCGGATTGCGCACCGACGCGATCGTCCTCGCCGCGGCGCATCGTGCCAATGGCGAGGCCGGCGTGCTGCAGGAGATCGCCGAACTCACCCTCGCCTTGACCGCCGCGAGCGAGCGGCACATGGAAACGAGGCTTACCGGCGAGGCCTTCGCGACCGCGGCCAAGGCGTGGCCATCGGATGTGTTCGCGCGCCTGCCCTCGCCCTGCCCCTATCCCGTCGCCGTCGGCGCCATCGCCGGCGCGCAGGGACTGGGGCTGAACGACGTGCTGATCGGCTATCTCACGGCGGCGGTACAGGCGCAGGTTTCGGTGGCCGTGCGGCTGGTGCCGCTCGGCCAGACGGCCGGGTTGCAGGTTATCGCTGCGCTTGAGTCCGAAGTCGCCGCGTTGGCTGCCGCTGCGGCAACAGCGGGCCTCGACGATATCGGCGGCATCGCCTACGCAGCCGACATCGCGCAAATGCGCCACGAGACCATCGCCGTACGGGTGTTCCGCTCATGATCGCCGCCATCGTCAGCACGCTGACCTTCCTGCCGCTCATGGTGGCGGCGCTGGCCCATCTGTTGTGGGCCCTGGGCACGACCTGGCCGATCCAGAGCGAGGCGTTGCTGGCGCAAACGGTGGTGGGCCGCCCCGGCATCACGCGCATGCCCAACAAGCTGCTGACGCTCGTGATTGCGATCCTGCTCACAGCAGCGGCGATCGTCGCCATGGGCCTCTCCGGCCATGACGATGGCGGCAAGATCCGTACGGTGCTGGGTGCGCTGCTCGCCATCGGCTTCATCGCACGCGGCGTGCTGGGCTACACCCCCGGCTGGCGCGCGCGCTATCCGGTCGAGCCGTTCGCCACGCTCGATCGCCGGAACTACTCGCCGCTCTGCCTGTGGATTGGAGCGGGATTCCTGATTCTCGTGGTCATGAGGTTGACATGATCAGCACCGGCCCCCTGCGTGTCGGTATCGGCGGCCCGGTCGGCTCCGGCAAGACGACGCTCTGCGAGATGTTGCTCAAGGCGATGCGTGACCGCTACTCGATGGCCGTCGTGACCAACGACATCTACACGCGCGAGGATGCGCTGATCCTCAACCGTGTGCAGGCGATCAGCGAGGATAGGATCGTCGGCGTCGAGACGGGCGGCTGCCCGCATACCGCGATCCGCGAGGATGTGTCGCTGAACCTCGCTGCCATCGCCGATCTCACCCGGCGTTTTCCCGACCTCGATGTCGTGCTCATCGAAAGCGGTGGCGACAACCTCAGTGCAACGTTCTCGCCCGATCTCGCCGACATTACGCTCTACGTGATCTCGGTGGCCGAAGGTGAAAAGATCCCGCGCAAGGCCGGCCCCGCAATCACCAGGTCGGACCTGCTGATCATCAACAAGGCCGACCTTGCGCCCTATGTGAATGCGAGCCTCGAGGTCATGGAGCAGGACACCCTCAAGGTGCGGGACGGTCGTCCCTATGTCTTCACCGACATGCTGCGCCGGCAAGGACTGGACGAGGTGATCGCCTTCATCGAGAAGCTGGGCGGGTTGCAGTCCGCTCGGGCGGCCGAGTAGCTATTCCGTCTTCGCCGGCGGCACTTCCGTCGGTGCGTTCGGCGGCGGTATCTCGGTCGGCGGCGGCGCTTGCTCCGGCGGGCCAGACGGCGGCACGCCGTCCGGTTCTTCCTTCGCCGGCTGCGACGGCTCGTTGTCCGGTGGTACCTCGGCCGGTTGCTTGTCGGGTGGGACCTGTGCGCGCACCAGCGCCAGCACCGAACGCGCCGGCAACACCACGCCACCATGCGTGAAGGCGACCGTGGCCTTGTCGTCCGAGACGAGGCCGATGGCCCAGTGCCCCTCGGGCAGGCGGGCCGGCGTATCTTCCGCGTGGCGGTTGAACCAGACGAGGAGCTCGTCATTGGCGGTGCGCAGCTGCATGCCCAGCACCGACTGTCCCGGATTGTTCCAGTCGCCGTCGTTCATCTCGCGGCCGTCCTGATGCCACCAGATCACGTCGCGGATGCCGTGCTTGCCGTGGCCGTCCAGGAAGTGGTCGTCGGTCAGCGTCGCGTGCGCCTTGCGGAACTTGTGCGCCGCGGCGACGAAATCGACGAGATTTCCGTCGGCAGCTTCCCAGTCGACCCAGGTGATTTCATTGTCCTGAGCGTAGGCGTTGTTGTTGCCGCGCTGCGTGCGGCCCATCTCGTCGCCTTGCTGGATCAGCGGCATGCCGCGTGACAGTAGCAGGGTCGACAGCAGCGCCCGGACGTCGCGGCGCCTGGCATTGTTGATGGCTTCGTCGTCGGTAGGCCCCTCGGCGCCGCAGTTCCACGAGGCATTGTTGTTGTTGCCGTCGCGGTTCTCTTCGCCATTCGCCTCATTATGCTTGTTCTGATAGGAGACCAAATCGGCGAGCGTGAAGCCGTCGTGCACGGCGAGGAAGTTTACGCCGTTGCTGGGCTTGCGACCGGCGAAGTTGTAGATTTCGGCCGAGCCCGCGACCTTGCCGGCGAGCGCGCCGATTTTACCCGGCTCGCCGCGCCAGAACTCGCGAATCTCGTCGCGGTAGGTGTCGTTCCACTCGCGGAACTCCTTGCCGAACTTGCCGACGCCGTAGCCGCCCGGACCCGGGTCCCACGGCTCGGCGACGAGCTGGCACTTGCTGAGCAGCGGATCGGACTTGATGAGCTGCAGCATTTTGGCGTCGGGGTTGAAACCCGGATCGCGCCCGAGCACCGTTGCGAGATCGAACCGGAAGCCGGAGACGCCCATCTCTTCGACCCAGTAGCGCAGGCTTTCGATGACCAGCCGCTGTACCGCCGGATGGTCGCAGCGCAGCGTATTGCCCGTCCCCGAATCGTTGACCAGCACCTGCTTGCCGTCGACTTCGACGTGCCGGTAGTAGGTCTTGGGGTCGAGCCCCTTGAGGCTCAGCACCGGACCGGAATAATCGCCCTCCCCGGTGTGGTTGTAGACGACATCGAGAATGACTGCGATGCCGTTCTTGCGATAGAGATCGGTGAGGTAGCGCAGGGCCTGCGGCCCGCGCGGCGCGAGGCGCGGATCGACCGCGAAATAGGTGACCGGATTGTAGCCCCAGGCGTTGGTGAGCCCGAGCGACGGCAGGTGACCATCGTCGATGAACGCCGCGATCGGCATCAGCTCGACGCAATCGACCCCCAGGTATTTGAGATGATCGATGACACGCCGTGTCGTGAGCCCCGATACCGTGCCGCGCAGCGGTCCTTGAACGCTCGGGTTACGCATCGTGTAGCCCCGCACATTGAGCTCGTACATGAGGCTGGGCGCCTTGCGCCGAGGCACCGCATGCTTGTTGAGCTGCGGCGACATCACAACGGCCTTGGGGATCAGCGGCGCGGTATCGACCGCATCCTCGCGCGGCAAGCGCAGGCGCGGCGAGCGCACAAAGGTCCGGTCGATGCGACGGGCATAGGGATCGACCAGAAGCTTGTTGGGGTCGAAGTTGAAGCCCTGGTCCGGATCGTAGGGCCCATCGGCACGCAGGCCGTATTTGGTCCCCGGCCCGATGCCGGCAATCAGGCCATGGTGGATGTTGTCGTCGTGCCCGTCGAGCTCGAAGCGGCCGACTTCCCGGTCCGCCTCATCGTAGAGCGAGACGTAGAGCGCTGAGGCGGACTCCGAGTAAACGGCAAAATTGATGCCTTCGGCGGTAACTGTGGCGCCAAGCTTTTCAGCGCTGCCGCCATGTGGGACGAGCTGCGGTTTGACCACTCCGATAATCCCCGGCTCAAGTGATGACGCTGGGGGCGTCTCGACCGGTGCGCTCGCGAATACCGGCGATTCGATCGGCGAGAGAAATGAGGAACGAGAGCGCGGATTGAGTGTCGAGATCGTGCTGTCCATGGGCCGGTTCGTACCGTTCTAGATACAGCCGTAACGTCGCCCCTACCGTGCCCGTTCCACTCAGGCGCAGGATGATGCGGCTGCCGTCGGCAAAACCGATGCGGATGCCCTGTTTGCGGCTCACCGAACCATCGACGGGATCATGGTAGGTGAAGTCGTCGGCATAGGAAACCCTGAGACTGTCATAGGTTGCATTGGCGATTTCCGGCAGCCTGGCCCGGAGATCGTCCATCAGCTTGTTGGCAACCGCAGCATCGACCTCTTCGTAGTCGTGCCGCGTGTAGTAGTTGCGTCCGTAGATGGCCCAGTGGTCGCGCACGATCTCGTCGACGCCCTGCTGCCGCTGCGCGAGGATATTGAGCCAGAGCAGCACCGCCCAGATGCCATCCTTCTCCCGCACGTGGTTGGAGCCGGTGCCTGAGCTCTCCTCGCCGCAGATGGTGACGCGGCCGGCATCGAGCAGGTTGCCGAAGAACTTCCAGCCCGTCGGCGTCTCGTGCATCTCGATACCGAGCTTTTCGGCCACGCGGTCGGCCGCGGCGCTGGTCGGCATCGAGCGCGCGATCCCGGCGACGCCGTTGGCGTAGCCCGGCGCCAGCGGCGCGTTGGCCGCCAGCAGCGCCAGAGAATCCGAGGGGGTGACGAAGCGTTTCTTGCCGATGATGAGATTGCGGTCGCCGTCGCCGTCGGAAGCGGCCGCAAAATCCGGCGCCGCATCGGTCATCATCAGGTCGTAAAGGTCCTTGCAATAGACGAGGTTCGGGTCGGGATGACCGCCCCCGAAATCGGGCAGCGGCGTGCCGTTGAGGACCGTGCCCTTCTGCGCGCCGAGGATCTCCTCGAAGATACGGTGTGCGTAGGGGCCGGTCACCGCATGCAGCGCGTCGAACCGCATGGTAAAGCCATTGGCGAACATCGCCTGGATCGCCGGGAAGTCGAACAGCGACTGCATCAACGCCGCGTAATCGGTGACCGGGTCGATCACCTCGACCGTCATGTCGCCGGACTTCTGCGTCCCGATGGTCGACAGATCGATATCCGGCGCATCGTTGATCAGGTAGCGGTCGATGACTTTGGAACGGGCGAAGACCGCATCGGTGATCTTCTCAGGCGCCGGGCCGCCATTGCCGATATTGTACTTGATGCCGAAATCGCCCTGCGGGCCGCCCGGATTGTGGCTGGCCGACAGGATGAAGCCGCCGAATGCCTTGTAGTGGCGGATGATGTGCGACGTGGCCGGAGTCGACAGAATGCCGTTCTGGCCGACCATCGCCTTGCCGAAGCCGTTGGCCGCGGCGATACGGATGATCGTCTGGATCGCGACATCGTTGTAGTAGCGGCCATCGCCACCGATCACCAGCGTCTTGCCTTTGAAGCCCTCGAGGCTGTCGACCACGGACTGCACGAAGTTTTCGACGTAGTTCGACTGCATGAACACCGGCACCCGCTTGCGCAGCCCCGACGTCCCCGGTTTCTGATCCCCAAATGGCGTGGTGCTAACGGTCTGCGTCGCCATTGTCGTTCACCCCCAGCAGCTTCTTGTAGAGCTTTGCATACTTTTCGGCGCTGGCATCCCAGCTGACGTCCGACTTCATGCCCCGGCGCTGCATCTTACGCCAGACCTTCTCGCGCCCATAAAGCGCAATCGCCCGATTGATCGCGTCCATCAGTGCGCCGCTGGTGGCCGGGGCAAAGACGATTCCGGTCGCCACCCCCGCTTCCACTGCAGCTTCATTGGCATCGATCACCGTATCGGCGAGGCCGCCGACGCGGCTCACCAGGGGCACGCAGCCGTAGCGCAGGCCATAGAGCTGCGTCAGCCCGCAGGGCTCGAACCGAGACGGAACGACCATCACGTCGGCCCCGCCCTGGATCAGGTGGCTCAGCCCCTCGTCGTACGCGCGAATGAAACCGACTTTGCCGGGGTGCCGCATCGCGGCGCCGGCAAATCCGTCCTCGAGGTCGGCATCACCCGAACCGAGCACCACCAGCTTGCCGCCGGCGGCGACCAGCGCGTCGACCAACTCGACCAGCATGTCGAGCCCCTTCTGCCGGGTCAGGCGGCTGACCACCGAAAACATCGGACCCGGCGAGTCGTCGAGATCGAAACGCAGTTCCAGCGCCCGACGATTGCCGTGGCGCAGCTCAGTGGTGTTGTGGCCGAAATGCGTGTGCAGCGCGGGATCGGTCTGCGGGTCCCAGGCACGATCGTCGATGCCGTTGGTGATACCGGTGAGAACGTCGGCCCGCGCCTGCAGGATGCCCTCGAGTCCCATGCCGAAGTCGTGTGTCTTGATCTCGAGGGCGTAGGTCGGACTGACCGTCGTCAGGGCGTCGGCAACCTGCAGCCCGCCCTTGAGGTAGCTGATCAGACCATAATATTCGATGGCGCTCTCGCGCGCGGCGCGGAAATCGAGCTTCAGCTCGTTGAAGATTTCCCACCCGAACAGGCCCTGGAACGCGATGTTGTGCACAGTCTGGATGGTCTTGGCCCGCACGCCGCCGTTGAAGCGGGCGTAGACCGGCACCAGCGCAGCCTGCCAGTCATGGCAATGGAGGATGTCAGGATTGATCCCATCCACCGTGCCACGGCCGAGTTCGAAGCCGGCATAGCTCAGTGCCGCAAAACGCCGCCAGTTGTCCGGCCAGTCTTTGCGGTCGGGCCCGAGATAGGGATTGCCAGGACGATCGTAGAGGTGGTCGGCCCGGAGCGCGATGATATCGAGCCCCCTGGCCTTCCCGGCCACGAGTTCGCCGAACCCGCCGAAGAACGCCGGATAGGTTGCAAGGATCTGCGGGTCGTCAAGCGCCGCGAGTACTGCCGGGTAGCCCGGCAGCAATGTGCGCATCCTCACGCCGTGGCTCTGCAGCGCCGCCGGCAAAGCGCCGGTGACGTCGGCGAGCCCCCCCGTCTTGATCAGCGGATAGGCCTCCGACGCGACGGAGACGACCTCGATCATTTATTGGCCAGGTAGTTGTCGATCATCGGCTGCGTGACCAACGTCACGCCGTCGTCGGTGCGGCGGAACCAGCGCTTGTCGAACTCCGGGTCCTCGCCGACGACCAGCCCCTCGGGGACCACCACGCCGCGGTCGAGCACCACCTTGCTGAGCCGCGCGCCACGGTTGATGGTACAGTAGGGCAGCACCACGGCCTCGTGCAGCAGCGAGTAGGAATGTACGCGCGAACCGGTCGAGAGCAGCGTTCGCTCGAGCCGGCCGCCCGAGATGATGCAGTCGCCCGAGACCAGCGAATTGACCGCCTCGCCGCGGCGGCCGTCGAAGTCATGTACGAACTTGGCTGGCGGGGTGATCTCGGCAAACGTCCAGATCGGCCAGTCGCGGTCGTAGAGATCGAGCTGCGGATTGACATCGGTCAGATCGATATTGGCCTTCCAATAGGCATCGATCGTTCCCACGTCGCGCCAGTAGGCGACCTCTTCGTTCGGCGAGCGGACGCAGGAGCGCGGAAAGCGATGCGCCCAGGCCGAGCCGTTCTTGACGATGTAGGGGATGATGTCCTTGCCGAAATCCCGCTGGCTGCCCTCGGTCGCGGCATCGCGGCGAAGCTGTTCCATCAGGAACCGCGTCTCGAACACATAGATACCCATCGAGGCGAGCGCAAAATCCGGATTGTCCGGAATACCCGGCGGGTCTTTCGGTTTTTCGACGAAATCGACAATGCGGTCGCGTCCGTCGACATGCATCACACCGAAGCCGGTGGCTTCCATGCGCGGCACTTCGAGGCAGCCGATGGTGACGTCGGCACCGGTGTCGACGTGCTGGCGCAGCATGATTTCGTAGTCCATCTTGTAGATGTGGTCGCCCGCCAGCAGCACGATGTAGCGCGGGCCATAGTCCTCGATGATGTCCATGTTCTGGTACACGGCGTCGGCGGTGCCCTCGTACCATTGCGTCTCGCTGACGCGTTGGCTCGCCGGCAGCACGTCGAAGCTTTCGTTGCGCTCGGTCCTGAGGAAGTTCCAGCCGCGCTGCAGGTGCCGGATCAGCGAATGCGCCTGATATTGCGTCGCCACCGAGATGCGGCGGATACCGGAGTTGAGCGCATTGGACAGCGCGAAGTCGATGATGCGCGACTTGCCGCCGAAATAGACGGCCGGCTTGGCGCGACGGTCGGTGAGGTCATACAGCCGCGTGCCGCGTCCCCCCGCGAGCACGTAAGCCATCGCCTCGCGCGCGAGCGGCGATGGGGTCCGGTAGTCTGCCATTGGTTCCCTCCTCTGCCCGGATCAATCCGGGTCGTATTTCAAGATCAATGTCGCCAGCGGCGGCAGGTAGAGATCGGCGTATGCCGGCATCCAGCTCTTCCCCTCGGAGCTCAATGCAACCACCTTGCCCTGGTTGCCCGTATTGCCGCCGCCGTACCAGCCGGCGTCGGTGTTCACCCGCTCGCTCCAGTGTCCGGCGCGCGGCATCGGGACGCGATAATTGTCGCGTGGCACCGGCGTCATGTTCGAAATGACCACCGCCGGGCTCGAGCCGTTGGCCTTGCGCGTCCACGCAAACACCGAGTTGGCGTGATCGTTGCCGATCAGCCATTCGAAGCCGTCCGGCTCGTTGTCGCGGCCATGCAGCGCTGCGAGTTCGCGGTAGGCTGAATTCAGATCCATGATCAACCGGCGGACGCCCTCGTGCATGCCGGCATCGAGCAGCCACCAGTCGAGCCCTTTGGACTCGTTCCATTCCTCGCGCTGCGCGAATTCCTGACCCATGAACAGGAGCTTCTTGCCGGGCCAGCCCCACATGAAGCCGTAGTACGCACGCAGCGATGCGAACTGCTGCCAGTCATCGCCGGGCATCTTGGCGAGCAGCGACCCTTTGCCGTGGACGACCTCGTCGTGGCTGAGCGGCAGAACATAGTTCTCGCTGAATGCGTAGAGCGCCGCAAACGTCATATCGTTGTGGTGATAGCGGCGGTGGATGGCGTTGCGCGACATGTAGCGCAGCGTGTCGTTCATGAACCCCATGTTCCACTTGAAGCCGAAGCCGAGCCCGCCCGTGAACACCGGCGCCGAAACGCCGCTCCAGGCGGTCGATTCCTCCGCGATCATCAACGCGCCCGGATGCAGGCGATAGACCTCGGAGTTCACGCGCTTCAGGAAGTCGACGGCTTCGAGGTTGTGGTTGCCGCCGAACTCGTTGGGCACCCACTGTCCCGGCTGGCGGGAGTAGTCGAGGTAGAGCATCGACGCCACCGCATCGACACGCAGTCCATCGACGTGAAATTCCTCGAACCAGTAGAGCGCGTTGTTGACGAGGTAGGCCGAAACCTCCTTGCGCCCGAAATTGTAGATCGCCGTGTTCCAGTCCGGATGGTACCCCTGCCGCGGATCTTCGTGCTCGTAGAGCGCCGTACCGTCGAAGCGGGCAAGGCCGTGCTCGTCGGTCGGGAAATGCGCCGGCACCCAATCGAGAATGACGCCAAGCCCGGCCTTGTGGGCCGCATCGATGAAGCGCTTGAAGCCTACTGGATCGCCAAAGCGCGACGTCGGCGAATAAAGACCTGTCGGCTGGTAGCCCCAGCTGGGATCGAACGGGTGTTCGGACACCGGCAGCAGCTCGAGATGGGTGAAGCCCATGTCCTTGGCGTAAGGGATGAGCTGCTCGGCGAGCTGGTCATAGCTCATGAAGTGCCCGTCGGCGCGCTTGCGCCACGAGCCCAGATGCACCTCGTAGATCGAGATCGGCGTCCGTCGCCAGTCCTTCTTGCCGCGCTGCTCGAGATACTTCGCGTCGCTCCAGTCGAACGGCGTCGGGTCGGCGACGACGGAGGCGGTGCGCGGCCTGAGCTCCGACTGGCGAGCGAAGGGGTCGGCCTTCAGCGGCTGCAGCGTGCCGTCCTTGCCCACAATCTCGTATTTGTAGATCGTGCCCGGCCCGATCGAGGGGATGAACACTTCCCAGATGCCGGTGTCGATGCGGTTGCGCATTGGATGGCGGCGGCCGTCCCAGTCGTTGAACGACCCGACCACCGAGACGCGCCGCGCATTGGGCGCCCACACCGCGAAATGGACGCCGGAAACGCCCTCGAACTCCATCGCGTGCGCGCCGAGCTTGTCGAACAGCCGCAGGTGCGTGCCTTCGTTGATGTAGTAGTCGTCCATCGGCCCGAGCACTGGCCCGAAGCTGTAAGGATCGAACACGTCCCACTCCCCGCCCGCATTGGCCGCGCGGTAGCGGATCGGCTGACGATCGGCGATGTCGACCTTGCCTTCGAAGAAGCCTTCGGGATCGCGACGCTCCAGCTGGCCGAGCGGCTTGCCGTCTCGACTGAAGGCGAGCACCGTTTCAGCATGTGGAATGAACGTGCGGGCGACCCAGATACCGTGCGGCTTCTGCAGCCCGAGGATCGCGAAGGGGTTGGCATACTGCCCCTTGACGATCTGTGCCACCTCGTCGGGATGCGCCTGCCACTTCTCCATGCGCCGCCCCTACGCTTCCACCGGCACGTTCCAGATGTCGCCGGCATATTGCCGGATCGTCCGGTCGGAGGAGAACCAACCCATATGGGCGGTGTTGCGGATCGCCATCGCATGCCATTTCCGGCTCTGCCGCCAGATGGCGTCGACCTCGCGCTGCGCCTCGGCATAGGCGTCGAAATCGCGGGCCACCATGAACCAGTCGTGATCGTAGAGGCCCCCAACCAGGTCGCGGTAACGGTTCGGATCGTCCGGCGAGAACACGCCGGAGGCGATCATCTCCAGCGCTTCGCGCAGCGGCGGGGAATTGTCGATGGCCGCGCGCGGCACCTCGGTGCGGGCGCGCTTGGCCGTCACCTCTTCGGCCGTCAGCCCGAAGATGACCATATTCTCCTTGCCCATCGCATCGAGCATTTCGATGTTGGCGCCGTCGAGTGTGCCGATGGTGATGGCGCCGTTGAGGCCAAACTTCATGTTGCCGGTTCCCGACGCCTCAAGCCCGGCGGTGGAGATTTGTTCCGACAGGTCGGCGGCCGGCATGATGATCTCGGCGAGCGACACGTTGTAGTTGGGCAGGAAAACGACCTTGAGCAACTCGCGGACGGACGGATCGTTGTTCACGACCTTGGCGACGTCGTTGATCAGCTTGGCGTTCCAGTAGCTCGGCGCCGCCTTGCCGGCGAAGACCTTCACGCGCGGCACCCAGTCCACCTCCGGATGCGACTTGATCGCCTGATACTGCGCCACGGCCTCGATGATGTTGAGCAACTGGCGCTTGTATTCGTGGATGCGTTTCACTTGCACATCGAACAGCGCGTCGGGTGACACGGCGACGTCGAGCCGGTCCTTGATCAGCTCAGCGAGGCGCAGCTTGTTGGCGCGCTTGACCGTGGCAAACTGCTGCTGGAACCCGGGATCGTCGGCGTGCTTGTCGAGCTGGGCCAACAGGTCGATATTGTCCTGGAAGTCCGGACCGATGCGGTCGGCAATGAGCTTGCTCAGCCCGGGGTTGCATTCGAGCAGCCAGCGCCGCGGCGTAACGCCGTTGGTCTTGTTGTTGATGCGATCCGGGTAGAGCTTGTGAAGGTCGGCGAACACCGTCTTCTTCATCAGCTCGGTGTGAAGCGCCGACACGCCGTTGATGGAATGGCTGCCGACGAAGGCGAGTTGGCCCATTCGCACGCGCCGCACGCCGCTTTCGTCGATCAGCGAGACATTGGCGATCTGCTGGTCGTTGAACTGCGCGCCGGTGCGCGCTTCCGCCAGCACCTCGGCGTTGATGGCGTAGATGATCTGCATCTGCCGCGGCAGCAGCCGCTCCATCAACGCTACCGGCCAGGTCTCGAGCGCCTCGGGCAACAGCGTATGGTTGGTATAGCCGAACGTGCCTTTGACCAGCGGCCAGGCCTGCGCCCACTTCATGCCATGGATGTCGATGAGGATGCGCATGAGTTCGGCGATCGAGATCGCCGGATGCGTGTCGTTGAGCTGGATCGCAACCTTGTCCGGCAGCGACGCAAGTTCCCCATACTGCTGCAGGTGGCGGCGGACGATGTCCTGCAGCGACGCGGAAGAAAAGAAGAACTCCTGGCGTAGCCGCAGCTCCTGCCCCGACGCCGTCGAATCGGCGGGATAGAGCACGCGGGTGATTGCCTCGGCCCGGGCACTCTCTTCGAGGGCGCCGATGTGGTCGCCGGAATTGAACTTGTCGAGCAGGATCGGATCGACAGGTTGCGCACTCCATAGGCGCAGCGTGTTCACGCGCGCGCCGCGCCATCCGACAATCGGTGTGTCGAAGGCGACCGCAAGAAAGTGTTCGGCGGGGCGCCATTCCAGCCGCGTCGAGCCGTCCGGCTCCTGCACCGGCACCACCTGCCCGCCGAAGCCGATCTCGTAAGTCGACTCGCGGCGCTCGAACTCCCACGGATCGCCATGTGCCAGCCAGTCTTCCGGCAGCTCAACCTGCCAACCCTCGCTCATCTCCTGCCGAAACATGCCGTTGGCGTAGCGGATGCCGTAGCCGTAAGCCGGAATGCCCAGGGTAGCCATCGAATCCATGAAGCAGGCGGCGAGGCGTCCGAGGCCGCCATTGCCGAGCGCCGCGTCCGGCTCCAGATTGATGAGATCGCCCAGATCAACGTTGAGGTTCTTGAGCGCCTGCTGCACCGGCTCCATGATGCCCACATTGGTCATCGCGTCGCGCATCAACCGCCCAATGAGGAATTCGAGGCTCAGGTAGTAGACGCGCTTCTCCGACGTGCGCCACGTCGCGCGGCTGGATTCGAACCAGAGGTCGATGATGCTGTCGCGGATGGCGAGGATGGTGGCGCGCAGCCAATCATGCGGGCGCGCGACGATCGGGTCCTTGCCGACGGAATAGGTAAGCTTTTCAAGGATTTCGTCTTGAAGCGCCTCAGCCGTTCTGGCTCGCTTCTGCGGCGTAGGGGCGTCCAATACGATAGGGCTTTGCGGCATGTCGCAATCCGGTCAGCATGACGATGTATTCCCCTCTAGTCGGACCACCATTGCATCAAACTTGTGCAGTGGGAAGCCCCGAGAAACACTGGCTGAATCGGCCTAGCTGGGGCTCTTTTCGGTGCCATCGGCCGGCATCCGGTCGAGCATGACGGGCTCCGACGGCGGGCCGGCGACGGCGCCGCTTTCACGCGCCTGATCTTCGGCATTGGTGAGCAGCAGGTCGCGGCCGGCGCGCAGCCCGCCCACCAGCTGCGCGGCAAAACGCTGCCGATCGCGCTCGCGCACGCCCTCGATCAATTCGGCGACTTCATCGTCGGTCGAGCCGAGGAGCTTGAGCGTTTCCCCGCTGAGCAGCAGCGCGGACTCGAACGTCTCGCGGATCTGGTAGTCGACACCGGCCTTCACCAGCTCCAGCGCATGGCCGCGGTCGAAGGCGCGCGACATCACCTTCACCAGCGGAAACTCGGTGTGGATCAGTTCCGCGATCCGCGTCGCCTCGTCCTTCTTGTCGACGGCAATGATGACGACATCGACTTTCTCGATGCCGGCGGCGCGCAAGATATCGAGCCGGGTGCCGTCGCCGTAATAGACCTTGGCGCCGAACTGCGCGGCGGCGCGAATCATGTCGGTGTCGGTATCGATCAGCGAAATCTTGTGGCCCTTGGCGATCAGCGCCTGAGCGGAGATCTGCCCGAAGCGGCCGAAGCCGATGATCAGGATGTCTCCCGTGAGGCCGTCCGGCGTCTCGACGCCCTCGAACGATTGCAGCGGCTTGGGCAACAGGCGCAGCGCCTGGATGGTGAGCGGCGTCAGCACCATCGAGATGATCACCGTGGCCGAAAAGATCGCCTGCTGCTCGCCGCTGATGAGCCCCGACGCGGCCGCCGTGGTGTAGAGAACAAAGGCGAATTCGCCGCCCTGCGCCATCAACAGCGAGCGCTCCAGCGCATCGCCGAAACCGGTCCTGAACAGCCGCGCGAGAACGAAGATGGCCCCGCCTTTGATGGCCATGTAGGCGACGACGGTGATGATGAGAATGCGCCAGTTCGCGGCCACGACGGTGATGTCGAGCGACATGCCGACAGCGAGGAAGAAGAGCCCGAGCAGGATGCCACGGAACGGCTCGATGTCGGCCTCGAGTTGATGCTTGAAGGTCGACGTGGAGAGCAGCACGCCAGCGAGGAACGCGCCCATCGCCATGCTGAGGCCGCCGAATTGGAACAGCAGCGCCGCACCGAGCACGACGAGCAGCGCGGCTGCCGTCATCACCTCGCGGGCCTGAGCGTTGGCGAGGATGCGGAAGAACGGATTCAGCACCCAGCGCCCGATGAGGTTGAGCGCCGCGACGCAACCGAGGGCGATGAGGATCGCAAGCCAGATCGGCGTGGATGGGCCGGCGCTGGCGGGCTGCGGCGAGATCAGCGCCACGACGGCGAGCAGCGGCACGATTGCGAGGTCTTCGAGCAACAAAATCGAGACGATCTTCTGCCCCGCCGGCGTCGCCAGGTCGCCGCGCTCGGTCAGAAGCTGCATGACGACGGCAGTGGAGGTCATCACGAACCCCATGCCGGCCACGAACGCCACCGCCGGCGGGAAACCGAGCAGAATGCCAGCGCCGGTCAGCAACGCACCGCAGAAGGCGACCTGAATGACACCGAGCCCGAAAATCTGCCTGCGCAGGCTCCACAGCCGGCTCGGCTCCATCTCGAGCCCGACGATGAACAGGAACAACACCACACCGAGCTCGGAGACGCTGAGGATCGCGTGCGGATCGGCGATCAGCCGCAGGCCGAACGGCCCGATGGCGAGGCCTGCCGCGAGATAGCCGAGTACCGAGCCCAGGCCCGCCCGCTTGAACAGCGGCACGGCGATGACCCCGGCAGCCAGGAGTGCCACGACCTGCAGGAGATCGATGCTGCTTGCCGCCGCCGAGACGACGTCCGTTCCGTGGGTAATAGCGTCGCCCGCCATGGCCGCCCCTTGTGAGGAGCTAAGACATGCGGTGCCGCCCCATAGAGGTCAAGGTGCAGGAGCGGTAGCTACCTTCCGGGCGCGGCCCTTTGGCTTGTCGGGCGGCGAGGCCGCCGGCGGGGCGGGTTCGACGGGCTTCTCCGCAGCCGTCGCGGCGGCATCGGCGGCGGCGGCTTTGGCCTCGAGCCGGCGCTGCACGATCATGGGCAGCCGCTGCGTCGTCGGGAAGATGTGCATGACCAGCGACTGCAGCACGAGCAGCGATGGCACGGCGATAAAGCCGCCCATCGGCCCCCAGACCCAAAGCCAGAAGGCGATCGAAACGAAGATGATGAATGGATTGAGCGTGAGCGCCTTGCCCACGAGGTGGGGAAAAACGATCTGGTCGGCGGTGAGATTGATCGCTGCATAGGCAACCACCGGCAACAGGATCTGGGCCAAGTTCGACTGCGTGCCGAGTCCCACTGCGAACAGCACGGCGAACATGACCGCCTGCCCGACATACGGGATGAAGTTCATCACCGCGGCGAGCGCACCCCACAGCAGCGGCGAAGGCAAGCCGAGGGCCCACATGGCGAGGGCGGTCGCAACGCCGACGCTGCAGTTGATCGCCGCCGCCGAGATCAGGAACCGGCTGACCTTGAGCTCGACGTCGCGGAAGACGTGTGCCGTCCGCCAGCGCATGCGGCGCGAAAAGCACAGCGACAGGACGGAAATCCGAATGTGATGACGGGTCGCAAGGAAGAAGTAGAGGCCGGCGAGAAACAGCAGAATGTCGGCAAGGACGCTCGGCGCCATCAGGGCCACGTCCTGCACCGGCCCGCCGTCCTGCACTTTGACGGTGAGCGTCGCATCCGAGCCCATCACCGTCCGCAACTGGTCCTGGATCGAACCCAGGGAGTCGATGGGGCCCTTCAGGGCGAGCAACTGCTCCCGGAGCTTGTTCCACAGCGCCGGTCCGCGCTCGATCCATTGCGACAAGGGCGCCGCAAACAGCGCGCCGCCGATCAGCAGCACGCCGATCAACAGGATGACGACAAGCCCCGCCGAAAGCGCGGAGGGAATGCCACGCCGCTCCAGCAGGTCGGCGACCGGACCGAACATCAAACCGACCACGATGGCGAGCGTAATCGGGGCGAGGATCACCCTGCCGAGCGACAACGCCACGATGACGGCAAGGATACCCAAAACGATCAGCGCGAACCGCGACGATAACGTCGTGACCCGGTCGAACTGGATACCGGACATCGACTTGGGGACCGCACGCTGGCGGTCGAGCACTCTGCTGGCCAATTGATACCTCCGGGCGAAACAATCGCCGAACCGGGTGTTTCGTTCCTTTCGGCCGCGCCCTATCATCCGCGCGCCGGAATCACCCGCAGGGCCAAGGACATGCGTCGCAAGATCATTATCGACACCGACCCCGGACAGGACGATGCGGTGGCTATCCTGCTGGCGCTGGGCTCCCCGGACCAAATCGAGGTGCTCGGCATCGTCGCAGTGGCCGGCAATGTCGGCCTCAAACAGAACGCGAGGAATGCCCTCAAGGTGGTGGAGCTTTCCGGCAAGACCGAGACGCCGGTGTATGCCGGATGCGAAGGTCCGATGCGGCGCAAGCTGGTCACCGCCGAGTACGTGCACGGCTCGACCGGGCTGGACGGTCCGACCCTCCCGGAACCCAAGATCAAGCTGCGCGAGCAGCATGGCGTCGACTACATCATCGACACCCTGCGCCGGGAGCCGCCCAAGACGGTGACGCTGTGCGCGCTCGGGCCGCTCACCAACCTCGGGATGGCCTTCGTCAAGGCACCCGACATCAAGCAGCGGGTGCAGGAGATCGTGCTGATGGGCGGCGGGCTCTTCGAGGGCGGCAACGTCACCCCGGCGGCCGAGTTCAATATCTATGTCGACCCCGAGGCGGCTGATATCGTCTTCCACTCCGGCGTCCCGATCACCCAGGTACCGCTCGACGTCACGCATTTCATGCTCAGCACCAAGGCGCGTAATGAGCGGTTCCGCGGGCTCGGCAACCGGACCGGTGTTGCCACCGCCGAGATGATGGAATTCTTCGAGCGCTTCGATGAAGGCAAATATGGCTGGGACGGTGGGCCGCTGCACGACCCGTGTGTCATCGCCTACCTGCTCAAGCCCGAGCTGTTCAAAGGCAGGCACGTCAATGTCGCAATCGAAACCGGCAGCGAGCTGACGCGCGGCATGACCGTCGTCGATTACTGGGGCGTTACGGGCCGCGCCAAGAACGTCAATTATCTGCGCTCGGGCGACGCCGACGGGTTCTACGAGCTGCTGTTCGAGCGGCTGGCAACACTGGCCTAGCCGTAAATCTCGGCCGTTTCCTTCTCGACCCATGCCGTGCCGCCCATGGCCTCGATCATCGGGGCGAGCCACGCCTCGTAGCGTTTCCAGCGCGCCACGGAGCCGCGGTAGATCGGCTGGCGCACCTGCCACTGGCTCGCCGTGAGCACGCTGCGCTTCGCCTTTTGCGGCTCGAGCACATCAGGGGTCCAGCTCAAGCCGGCGAAATCGAGGATGCGCCGGGCCCCTGCTTCGGGATCGCCGACCAGCGCCTCGTAGCCGACATCGAGGATGGGGAGGTCGAGCGCCCTCTTCCACACCGCCATGCTGTCGGCCACCTGCCGGGTGCGAACCCCTATCCAGTCGAGCCGGGTCGAAAATCCCTGTCCCGCGGCGAAGCGCTGAAAGAAATTGGAAACACCGGTGTCGAGTGGATGACGCCGGACGTGGATCACCCGTGCCTTCGGCAGCAGCCGTTTGATCAATCCGAGGCGAACGGCGTTCTCGGGCAGCTTGTCGGTGACGATGGTGAACGGCCGCCGCGCTTGCGAAGCGACGTGCCTGCCCCACTCCTCGGCCCGCGCCTTGAGCCAGTCGCGATCGAGCTCCAGCATCAGTTCGTGCCGGCTGATGCTCCTGCGCGAGGGATTGAGCCGGCCATAGGCCGTCGCCTCGAGATCGAGCATGGCGGAGGACTCCCCGAGCGCCACGACGTCCGGATGACGCGCGAGGATCGACTCCACCAGCGTCGTGCCCGACCGGGGCATGCCGACGATGAAAAGCGGGGCGGTCGATGGATGGCCGCTGTCGCGAGCCCGGCGGAACGCATCGAGGCGCGCGAGTTCGCTGAGCTCCTCGAGCGCCGAGGCTTCCCGCGCAATCTCGAACGGCCGCGCGCCGAGCCGGTTGGCCTCCATGGCATAGGGAAAGGCGCGATCGGGCTGGTTCAGGTCGTCATAGACCTTGGCGAGGCCATAGTTGAGGAACTCCCGCCGGCCCGGATCGAGACCGCCGTCGCGGTCGAGCGCGACCATGGCGCGGACAAGGTCGGTTTCTTCCGAGAATTTCGAATTCTGCGTCAGGCCGTAAAAGGCCATCGTATCGTCCGGTTTGATCCGCAGCGCCTCGCCAAACTCGACGGCCGCGCCAGCCTGGTCGCCGGCCGATGCGTAGAGGGTGGCCAGGTTGTGGCGGATCGATGCCACCGCCGGCGCCGCCGCGACTGCCCGGCGCATTTCCTCGATCGAAAGTGCGATATCCCCGCCGTTCTTCCAGTTCGCCATCGCATGGCAGGCGAGCGCCGAGACATTGCCGGGATACCGAGCCAAAATGGCTGCCGACAGCGCCACTGCCTCCGGGAATCGCTGCTGGCCAACGAGCGCCCAGGCGCGGTCCAGATCGGAGGCAGAGGTATTCATGCCGCCCTCCTAGCACAGCCGCCAGCCAAAGAGCACGTTGAGCCGCGCCCGCCGCTCGCATAGTGTCGCGCGCCCAAACCGGAGTCTCCGATGCGCCTTGCCCTGAGCCTGCTCGTTCTTGCCGTCGCTTCGCCTGCCATGGCCGCCCCGTCCATCCCCGATCAGGCGTCCGAAGCCTACCGGCTGTTCGCCGGCGGCCTGTCGCAGCAGGCTTACGTCACCGGCAGCTATGGAGCGAACCTGCTCAAGGACATCGGCGGCAACTGGGTACGCCTCGGGGGACCGGACAACAAGAGCGGCGCCGAGACCTACGGTGCCGACTACGCCAAGCTGTGCGGCGGGACCGGCATGGTGACGCTCGCCACACCAAACCAGTACACGCTCAACCTCACGACCAACCTCAGCGGCCCCAACAACTTCACACAGCAATATTCCGAAGTGGTCGGTTCGACGTTCGGCGAGTTCACCGACCCTGCTGCCTATTTCAAGACATTGGGACTCGGCCCGGAAAAAACCGGGGACACCGCCGACCAGCAGCGCGCACTGCTCCTCAGCATCGCCAACGGGATGGTCAACATCTATCGCCCGTCGCCCGACATCCTGGTGATGGTCCACGATCGCGGCTACCCGCTGGTGCTGGCTCGTTGCGCGACGCCGGCGCCCGCCCCGGCCGACAACAGCTCCAGCGCCTCGAGCATGGAACCCGCCTCAAGCGCTCCGACTGATACGTCCAGCGCGCCCGCGGATGGATCAAGCGCCTCGGCCACAGCGGCGTCGTCAGCGGTGCAGTGATGGACCTGATCACACTTCTTGCCTTCACCATCGCCTACGTCGTCGCCGTGCTGGTGCCGGGACCCGGCGTTGCGGCCATCGTCGCGAGAGCGCTCGGCGGCGGTTTTTGGAGCGCGGTTCCAATGGTCGTCGGCATCCTCCTCGGCGACCTGGTCTACCTCGCCTTCGCATTGTTCGGGCTGGCCGCCATCGCGACCTATTTCGGGCCGGTTTTCGTGGTCATCCGCTGGGCCGGCGCGCTGTATCTGCTCTACATCGCCTGGAAGTTCTGGACGGCGAAGCCCGGCGCCGAACAGCTCGGTCCCAAGCGCGGTGAGTCAAAGCTGCGCACGTTTGCCTCCGGCTTCGCGCTGACGATGGGCAACCCCAAAACCATCGTGTTCTACCTGGCACTGCTACCGACGGTGGTGCCGCTCGACCGCCCGATAACGGCGCTCGGCGCGACTGAGCTGACCACTATCGTAGTCGTCGTGCTGCTCGCCATCGGGTCCGGCTACGCGGCGCTGGCCGCCTTAGCCCGCGAGCTCTTCACTAGCGCCAAGGCGATCCGCCGCATGAACAAGACCGCCGGCGCCATCATGGCCGGCGCGGCGGCGTTCGTCGTGGCGCGGGGATAATTGGCCGCTCCCGCTCGGTGCAGGTCACTACGACGGACGAACCACCGTTTCGGCGGCCTTGAGGCCCCACGCAAGCAACTCCTCCGCCCGCTCTGCGGTGGCTGCTTCGGTGTAGCAGCGCAACTCGGGGGCGTTGCCAGAGGGGCGATAGTGTATGACATCGCCCGAGCTCAGCTCGAAGCGCATGCCGTCGATCGTCGAGGTCGACCTGATCGCCCCCTGTGGCGACAGAAAGGTCGCAGCGTCGGCCCCGAGGCGTTCGATCAGGTTGGCGCTCCTGTCTTGCGGGACGTGCTCGAGCCGGTCGCTGCGCGCAAACCGCGCCGGCAGAGTCGCGACCAGTTGCGACACGGTTTGACCTGCTGCCCGCGCCGCACCGAGGACGCTGAGCAGCGGCAGCAGCGCATCGCGCGTGGGAAGTGCCGTCAGCGTCACGCCGTTGACGGTGACGTCACTGCCAAGCAGCACCCCGCCATTGGCTTCGAAGCCGACCACCATGCCGTCAGCTTCGGCCATGCCGGCGATGACGTAGGGGGAACCGACTTTGGTTCGCACGACCGACTCGAAATAGCCGGTGCTTTCGATGGAGGAATTGGAGGTCACCGGTGTGACCACGGTGGCGGCACCCAAAAAGCGTGCGGTTAGAATGCCGATGATGTCCCCGCGCACCAGCGCCCCGGTGTCGTCGACCATGAGCGGTCGGTCAGCATCGCCATCGGTCGACACCAGCGCGTCCAACTGATGCGAATGCACCCAGCCGGCGAGCTCCGCACCGGTATCGAGACTCACCGCTTCGGTATCGACCGGGATGAAGACATCCGAGCGGTTGAGCGCAACGACTTCGGCGCCGTAACCATCGAGCACCTCCACCAGCAGGTCGCGCGCCACCGAGGAATGCTCCCAGAGACCGATGCGCCAGCCGGCCAGCGCGCTCGGGGGCAGCATCTTCGCATACCGCTCGCGATAGCGACGCAGCGCAGCCGGCTCCGGCACGGCCGTCGCCGCTTGCGCGGGCACCTCCGCCAGGGCGGCCACGATCCCCGCCTCGTCGGCTTTGCCGATCTCGCCCTGGGCCGTATAGAACTTGAGCCCGTTGCGGTCGGCCGGAATGTGACTGCCGGTGACCATGATGGCGGGTGCGGCACGGCGCAGCGCCTCGAGCGCCAGCGCGGGCGTCGGCAGGGCCCCGCAATCGACTGGGCGGCCGCCCGCCGAAGCGATGCCCGAAATCACCGAGGCGGCAATTTCCGGGCTGCTCTCGCGCAGGTCGCGTCCGATCAGCACTTCGGCGATACCCGTCCGACCCTTCAGCGACTTGACGAAGGCCGCCGCGTAGCGCCGGCTCTCCGCGCCGACCAGGTCGACACTCAGGCCGCGCAGTCCGCTCGTTCCGAATTTGAGACTGTTGGGCACGGGCGCCTCCGCTTAAGGGGACGCCTGATTGTCACCAAAGCGGCATGGCCGCAAGCGCGAAGGCCGAGCGCCAAGGCGACTCGCATGGCCGTGAGCTGTTCTCGGGTTTCACGGTGAGGGAAATGGGGGTCCCCGAAGGCTGGGAGAAGATCGCCTGGGAATGCTCTCGAGGACCGGATTCGAATATGGCGGAATCATGCCCAAGAAAAAATCGTCAGCATTTCCAACGATAAAACTCGCAATGCCAGGCATTGCATCGAGACTTCTGCGCTTGGCAAAACTGCCCTTGTGATTTTTCTCTATGCCCCGCTGACAGCCCGGATCGCGGGGCGTAAGCTTGCGGGCACATTACAAGGCCGCCAACGCTTTTGGGGCGGCGAGTTTGAATGCTTGCGGCAGTCGAATCGTCACTTCAGGCTTTGAGTTCCGCCCGCTCGGACAGGGACATTGTCCGCGTCCTGAGCGACGCCGCTGCGCGCTTCGGCTACCGCAGCGCCTATCTGATCGAATACGCCGGCAAGCTTTCCGCCCTGCAGCGGGTGCTCGACACCGATCCAGCCCGCCGGGACTGGTGGGCCAGCTATTTCGCCGGGGATCTCCGCCCCCGTCCGCGCGATGTGGCCGCCAGCCTCGAAGGCCGGGAGATGCAACGGTACAATGCATCCCGCTTCGGACCGGGGTCGGAACGCCTTCGCGCCACCTGCGAGGTGCATGACGTCGTGGACGTCACGGTCGTGCCGATTGCCCACGGGGGCGAACTGGTCGGCGTTGCCGGCTTCTGCGGCGCTCCCAGGCTCGATCGCGAGTCCGAAATGGCGCTGCAGATGATCGGCTACAGTGCCTTTGCGCACCTGCGCGAAGCTCGGGAACGGGCGCCGGACATCGGCGTCCAGCTCACGCCGCGCGAACGCGAGGTGATGCAGCTTTCGGCCGAGGGCTATACGTCCGCCGAGATCGGCACCCAACTGGGCATGTCCACCCGCACCGCCAACCAGCACGTCGACAATGTCGCGGCCAAGCTCGGCACGCGCAACCGGGCCCACACGGTCGCCGAGATCGTCCGCCGCGGCCTGCTATAAGGCGGCATGAGTCTGATCGATTTCCTCGACCGTGAGGCGGCCGTGGTGGCGCCCGAGCTGCTGGGTGCGAAGTTCCTTATCAACGGCGTCGGCGGCCTGATCGTCGAGGTCGAGGCGTACCATCCGACCGATCCGGCCTCGCATTCATTCCGCGGCCGGACGCCGCGCAACGGTGCGATGTTTGCCGGGCCGCCGCGGGTCTATGTCTACCGCTCCTACGGCATTCACTGGTGCATCAATTTCGTCACCGCGAGCGCCAGTGCCATCCTGATCCGCGCCATCGAGCCCACCGACGGCATCGCCAAGATGCGGAAGCGGCGCGGCCTCGAGGACCTTCGCGCGCTTTGTTCCGGTCCCGGGAAGCTCTGTGCCGCACTGGGCGTCACCGGGGCGCTGGACGGCAAGCTGCTGACCGGGCCACCGTTCGAGCTGGCCCTCGCTCCGTCCCCGGCAGCCGTCGCCATCGGCAAACGGATCGGTATCACCAAGGCGGTGGATGTCCCTTGGCGGTTCGGCGTCGCCGGCTCGCGCTTCCTCAGCAGGCCGCTCCCGAAAACCTGAGGGATTGCGCCCGGAGCCGGCTTCGCTATGGTCCGGCCTCCAATACCTGCGAAAGGACACCCTGCCCGTGCAGATCGACGAGCTCGTTGCCGAACTCCTCGCCCGTGGCGACATCAACGACGACACCACGCTCGAGCTCAACCGCATGCTCAACGACTGGCGCGCCGGCAAGCTCGATCCAGAGGACGAAGCCTATCTGCGGGCGCTGCATGGCCGCATCATGGGCACGACCGCCGAACCCGCCGCGCCAAACGCACCGGCGGTAAGCCGCCTCGACGGGTTGAGTATCGAGGACTGGCGCGACCGCGCGCTGCGCGCCGAGGCCGAGCTGGCCCAATTACAGGAGGCAGCGCGCAACGGTTGATTTCGGTTGCCGCACCTTCGGCGCCTGCTATGACGCGCGCCGGGGCCTGTAGCTCAATGGTTAGAGCCGACCGCTCATAACGGTCTGGTTGCAGGTTCGAGTCCTGCCGGGCCCACCATTCTCCTTCTGCACGGCATCCGTGAGCGTCCCGCCGGACGCAGGGCAGGCATCACCCCATTCACATTGTATTACATCGTGGCACGATATATCAGGCGACCACCTTTCCTCCTGCACGATTCCGAGTATGCCCAAGACCCATGCCCGCCTGTCGCCCCGCGAACTGGGCGATTTCACCACCGATCGCCGTGTGCTGCTGCTCGTCGCCATGGCGGTGGTCGTCGGGACCGGCGGTGCGTTCGCCGCCTGGGTGCTGCTGCGCCTGATCGCGCTCGTCACCAACCTGATCTGGATGGGCCGTATCAGCGCCGATACCGTCAGCCTCGCGGGCGTACATCCATCGTGGTGGATGGTAGCGGCGCCGGCGCTCGGCGGCCTCGTCATCGGGCTGATGGCGCGTTTTGGCAGCGAGGCGATCCGCGGGCACGGTATTCCCGAGGCGATCGAAGCCATCCTCATCGGTGGCAGCCGCATGCAGCTCAAGGTAGCCATCCTGAAGCCGATCTCGTCGGCCATTTCGATCGGCAGCGGCGGTCCGTTCGGTGCGGAGGGCCCGATCATCATGACCGGCGGGGCCATCGGCTCGCTGTTTGCCCAGTGCTTCAGCCTGAGCGCCGCCGAGCGCAAGACGCTGCTCGTTGCCGGCGCCAGCGCCGGCATGACGGCGGTGTTCGGCACGCCCATCGCCGCGATTCTGCTCGCGGTCGAGCTGCTGCTGTTCGAGTGGAAGCCGCGCAGCCTGATCCCGGTAATCGCAGCGGCGGTTGTCGCCACGGCCTGGCGGCCGCTCCTGATCGGCAGCGGCGCCCTGTTCCCGCTTGCCGCAACCACGGCGATGCCCTGGTGGGGGCTCATCGCCTGCGTCGGCATTGGTCTGATCTCCGGCCTGCAGTCGGGGCTGATGACCAAGCTGCTCTATGCAATCGAGGACTTTTTCGAACGACTGCCCATCCATTGGATGTGGTGGCCGGCGATCGGCGGGCTCGTGGTTGGGCTCGGTGGGCTCGCCGATCCAGCGGCCCTCGGCGTCGGCTACGACGTGATCGGGCAATTGCTCTCCGACCACATCACGCTGACCGCGGTGGTCATGCTGCTGGTCGTGAAGTCGGTGATCTGGCTGGTGTCGCTGTCGTCCGGCACATCCGGCGGCGTGCTGGCGCCGCTGCTGATCCTGGGCGGCTGCGCCGGCTGGCTGATCGGCCACCTGCTGCCGGGTGAACCGGCATTCTGGGCCCTGCTCGGCATGGCCGGGATGATGGGCGGCACGATGCGCGCGCCGCTCACCGGCGTGATGTTCGCCGTCGAGCTTTCGGGCGCGCCCGACATGCTGCTGCCGCTGATCGCTACGACCGGCACCGCCTATGCCGTGACGGTGCTGCTGCTCAAGCGGTCGATCCTCACCGAAAAAATCGCACGTCGCGGCCGCCACCTGACCCGCGAATATGCGACCGACCCGTTCGAGACGGTCACCGCCGCCGAGGTGATGGTCACCAAGGTCGACAGCCTGCCTGCCAAGATGACGGTCGACGAAGCAGTGGCGTTTTTCACCGCCGATGCGCCGCGCCACAAATCCTATCCCATCGTCGATGCCGGGGGACGGCTCGTCGGCCTCGCCGCGCGCGCCGACGTCCTGCGCTGGCGGACCGAGGCCCCCAAGGGCGACGCCACGCTCTACGACGTCGCCTCGGACGAAGACACGGCCTTTGCTTACCCATCTGATCTCGTGGGCCAGGTCGCCGACGTGATGGTGGCCCGCTCGGTGGGCCGCGTTCCGATCGTCGAGCGCGACGGGCATCGCCTGCTGGGCCTCGTGGCCCGCAAGGACATCCTGCACATGCAGCGTGGCCGCGTGCAGCAGGAGAACCGCCGCACGTCGGTCTGGACCGAGCTGCAGGCGCCGGCAAAGCCGCAGGCGACATGATGGCTCCGTTTGCGCCGATGAGCTTTGGAGGAAGGCGGCCTTGAGCGAGAGCCGCGTCACGCCTGAACAATACATGGCGCTCGCGGATTTCCGTTACGCGATCCGGCAGTTCGCGGCCCGAAGCTCGGAACGGGCGCGCGCGGAAGGGATACCGCCGCAGCAGCATCAGGCGCTGCTGGTGATTGCGGCCAGCGCCGAGGTCCGGCCGACCGTGGGCTTTCTGGCGGCGCGGCTGCTGATTGCGCCGAACGCCGCCGCGGAACTGGTGAAGCGGCTGGTCGACGCCGGCTATATCTCGGTCACACGCGACGTCGAGGATCGACGCCGCCGCGTCCTCGCGCTGACCGCGGCCGGCCAGACCCTGCTGGATCGGCTGAGCGAAGCGCACCTGGCCGAGATCGGCGAGTTCGCGCCGCGGCTCGTCCGCGCCCTGCGCACCATTGCCTCGCGCACACTGGAGTAACGGTTATCCGCCGCTGACATCTGCTCCGATCAGCACGACCTCGCGCAGGACGGTTACGAGCTCCGCGATCCGCCGATTTCCGAGCCTGGCGCGAAAGCGCGCCTCGTGCGCCGTGACCCGGGCGCGCGCCTCATCGAGCAGCCGCCGGCCCGCCGCACTCAACGAAAGTTCCTGCCGTCGACCGTCGCGTCGCGATTTGCGGCGGAGGACAAGACCTCGATCGTCGAGGCGGTCGACGACCGCCATCATGGTGGCGCGATCGGTCCCGAGCGCCTGGGCGAGATCGACCTGCGACAGATGCGGATTGGCGGCGACGAGCTCGAGCACGGCGAACTGCTTCTGCGTCACATCGAGCCCGCTCATCGCCACCGCGAAATCACGGGCGACGGCAGCGCTCGCCATGCGCAGATGAAACCCCAGCAGATCTTCGAGACTGCCGAAGTCCAGGCGGCTCGCCAAGGTCCGGTCGTCGTTCATCAGCCGCTTGTGCGTCGCTCCGAAGATTTGTATGTGTTACATACAATTTTGATGCGGGCAATGGCGGAGGAGCCGTTGGCAGCAGACCTCAGCACCGATCCCCTCGCCTATTCGGCACTGGCCAGGCCGCAAAAGACCGCGGTCGTCGACCTCGCAACCGGCGAACATACGCCCTTCGCTGCGCTGGATTTGCTGGCTGATCGCGCCGCCGCCTGGTTGACGGAGGAACTCGGGCCGGGTGTTGGCGAACGCGTCGCCTATCTCGGCCGCAATGGGCTGGAGCTGCTGGTGCTCGCGCTCGGCGCCGAGCGTAGCGGCCATATCTTCGTGCCGGTCAACTGGCGGCTGACTGCACCCGAGGTGGCGACGGTCCTTGCCGACTGCACACCCCGGCTCATCGTGGCGCAGGACGAATTTCTCCCGGTCGCCGGGGCCAAAGCCCGTGCCGGCGTCCTTGGCGCGATTGCAGCGGTCGCGCCGCTGGCCCGCCGCAGCCGGCCGCCGGAACGCCCGATCATCCTGCTCTATACATCTGGGACCACGGGCACACCCAAGGGCGTGATCATCACCGCGCACAACGCCTTCGCCGCGGCGCTCAACTTCATCGCCGTCGGCGAGGTCGGCGCCAACTCAGTGACGTTGTCCGACCTGCCGATGTTCCACACGATCGGCCTGATTGCTGTCGCGCGCTCGACGCTCATGGCCGGCGGCACGCTGGTGCTGACCGATCGTTTCATGCCGGGGCGGACGCTGGCGGCGCTCGCCGATCCGACGCTGGGCGTCACACATTATTTCGCGGTCCCCGTCATGGCCGAGACGCTGGCGCGCGATCCGAGCTTTTCAGCGGCAGCGCTGTCGCGTCTCCACGCGATCTTCCTCGGCGGCGCACCTCTGTCGCCGGAGCTGGTCGAACGCTTCCTCGGCTTCGGCGTTCCGCTCGTCAACGGCTACGGCATGAGCGAAGTCGGGACGGCCATCCATGTCCCGATCGACCGCGAAATCGTGCGGCAAAGCGCCGGCGCGGTTGGCCTCCCTGCCCCGCATCTGTCGGTTCGGCTGGTGCGCGACGGCGCGGATGTTGGGCTCGGCGACGTCGGCGAGATCTGGCTCAGGGGCCCATCCGTCACACCCGGCTATTGGAACCGGCCGGCCGAAACGGCCGCCGCCTTCAGCGACGGCTGGTTCCGCACCGGCGACCTGGCGCGCCGTGAGCCCGGCGGGATCTACCGCATCGTCGACCGGCTGAAGGACATGTATGTGTCGGGCGGCGAGAACGTCTTTCCAGCGGAGGTCGAAACGGTGCTGGCCGCACACCCGCACGTGCGAGACGTGGCGGTGCTCGGCATGCCCGATCCGCGCTGGGGGGAGTCGGGCGTTGCCTTCGTCGTGGCAGCCGACGGCCCGGACTTCGATGCAACCACCCTGCTCGCGCACTGCGCCGAGCGTCTCGCCAAATACAAGTGCCCGGCGCGAATCATCCGCGTCGACGTCATCCCGCGGAGCGCCGCGGGCAAGATCCTGAAGCCCGTATTGCGGGCCCGGTACAACACTGGAGAGTTCTCATGAGCGACGACGTCGTCCGTGTCGAGGTGGCCGACCGCATCGCCACCGTCACCTTCAACCGGCCGCAGAAACGCAACGCCATGAACCCCGCGCTCAACGTGCGCATGCTGGAGGTCCTCGACGAGATCGAAGGACACGACGACGTCGGCGTGCTGGTACTCACCGGCGCCGGCGACTCCTGGTCGGCCGGCATGGACCTCAAGGAGTACTTCCGCGACAACGACGACAAGGGGCGCAGTGCCACCCTCAAAGCACGCCGCCAGTCGGGGGGCTGGTGGCAGCGGCTCATGTACTTCGAAAAGCCGACCATCGCGATGGTCAACGGCTGGTGCTTCGGCGGCGCCTTCACGCCGCTGGTCGCCTGCGACCTCGCGATTGCGGCCAACGAGGCCAAGTTCGGCCTCAGCGAAATCAACTGGGGCATCCTGCCGGGCGGCAATGTCACCCGCGCCGTCGCCGAGGTGATGCGCCACCGCGATGCGCTCTATTACATCATGACCGGCGAAGTGTTCGACGGTCGCAAGGCAGCCGAGATGGGACTGGTCAATGAAGCGGTACCGCTGGCGGAACTGCGGGCGCGGGTTGACGCCATCGCCAAGGTGCTGCTCGACAAGAACCCGGTAACGATGAAGGCCGCCAAGGACACTTTCAAGCGCGTGCGCAACATGCCGTGGGACGCATCCGACGACTACATATACGCCAAGCTCGAGCAGATGTTGCTGCTCGACAAGACGAACGGACGAGAGCAGGGCCTGAAGCAGTTCCTCGATGACAAGACCTATAAGCCGGGGCTCGGCGCCTACAAGCGCGACTAGAGTCCCAGCTCCCGCACTGTTTCCTGCAGGCAGTGTGCAAGCAGCACGCTGCCCGGGGTGTCGGGGATGCCGGCACGCACGGTGAGCCCCACGGCGCCGCGCGTTTCGCCGGTATCGATCGGCAGCACGCCGATCTCGCCGCCCTCGATCTCCGGCGCCACCACACCTTCCGAAATCACCCAGATGGCGTCCGATCGCCGGATCATCGCGCGTCCGAACGAGTCCGATATCGTCTCGATCTCGACCGGCAGGTCGCCTATGCCGTGGCTGATCAGGAAGCGCTCGACGAACGGCCGGATCACCGAGCCCTGCGTCGGCATCAGCACGGTGTAGTCGCGGATGCGGGCGAAATCGAAGCCGCGCGCGGCGAGCAGCGGATGGCCGCGCCGGACCGCAAACACCACCGGCTCCGTATAGAGGTGCGAGAAGCTCAGGCCGGTCATCAGTTCGGGGGCGGCAAGCCGGCCGACAACGAGATCGAGCTGGTCGAGCCGCAACTGCTCGAGCAGAACGACGTTTTCGCCGGATACGACCTTGACCGGACTGCCGGTCCTGAGGGCTAGGAATTTTTCGAGCGCCGCCGGCATGATGCGCGCCGAAACCGTCGGCAATGCCCCGACGCGCAGCGGCTGGCCGGCGTTGGCCCGTTCGCGCGCCACGCTGTCGATGCCGCGCTGGATGGCCGCAAGGCTCGCACCGGCATGCTGCAGGAACACCTCGCCGAAGCGGGTGATGCGGATGCCCCGCCCGTCGCGCTCGATCAGCGTCGCACCGATCGCCGTTTCGAGCTCGCGCAGGGTCTTGGTCACGGCCGGCTGGCTGACATGCAGCACCTCGGCCGCCCGCCCGACGCTCTTTTGCCGCGACACCTCGATCAAGGTGCGAAGATGCCGGAATTTTACCGGAATATCGGTCAATTCGATAACCTCCAAGTTATGAGTAGCGCAAAACTTCTCATTTTACCAAACCAAACCGGTGTTGGATGGTAGCGTCGGGAAACAAGCGGCGAGAGCGCCGTACAGGGAGGATGATATGAGTCAGAACCGGAACGAGCTGAGCCGCCGGACCTTCATCGCATCGACCGCCGCGGCTGCCGGCGCCATGGCACTCGGCGCCACCGTCCCGGCCCGCGCGGCCGACGGCACGATCAAAGTCGGTTTCATCAGCCCGCGCTCCGGTCCGCTCGGCGGCTTCGGCGAAGGCGATGGCTATATTCTCGATACCGCCCGCAAGGCGATCGCCAATGGCTTCAAGGTTGGCGACAAGAGCTTCACCGTCACCATCATCGACCAGGATACGCAGTCCGACCCGGCGCGTGCCGGGCAGCTCGCCAAGGACCTGATCAACAACCAGGGCATCGACATGATGCTCACCACCTCGACTCCCGAAGTGGTGAACCCGGTGGCCGACGCCTGTGAGGCGGCCGGCGTGCCCTGCCTCAGCACCATCCTGCCGTGGGAGTCGTTCTACTTCGGTCGAGGCGCCAAGCCGGGCCAACCCTCGCCGTTCAAGTGGACCTACTGCTTCAGCTTCGGCACCGCGGTGTTCGCGCAGACCTACCTGTCGATGTGGAGTCAGATTCCGACCAACAAGAAGATCGGCGTGATGTATCCCAACGATGCCGACGGCAACGCCGTGCGCGAAGCGCTCGGTCCGCTGCTCCAAAAGGGCGGCTACACGCTGGTCGATCCCGGCCCGTACGAGGATGGCACCACCGACTATTCGGCGCAAATCCAGATGTTCAAGGATCAGGGCGTCGAGATGTTCAACACCTTCCCCATCCCGCCCGACTTCGCCGCCTTCTGGCACCAGGCGGCGCAGCAGGGCCTGACCAAGCAGATCAAGATCGCGCAGATCGCCAAGACCGGCCTTTTCCCGTCCGACATCGAGGCAGTGGGCGACCTGGGCGACAAGCTCGCCACCGCCGCCTACTGGCATTGGACGTTCCCTTACAAGTCATCGCTCACCGGCGTCAGCGGCATGGAGCTCGCCGAGGGCTACGAGTCGACCGCCGGCAAGCAGCGCCAGCAGCAGCTCGGTGCCTCGATGGCTCTGCTCGACGGCGGCTTCGCGGCGCTCGCTGCGTCCGGCAATCCCAATGACAAGGCCTCGGTCGCCAAGGCGCTCTCGACCCTCAACACCACCACCATGGTGGGCAAGGTCGACTTCACCTCCGGCCCGGTGCCGAACGTCTCGGTCGCGCCGATCATCGGCGCGCAGTGGGTCAAGTCGAAAGAGGGCAGCAAATACCCGTTCGACCTGGTCATCGTCGACAATGCGCCCGACCCGAATGTTCCGGTCGCTGCGAAGCTCCTGCCCTATAATGGCTGACGCTCACGGATAGAGAGTCAGGTCCTGCCATGCCGGCCGATACGCCGATCCTCGTTGCCGAAGGGCTGCACAAGCACTTCGGGGCGCTTGTGGTGCTCGACGGGGTCGGCCTGAGCATTGCCCAGGGCGAGGCGCTCGGCATTGTCGGCCCCAACGGGGCCGGCAAGACCACGCTCCTCTCCGTGCTCTCGGG
>JBQCIY010000040.1:0-11441 GCA_051953275.1 Devosia sp. | reverse complement strand
TTGCGAGACGAACGCTCGGAGGTCTTCTGTGACATCGCTTCAGATTTTCGCGTTCTTCGGGATTCCTATCCTCGTGGCGGCCTTCGCGCTTCTCGTCTATTTCCTCGAGGGCCGGCCGCGCCGTGTTCGCGAACCCGATCTCTTCCACCGCAAGTCGATCCGGACGCCGGGGGAGTGAGCGCCCGATGAGCATTGGAGGCCCTCGGACTGTACGCCTTTTCGGTCGTCCGGGCGCCACGGCGGCGACGAATCGCCTGAACGGCGTTCTTTTGGCTTGCTGTCAATCCGGGACAGTGCTTAGCTGCAATTGTTACCAGTTTATTAACGACTAACTGCCGTCCGTTTTTCCTGGGGGCGTTTCATCATGAAGGGTATTGCCTGCGGCGCGCTTGCGCTCGCAACAACTTTGCTTTGCCTGAATTCTGCCTTGGCGCAGCAACTTCCCGCGGTGTCCGCGCCCAATGGCAAGCTCGAATTCGACGCCGGTGCGCTGACGCTGCCCACCCCGGCATTCGTGGGGCGCGCCGCCGGCACCATCACCATTCCTGTCGGCGAGCGCTTCGGCGTGCAGGCCGACCTGAGCCTGTCGACCGCGTCGGGCTTTACCGGCAGCACGGCGCTGCATGTCTTCACCCGCGATCCCGCATCGTATCTCATCGGCGGCACGCTCGGCGCTGTGCGGACGCCGGGTGCGACTGTTTTTGCGGCGGGCCCCGAGGCCGAACTGTACCTCGACCGCTGGACGCTCGAGGCCTGGGCCGGCGTGGCGCTGAACATGCCCACCGCCCCCGCCGGGCCGTCGCATGTGGGGGCCTTCGGCATGGGCGGGGTCGCCTATTACCCCACCGACGACTGGAAGCTCAGCCTCGATGTGTCCTCGCTCGACGGCTACAACGCCATCGAATTCGGCAGCGAGTATCTGCTGCGCAATTTCGAGCTGCCGGTGGCGGTGACCGGCACCGCCCATCTCGGACAGGACGGCGCGGCACGGTTCATGCTCGGCCTGCGCGGCTATTTCGGTCCCGATCCGGACAAGTCGCTGCTCCGCCGCCACCGCGAAGACGATCCGTCCGACCGGGCCATCGGGCTGCTGACGGCGGTGGGCACGATACACGGGAGTCCTGGTCCGACGACGCCGACGTCATCAAGCGGCTCGGGCGACAACGGCTCGCAGAGTGGCCCGGGCGGAGACGGACAGCAGCCCGGTCCCAGCGGAGATGATGGCCCTGGCGGCGACGGCGGTCCTGGCGGCGACGGTGGCACTGGCGGGGGCAACTCAGGTCCCTACGCCTAACCCCGCTTCTGCTCGATGATCTGCGCGATGGCGCGTTCGATGAGCACCAGGTCCTCGGAGCGGCTCATGCGGTGCTCGCCGTCGGGCACGAGCGTCACCGTCACCGGATCGGTGAGCAGGTGCTCGGCGAGCTTCATCGCATGTTCTTTCGGCACGTCCCTGTCGCGCGCGCCCTGCAGGATCGCGACCGGCGCCCCGACCTCGATGGCGCGGCCGAAGAGCAGATGCGTCTTGCCGTCCTCGATCAGCGTCCGGTTGATGCGATAGGGCTCGGCCGAGTACTCGGAGGGCACCTCGACATAGCCCTGCGTGCCCAGCAGCTTCTGCGCCCGCTTCGGCATCTGGCTCAGCATCAGCTCGGTCATGTCGGTGGCCGGTGCGATCAGCACCAGACCGGCAACGCGGTCGCTGCCCTGGCGGCGGAGCTCGCGGGCGAGGAGCAGCGCGATCCAGCCGCCCATCGACGAGCCGACGAGGATCTGTGGGCCGGCCGTCGTGCCGAGCACCGCCATCGCCTCCTCGAGCCAGCGGCTGATCGTGCCGCGGTCGAAGTCGCCGCCCGACTGGCCGTGGCCCGAATAGTCGAAGCGGGTGACGGCAAGCCCGTGGCTCGCGCCGAAGGCGTCGAGCGCGGTGGCCTTGCTGCCGGTCATGTCGGAGCGGAACCCCGACAGCCAGAACAGCCCCGGCGCCCGCCCGGCGCGACGTTCGACGGCGATCGGGCGGCGGTCGGTCCCCTCGCCGACCTCGAGAAATTCGACCATTGCACCCGGTCCTTGCGCAACTCCGCCACAGGCTTAGACATTTCGGCGGGAGCGCTGTCCAGCGCATTGACTTATACGCAGCGAATAACGATTTTAGCCGCGCTTCCCCCGGGCATCCGTTCAACTGCAGAAGGACATCTGCCATTCGCCGACCCATGAGACCCGTTGCGCCCCAGAAGGATGGGCCGCTCAGCAACGAGGATATCCAGTCTCCCGAAGTCCAGCTCATCGACGCCGAGGGCGTCAACCAGGGTGCGATCCGCACCCGCGATGCGCTGGCCCAGGCCCAGGAACTGGGCCTCGACCTCGTCATCATCGCCGCCAATTCGACGCCGCCGGTCGCCAAGATGCTCGACCTCGGCCGCTTCAAATACGCCGCGCAGAAGAAGGCGGCCGACGCGCGCAAGAAGCAGAAGGTGATCGAGGTCAAGGAAATCCAGCTGAGGCCGAACATCGACACCCATGACTACGAGACCAAGATGAAGGCGGTGACGCGCTTCCTCGAGGACGGCGACCGGGTGAAGGTGACGATGCGCTTCCGCGGCCGCGAGATGGCGCACCAGGACATCGGCATGGAACTGCTGGTCAAGGTGCAGCAGGAGATGGAGGCCAAAGCCAAGGTCGAGTCGGCCCCGCGCTCGGAAGGCCGCCAGATGGTGATGGTGCTGGCGCCGCGCTGAGGCGGCCCCAGGCACGATGCAGGCGAGGGCGGCTCTGCCGCCCTTTTTATTTGCGCTCTGTCCGATCGATCCCGAACGGGCTCGCTCGACCAACCGGAGTTTGTTTGCGCTCTGTCCGAGCCGTCCCGAACGGGCTCGCTCGACCAACCGGGGTTTGTTTGCGCTCTGTCCGATCGATCCCGAACGGGCTCGCTCGCCCAACCGCTGGCTGGATTTACATTTCACAGGGCGAGCGGAAGCGTCCGCCGGCCCGTCCGGCGATGTCAAAGAGCTAGCCGCATTCGTGAGGAGCGGCCTCGGCGGGACTAGGGTCCAAGCCGGTAGTCGGCAACTTATGGGACCTTCGTCCCGCCGACGCGTTGGGGTGGATTCAGGCATACGCCGCGTGGAGGGCGGTGGAACTGTGCCAGCCGCCTCGGCTCCCGCTTTGGCCCACCACGGGACGACTCCCGTGATCCCCAACTCCCCTCGCAGACCGTTCGTCGCGACCTCGCAGCGCGAGGGGATGAGGAGAAATATAAGGGGGCTCAGAACACCGGCATAAGTTTTTTGAAATGGGGCTGTGATGCCCGGAGAGCCTGGGGTTGCGAAGATGAACGCGTGTCGGTTGGGGGCAGCGTGCATGGGGTGAGTCCCCCCACCCAGCTTCGCTACGTCGCTTCGCTCCGAGCTCCGCTACCCTCCCCACTCGGGGGAGGGAAAGATGGAACCGAAGGCTTCGTGAGAGCACCCACCGAACCCTCAGTCGGTTTCCCTCCCCCGTGTGGGGAGGGTAGCGCAGCTTGGCCGTCAGGCCTAGCGGAGCTGGGTGGGGGGAGTTGAGACGAGTGTGGATCTCTCCGCCGTCATGGCCGCTCCGCGGATGACGGAACGAGAGAGCAGCGCAAACGGCCGACGGGTGGGTGTCAGCTCTTCGCCACCTCGAACGTAAAGATCACCGGCAGGTGGTCGCTGCCGGTGGGTTGGCCGCGATGGAGCTCGGTGACGCGGAGCCCGCGCTCGAAGACCTGGTCGAGGGGGAGGATCGGCCAGGTGTGGAGGACACCGCCGCGCACCAGCCGGCCGGGGACCGTGAAGAGCTCGGGGAAGGTGATGAGGTTGCGCGTTTCGCGGCTGAGGCCCGTGTCGTGCTCGAAGCCGCGCATGGCGTAGCTCCACGGCGTCGAGTTGAAATCCCCGACCACGACCAGCGGTCCCTGCACCTGTGCGACGGCGGTTTCGATCGCCGCCAGCTCGTCCTGCTGCCGTTCGATCGGCCACGGCCAGTCCATGTGCGACGTCAGCACCGAAAAATGCGTGCCGTCGCTCAGCGTGAAGCCGGCGAGGATATGGGCGGTGCGCTGCGAGCCCGGGCTCTCGGGACAATCCGCGTCGCTCATTTCCTTGTCGAACGGGATTTTAGAATAGAGCCCGATATTGGCGCGCTTGCCCCCCTGGCAGCGCACCGAATAGGGGTAGCTCGGCCTGAGCAGCGCATCGAGCGACTGCTGCGCCGGAAAGTATTCCTGCAGCGCCACGATGTCGGGGTTCTCCGCCGCGATGGCCGCCGCCATGCGCTTCATGTCGGTGTTGAGGCCGAACATGTTGTGGGTCATCAGCCGTACCGTGGGCGCGCCGGTCGGCGCCGGGCGCGGCGCGAGGCTCGACGTCCATTCGGGAACGAACGTCCAGGCTGAGGCGGCAAAGCCGAGAAAGGCGAGGATCGCCAGCAGGCGCGGCATGCGGACGGAGAGAGCGAGAACGAGCGCCAGCAGCGTGCCGAAAAACAGCACCAGCTGCAGGTGGTTGATGAGGTCGAGGACGGGGACCAGCCCGCCGAAGATCGCGAGGATCGCCGGCACGGCAGTCACGACGATCAGCAGCCCGACGATGAGGCGGACGAGTCCGAGTAGAAGCCGCAAGCAAGGACCTCAGTCGAGGCGGCGCCAGCCCAGCGGGCCGCGCTGCACCTCAAGGGGACGGTATTCGCCCTTGTAGGCCATCTTCGGAGAGTCTTGCACCCAGTAGCCCAGGTAGACGTAGGTGAGGCCGGCGAGCCGCACCTGCCGCACATGGTCGAGGATCAACAGGTTGCCCAGGCCGCGCTTGCTCAGCTCGGGCGCAAAGAACGAATAGACCATGCTGAGGCCGTCCGGCATCACATCGGTGAGCGCCACCGCGACCAGCGGCTTGTCGGGTTCCGAGCCCAGCCGGTACTCGACCACCACGGTCTGCACCGGGGTGTCCTCGACCATGTATTCGTAGTCGACGAAGTTCATGGCCGTCATGCCGCCGCCGGTGTGGCGGGCGTCGAGGTAGCGCTTGAACAGGGCAAACTGCTCCGCCGTCGCGCGCGGCTGGCGGACCGTCACTTCGATGTCGGCGTTGATCCGTAGAATGCGCCGGTAGCGCTTGGTGGTCTCGAACTCGCGCGCCAGGATGCGCACCGACTGGCAGGCGGCGCAGCCCTCGCAAGCCGGCCGGTAGATGAGGTTCTGGCTGCGGCGGAAGCCGTTGTCGCTGAGCAGTGCATGCAGCGACGCAGCGCGGCGGCCGGTCAGGTGAGTGAAGAGCTTGCGCTCCTGCTTGCCGGGCAGATACGGGCACGGCATCGGTGCCGTGAGGAAAAGCTGTGTGTTTTCCGGTGTTTGGTCCGTCATTGCCGCCTGTCTCGACGCAGAAGCTTATGCCGCGCCGAGTCCGAGGGCAAATGCAAATGCCGTGAGCGGTCAGCCGCCGAGAACGCGCGCCGCCTCGAGTGCGAAATAGGTGAGGATCCCCTTGGCGCCGGCGCGCTTGAAGGCCCAGAGGCTCTCCAGCATCGCGGCACGGCCGTCGATGGCGCCGGCGTCGCCGGCGAGGCGAATCATCGTGTACTCGCCGCTCACCTGGTAGACGAACACCGGCACGTTGAAGCTCTCGCGCACGCGGCGGACGATGTCGAGATATGGCATGCCGGGCTTCACCATGACCATGTCGGCGCCTTCCTCGAGGTCCTGCGCCACCTCGCGCAGCGCCTCGTCGGTGTTGGCGAAATCGAGCTGGTAGGTCTTCTTGTCGCCGAGCAACCTTTTGCCCGAGCCCACGGCTTCCCGGAACGGCCCGTAATAGGCCGAAGCGTACTTGGCGGAATAGGCCATGATCGCGACCTGCTCGTGCCCGGCGGCGTCGAGCTCCTGCCGGATGGCGGCGACGCGGCCATCCATCATGTCGGAGGGCGCAATGATGTCGGCGCCCGCGGAGGCCTGCACCAAAGCCGAGCGAACCATGGCGGCGACGGTCTCGTCGTTGAGGATTTCACCGTCGCGGACGAGGCCGTCCTGGCCGTCGGAGGAATATTCGTCGAGCGCCACGTCGGCGATGAGGCCGATCCCGGGAACTGCCTGCTTGATGGCGCTGAGCGCCCGGCACATCAGGTTGTCGGGGTTGTAGGCCTCGGAGCCGTCCGGATTGCGCAGGTGATCGGGCGTGTTCGGGAACAAGGCCAGCGCCGGGATGCCGGCGGCCGCCGCGTCCTTCGCCGCCTGGACCGCGAGATCGATGCTGAGCCGCTCGACGCCCGGCATGGTCTTGATCGCGCTGCGCTCGTTGTGGCCGTCGATGACGAACAGCGGCCAGATGAAATCGGCCGGCGTCAGCGTCGTTTCGCGCACCAGGTCGCGCATCCACCCGGTCCGCCGCAGCCGGCGCTGCCGGCGCCCGCCGAGGAACTCCATGTCGTATTTCGGCCAATCGCTCATGCGCCGCTGTGTAGCAGCGCCGTTGGACGGCCGGAAGCTCCGGCTTGCCGCACCCGCTAGGCCGGGATAACCAAGCGCATGGACTTCAACACGCCCATCGCCGGCCGCTATGTGCGGATCGTGGCGATCATCTCGCTGCTGCTCGGCCTCAACGATGCCTCGCGGCTGCTGGGCGTGTCCACGGGCGCGCAGAGCCCGATCGACATCCTGGGCGTCACCGGCTTCGTCTACCTGGCCGTCTTCTCGATGGCGCAGCTGTTTGCCGCGGTGGGTCTGTGGATCCGCGCGAGCTGGGGCGCGGTGCTGCTGGTGGCGGCGACCGTGCTCGAGCTCGGCATGTACCTGCTCGGCAGCAAGGACGTGCAGATGAGCGCGCTGGGCTTTGCCATCCGGCTGGTGCTGCTGGTTTCGATCGTCGTGGTCTTCGTCCTCAGCATCAGGATGCGCGAGCGGGCGCACGACTAGCGCCGGAAGCCGGCTCGAAAAGGAAGCATTTAGCTTACCGATTCCTGTCCTGCGGTTACCTTCTGTAAAGCCAAAATCCCGAACTTTTTCAGTAAGATAGTCTTAAGTGTGCGGCTTAAGTCGATCTTATTTCGGGCCGCGTAGATATGGGCTCATGAGAGGCGATAAATCGCCCGGACGACGTAAACAGTGAGGCAAGAATGGCAACCAAATCCAACGCCGTTGAGGCGGAGGCGCCGGGCAGTGCGAGTGGCCTGAAGCCGCAGTATCTCGAGGCAGTCAGCCGCGTGGAGCGGCTTCACCGCCGCCTGCTCGATCTCATCAAGGACGAATTCGACCGCATGGGCTGGGACGACATCAACCCCGTCCAGGCGCTGCTGATGTTCAACATCGGCGACGCGGAGATGACCGCAGGCGAGCTGCGCTCCCGCGGCTACTACCTGGGGTCGAACGTCTCGTACAATTTGAAGAAGCTGGTCGAGACCGGCTACATCTTCCAGGAGCGCTCGCGCGCCGACCGCCGTTCGGTCCGCATCCGCCTGACGCCCAAGGGGGAAGAGGTCGCCGAGGTGATCGACGAGCTCTACGACCGCCACCTCAAGTCGATCGACAAGGTCGGCGGGCTGGACAACGGCACGTTCGAGAACCTCAACAAGGCGCTGGGCCGGCTCGAGCGCTTCTGGGTCGACCAGATCCTGTACAAGCTCTGATCCATCCACCCGATCCCATGCAGGGCGCGCCGGCTCCAAAACGGCGCGCCGGGTGATTGTGGCCCCGAGGCCACATTGGAGATGCAAACGCCGGCCGCACGGGCCGGCGTTTCTTATTTGCGCCGCAAAATCCGTTAGAAGTTCGGCGTCGCGGCCTCGTTTTCCGTACCACCGCACTCCGGCTCGCCCCGCTCGGCGCTTCACACCTCCTTGACCGGCGTTGTGAGCTCAGGCGGGCGGATGGTATTTTTGGTTTTGCTCCTGTTCGACTGGTGACTTGATGCTCCTGACCCGGCGCAGACTTCTCGCTTCCGCAGCGTCGCTCGGCGTCGCCGCGGCCCTTGCCAGCCCCGCTCACGCCGACAGCAGCGGCGGCACCGACGAAGACTCGATCTGGGACATCCTGGCGCGCAGCGCCCGCATGAAGGCGGTCGACAAGGACAAGAACACCGAGGCGGCGCTGTCGATCATTGACACGCCCGAGCCGATCCTCAGCTTCGATACCGCCAACAATATCCAGGAGCGCATCGCCTATTACCAGCAGGTGGTGCAGGCCGGCGGCTGGCAGCCGCCGTCGCGGCAGATGTTCGGCCTCAGCGTCGGCAAGGACGGCCACGCGGTCATCGACCTCAAGCGCTTCCTGATCATGGTCGGGGACATGGAGAATGCCAAGGTCGTCGACGAGCATTTCGACGATGCCTGCGACCTGGGCGTGCGCCGCTTCCAGGTCCGGCACGGCATCATCCCGACCGGCAAGATCGACGAGTTGACCTTCTATGCCATCCAGGTGCCCGCCGATAAGCGGCTCGCTCAGCTGCAGCTCAACCTGCAGCGCGTGCAGGAGGTTGCGGCCAAGCTCAACGACGACCGCTATGTGGTGGTGAATATCCCCGCCGCTTCGATCGAGGCGGTCGAGGCCGGGCAGGTGGCCGAACGGCACACGGCGGTCGTCGGCCGCATCGACCGGCCGACGCCGATCCTCGATTCCAAGATCCAGCAGATCAACTTCAACCCGTACTGGCACGTGCCCAAGAGCCTGATCGAAAAGGACTTGATCACGTACATGAACGACGATCCGAACTACCTGACCAAGTTCAAGATCCACATCTACGATGCCAAGGGCAACGAGGTGCAGCCCACCGACATCGACTGGCACACCGACGATGCCGTGAACTACAGCTTCCGGCAGGAGCCGGGTGCCGACAACTCGATGGGGCACTGCAAGATCAACTTCCCCAACAAGTTCGACGTCTATCTGCACGACACGCCGACCAAATCGCTGTTCGCCGAGAACGCGCGCTTCCACTCGTCGGGCTGCGTGCGGGTCGAGGGCGTGGATCAGCTGGTCAACTGGCTGCTCGGCCCGAATGGCGGCTGGGACCAGGACGCGATCGAGGCCGTGTTCAATTCGAACGAGCGGCTCGACGTGAACCTCAAGAAGCCGACGCCGATCCACACCACCTATGTGAGCGCCTGGGCCAACAAGAACGGCATCGTCAGCTTCCGCGACGACGTCTACCAGTTCGACGCCCAGGGCCTCGTCGACACCACGACCGCCTGATGGTCGCCGGCGGCGCGACTCCGCCGGCCGGCAACGAGGTGCTTTTCGAATTCACCCAGGTCGGGCCGCAGATGCGGGTCGCCGCCATCGATGGCCGCACCGGCATCGAGGTGGTGGTGATCGCCCCCCTGACGGCGACCAGGCTGCAGATGCAGACCCTCGCACTGGCAAAGCTCAGGAAGCGGCTGGAGCAGGAGGGGTAGACGCACCGCGTCACCGGGATTTGGAGAACCCGTAACGAAAAAGGCCCGCCGGAGCGGGCCTTTTGATTCTGCGCCGACCGCTGCGATCAGAGCATGCAGTCGTGCCACTGGCCGTCGCGGCTGCTCAGGTACTGGTCGGTCGTCTCGTCGTACGAGCGGTAGCGGGCGTGGCAGCGCGCGGCGTGATCGTCGGTGGTGGCCGAGATCACCACGTCGCTGCGCGGGTGCGGCGTGAACAGGCCGCCATCATGGTTCACGACCGCCGTCGTGGCGACGCCAGTCCAGAAGCTGCCGATCAGGAGGGCGGCCACAAAGGGAGTGACGAACATGGGATAACTCCTTGGTTCTCTTGCTGTTTTGGACAAAGCCGATATCCGCCGCGCCGCCGGGAGGAGGCGGCCCATCAACCTTGATGCGCGGTGAACTCCTCTGCGCCCACATCGTTCCGGTTTCGGCCCTTTCGCCGCAGCCCGAAACGCTGCATATTGAGGCGTTCGCGCGACTGGCGAGATAAGATGGGCGACCATCGGGAAACGCGAACCTTGGCCGCCGCTCGCCTGGGCATCCTCACCTGATCCGGGAGCCCGCATGTCCGCAAATCCAGCTGCCGTATCGAGCGCCGCCCGCGGCCTTGCAATCGCGTGTGGCCGCGTGATAGAGCCGGGGTCTCGCCGGACCTGTCCGTACTCTCACCACGGGGAACGCCCATGAGCGCCGCCGCGTCACTTCCGCTCTTTCCGAACTTCTTTTCCGCGACTCTCGCCGACACCGATCCGGAGATCGCCGAAGCCATCAACAACGAGCTTGGTCGCCAGCAGCACGAGATCGAGCTGATCGCCTCCGAGAACATCGTGTCCAAGGCCGTGCTCGAGGCGCAGGGCTCGATCATGACCAACAAGTACGCCGAGGGTTATCCGGGCAAGCGCTACTACGGCGGCTGCCAGTACGTCGACGTCGCCGAGACGCTCGCCATCGAGCGCGCCAAGACCCTGTTCGGCGCGGGCTTTGCCAATGTGCAGCCGAACTCGGGCAGCCAGATGAACCAGGCCGTGTTCCTGGCGCTGCTCAAGCCCGGCGACACCTTCATGGGGCTCGACCTCAATTCCGGCGGCCACCTGACGCACGGCTCGCCGGTCAACATGAGCGGCAAGTGGTTCAACGTCGTCTCCTACGGCGTGCGCAGGGAAGACCACCTGCTCGACATGGACGCGGTCGAACGGCTGGCGCACGAGCACAAGCCCAAGTTGATCCTCGCCGGCGGCACTGCCTATTCGCGCATCTGGGACTGGCAGCGCTTCCGCGAGATCGCCGACTCGATCGGCGCCTATCTGATGGTCGATATGGCGCACATCGCGGGCCTCGTGGCCGGCGGGGTGCATCCGTCGCCGGTACCGCATGCGCATGTGACCACGACCACCACCCACAAGAGCCTGCGCGGTCCCCGCGGCGGCATGATCCTCAGCAACGACGAGGAGATCGCCAAGAAGATCAATTCGGCGGTGTTCCCGGGCCTGCAGGGCGGGCCGCTGATGCATGTCATCGCTGCCAAGGCGGTGGCCCTGAAGGAGGCGCTGCAGCCCGAGTTCAAGTCGTATGCCCGGCAGGTCGTCGCCAACGCCAAGGCGCTGTCGGCGACACTGATCGAGCACGGCCTCGACGTCGTCTCCGGCGGCACCGACAACCACCTGATGCTGGTCGATCTGCGGCCCAAAAACGCCACCGGCAAGCGCGCCGAGGCGGCCCTCGGCCGCGCCAACATCACCTGCAACAAGAACGGCATTCCGTTCGACCCGGAAAAGCCCTTCGTGACCTCGGGCGTCCGCCTGGGCACGCCGGCGGGCACGACGCGCGGCTTCGGCGAGGCGGAGTTCCGGTTGATCGGCGGCTATATCGTCGAGGTGCTCGACGGCCTGCGCGAAGCCAACTCCGACGAGGGCAACGCCGCGGTCGAGGCGCGGGTCCGCGACAAGGTGAAGGCGCTGACCGCGCGCTTCCCGATCTATCAGGATTGATGGCCTTGCGGATGCAGTGTGTTTGCAGTCGGG
>JBQCIY010000039.1:0-5638 GCA_051953275.1 Devosia sp. | reverse complement strand
AGCCTGGGGCGCGTGCGGTTGCCGCCGGCCGATGCCGGCGCCCGGCCGTGCCGTTCGGAAAACTCGGCGCCGCGGGACGCGATGCGTCTCAATAAAATAGCTTCGAGGCGAATTGCGTCTCGCGGCCCGTACCCCATCCCTTGAAACCGGAGGCTCCAGGCCGATGGACGCTTTTGCTCGCCCTCAATGCCATGGACATTGCCGCAAGCCCCGCGATAGAAGGCCTTTCCTGACATTTGTGGCGGCGTGGGCCGCCCTTTTCTTGTGACGAGACGTGCCATGCAGAGCGTGAACGACATCCGGTCTTCTTTCCTCGGCTTCTTCGAGAAGAACGGGCACACGGCCGTTGCCTCGTCGCCGCTGGTGCCGCGCAACGATCCGACGTTGATGTTCACCAATGCCGGCATGGTGCAGTTCAAGAACGTCTTCACCGGCGCCGAAAAGCGCGACTATGTCCGTGCCACCAGTGCGCAGAAATGCGTGCGCGCCGGCGGCAAGCACAACGACCTCGACAACGTCGGCTTCACCGCGCGGCATCACACCTTCTTCGAGATGCTCGGCAATTTCTCGTTCGGCGATTACTTCAAGGAGCGCGCGATCGAGCTCGCCTGGAACCTGCTCACCAAAGAGTGGGGCCTGCCGCCGGCAAAACTGACCGCGACGATCTATGAAGACGACGACGAGGCGATGGCGCTCTGGAAGAAGATCGCCGGACTGCCGGAGGACCGCATTGTCCGCCTCGGCGCCAAGTCGAACTTCTGGCAGATGGGGGATACCGGCCCGTGCGGTCCGTCCTCGGAAATCTTCTACGATCACGGCGACAAATACTGGGGCGGCCCACCGGGAACGCCCGAGGAAGACGGCGACCGCTTCGTCGAGATCTGGAACCTCGTCTTCATGCAGTTCGAGCAGCTGCCGGACGGCTCGCGCATCAACCTGCCCAAGCCTTCGGTCGATACCGGTTCCGGCCTGGAGCGTGTCGCCGCAGTGATGCAGGGCACCAACAACAACTACGAGATCGACCTCTTCCGCGCGCTGATCGCCTCGGCGCAGCAGGCGACCGGCTTCAACGGCGATCCGACCAGCCCCAGCCTGCGCGTCATCTCCGACCACCTGCGCTCGATGAGCTTCCTGATCGCCGAGGGCGTGCTGCCCTCGAACGAAGGCCGCGGCTACGTGCTGCGCCGCATCATGCGCCGGGCCATGCGCCACGCAACGCTCCTCGGCGCCAGCGAGCCGGTGATCCATAAAATCGTGCCCACCCTGGTGCGCGAGATGGGCCAGGCCTATCCCGAGCTGGTCCGTGGCGAGCAGATGATCGAGGAGACCGTGCGGCTCGAGGAGCAGCGGTTCCTCAAGACCCTGAGCCGTGGTCTCGCCATCCTGGACGAGGCGACCGCCGGCCTCAAGGAAGGCGACATGCTCGAGGGCGTCACCGCGTTCAAGCTCTACGATACATACGGCTTCCCCCTCGACCTGACGCAGGATGCGTTGCGCACCCGCGGCATCCATGTCGATCTCAGCGGCTTCGAGGATGCGAGGGCCCGCCAGCGCGCCGCGGCGCGCAAGCGCTGGGCCGGCTCGGGCGAGACCGGCGAGGACAAGGTCTGGTTCGCGGTGGCCGACAGGGTCGGCCCGACCGAGTTCCTGGGCTACGAGACCGAGACGGCCGAAGGCGTCGTCACCGCGCTGGTCAAGGGCGGCCAGATGGTCGACGAGCTCAAGACCGGCGAGGAGGGCTATGTCGTTCTCAACCAGACCCCGTTCTATGGCGAGAGCGGTGGCCAGGTCGGCGACACCGGCACCATGTCGTTCGAGCAGAACGCCGCCGACGTGCTCGATACGGTCAAGCACCAGGGCGTCTTCGGCCACCGGGTGAAGGTCACGGGCGGCACGCTGCGGATCGGCACCCCGCTCGGCCTCGTCGTCGATCATCAGCGCCGCAGCGCGATCCGCGCCAACCACTCGGCGACGCACCTGCTGCACGAGGCGCTCCGCCTGGTGCTGGGCGACCACGTGGCGCAGCGCGGTTCGCTGGTGACGCCCGATCGCCTGCGCTTCGACTTCGTCCACACCAAGCCGATCACCGTGCAGGAGCTCGAACAGGTCGAGGACATCGCCAACGACATCGTGCTGCAGAATTCGCCGGTCGAGACGCGGCTGATGGGCGTCGAGGACGCCAAGCAGTCCGGGGCTCGCGCCCTGTTCGGCGAAAAATACGGCGACGAAGTGCGCGTGGTGTCGATGGGCGATCCCACCGGCAACGCGGTCGGCTGGTCCGTCGAGCTCTGCGGCGGCACGCACGTTCGCCGGACTGGCGATATCGGCCTCATTACCGTGCTCGGCGATTCCGGCGTGGCTGCAGGGGTGCGCCGCATCGAGGCCCTTACCGCGCGCGGTGCGCGCCACCATGCGCGCACCAACGCCAACCTCGTCCAGGGCGCCGCCGACGTTCTGCGCACCACGCCCACAGAGGTGCTCGGCCGTATCGAGGCGCTGCAGGACAACCTCAAGAAGTCAGAGCGCGCCCTGAGCGAGGCGCAGAAAAAGCTCGCGCTCGGCGGCGGCTCGGGCGGCACTGCGGCGCCCGCCGCGGAGACGGTCAACGGCACCGCCTATGTCGGCCGCGTCGTCGAGGGCGTGCAGGCCAAGGATTTGCGCGGTCTCGTCGATGCCGAAAAAAAGAAGGTCGGTTCGGGCGTGGTTGCTCTCGTCCTCAAGGGCGAGGACGGCAAGGGCACCGTCGCGGTAGGCGTCACCGACGACCTCACGGCGAAATTCTCAGCGGCCGATCTGGTGAAGAAGGCGACGGCAGCGCTCGGCGGGCAGGGCGGCGGCGGCCGTCCCGACATGGCGCAGGGCGGCGGCCCCGATGGCGGCAAGGCCGCTGACGCGGTCGCCGCGGTGCGTTCAGCGCTCTGACTGCGTCGCCGCCTCGGCGCTGCCGGGCAGCGGGGCAAGCGTCGCATTGAGCGCCGCCGTCTCGCTCTCCTCCATGGTGGCGGGGCCGGCGCCGCCCGGCGACAGGCGCGAGAAGATGCGGATGCGCGTATTGTCGTCGAGCACGTTGAACACGCCGGCAACGATGATCGCCGCGAGCCCGAAGAAGGCGATGCCGTCCGGCCGCTCGGCGTAGAAGATGGCGCCGTAGAGCAGCGCCCAGAACAGCTGGCTGTATTGCACCGGCGCCACCATGCTCGCCGGTGCCCGCCGGGTAGCTGCAATGAACAGCAGGCTGCCGAGCCCGCCCGTCGCCCCGACCGACACGAGGAACGCCAGCTGGTTGAGGGTCGGCAGGTGGAAGCCGCCGGTCAGGAGGATCGCGACGCCGTTGACCACGAGGATATAGGCCGACGCGATGCCGATCAGGCTGGCCCGCGTTTCATCGCGCGCGATATGGCGCAGCGTACTCGTCGTCACCGCACCGCACATCGCCGACAGAACCGCCGCGAGGTGGCCCAGATGGATCTCCCGGAAGCCGGGCCGCACCACGATCAGGACGCCGATGAAGCTGGTCGCAAGGAACATCCAGCGCGGCAGGCTCACCTTTTCGGCGAGCAGCCAGACCGAGATGAACACGATGAAGATCGGTGCCAGGAAGGCGAGGGAGTACGCCTCTGCGAGCGGGATCGTCACAAAGGCATAGATGATGCACAGGTTGCCCACCATGCCGCTCAACCCGCGCAGATTCAGCAGCAGGAAGTGCTTGGCCCGCCAGAAGTAGAGCCAGTTTTCGCCCTTCGGTGTGGTGACGAAGGCGGGGACCAGCGAGAACAGTGTGGTGAAGAATGCAATCTCGTAAACCGACAGCCCGCCACCGAGGCCTTTGATGATGGCATCGCCGCACGAGTACAGGGCGTAGGCAAACAACGCGAAAAGGACGCCGGACGGCATCGCCAGACCCGAGGGAGATTCGGTTGGGGAAGGTGTCTATATATAGCTGCGGCCGCGTCGCCCGTCGATGGCTGACATGTCAGTTTCTGTGCCGGACGAGCGGTGCAATTGTCGCGATTTCGTTGGTCCAGACGTAACCGCTGAAGCCTGCGGGAATCGCTGCCGCCTGCTCCGGCGTGTCGATCCCGGAGGTGCCGGCGTCGCCCGGACGGTAGGGGCCGATCAGGATCACTCGGCTGCCGGCGTTAGCCATCCGGTCGATGAAGCGGTTCGGCCAGCCCCAGATCAGCCAGGTGAAGTTGACCGGCACCATCACCATGGTGTTGCGGCAGACGGGCGGCACGATACCGGTCCAACCGTAGCCGATGTATTGCATCAGGCAGCCGGTGACCTGCTTCTGGCCCCAGGCGGCGATGTCCGGCAGCTTCGCCTTGGTGGCGAAGGTCGGGGCGTCACCGCCATAGGCGCCCCATACCGCGGCCGCCCATTGCGGATGGGCCATGACGAAGGCCGCGAGCATGTCGCCCTCGCGCGCGTCATTGGACTTGAAGTTGATGATGAAATGCATGTCGGGCATCGCCGCCAGTACGTCCTCGAGCGCCGGCAGCATGCCGACGCCGGTACCGCGCAGCGGAAAGGTTTTGCCGTCGTCGGCGGTGTAGCCATAGCCGACGTCGAGCGTCTTCAAATAGGCGAGGTCGTGCGCACGCGTCTCGCCGGTGCCGTCCGTGCGGCAGTCGAGCGTCCAGTCGTGGAAGACCGCAAGGTGGCCGTCGGTCGTCGGATGCACGTCGAGCTCGACGAGGTCTGCGCCGGCAGCGAAGGCGCCCTGCATCGCCGGAATCGTGTTCTCGATTTCGGGCACGATCGGCGCGCGGATGCGCGTTGCGGTGCAGGTGTCGTTCTTGACCCCCGCGAGGTCGAAATTCTGGTGCTGGCCGCGATGCGCGATGAGCTTGATGCCGCCGGCGGGCGCCGGCGCCAGCCAAGACGCGTTCCACAGATAGACCCCGGTGACGACCACCGCGAGCCCGATGAGTGTGCGCTTGAGCATCATGCCCCCTGGGCGACTACTACCCGGCGGCTCCCCCCCAGCAGGCGGGCAAAGGCCGCCAACGGGGACCTTCGCGCAGCCACACTCGATTGGACTCTCGCCCTAGGCAGCCATGGCCTTCTGCAAATTCGCGTCGATAGCGTCGAGGAAGCCCAGTGTGCTGAGCCACTGCTGGTCGGGTCCGACGAGCAGGCTAAGATCCTTGGTCATCTTCCCTTCCTCGATGGTCGCGACAGTGACCTTTTCGAGCGTATCGGCGAATTTTGCCAATTCGAGGTTCTGGTCGAGCTTGGCGCGATGCGCCAAGCCACGGGTCCAGGCGAAGATCGAGGCGGTGGAGTTGGTCGAGGTTTCCTTGCCCTGCTGGTGCTGCCGGTAGTGACGGGTCACCGTGCCGTGTGCGGCTTCGGCCTCGACGATCTTGCCGTCGGGGGTCATCAGTACCGAGGTCATCAGGCCGAGCGAGCCAAAGCCCTGCGCCACGGTGTCGGACTGCACGTCGCCGTCGTAGTTCTTGCAGGCCCAGACATAGCCGCCGCTCCACTTGAGTGCCGAGGCGACCATGTCGTCGATCAATCGGTGTTCGTACCAGATCTTGAGGTCGTCGAACTTCTTCTTGTAGTCGGCCTCGAAGACCTCCTGGAAGATATCCTTGAAGCGGCCGTCATAGGCTTTCAGAATGGTGTTCTT
>JBQCIY010000038.1:0-27351 GCA_051953275.1 Devosia sp. | reverse complement strand
CGTCGAGCCCGCGACCAACGCCCTCTGGCGCGTGCAGAGCTTCCACAACTACGCCGACTACGCCCTCGGCGCCCGGTTCGCCGCCGCCTTCGCCGAACTACTCGCGCTCGGGCAGCACGCCCGGCTCGCCCTGATGTGCTCGGAGGCCGTGTGGTGGCGCTGCCACCGCCGCATCATCGCCGACTACCTGCTGCTCGACGGCCACCCCGTCGACCACCTCATGGCGCCCGGCCAGATCGAGCCTGCGATACCCACGCCCGGTGCCCGCCGGACCCCGGAGGGCAACGTCGTCTATCCCGCCTGAGCCTGCGCCGCGGGCTGGATGTTGTGGTTGACCCGGAACAGATTGGTTGGATCGTACTTGGCCTTAGCCGCCTGCAGCCTCGGATAGTTCTCGCCGAACGTAGCCTGTAGCCGCGCGCTCTCGTCGGCCATCATGAAGTTGGGATAGCCGCCCTGCAGGTCGTATTTGTGAACGTCGTTCCAGTAGTCCTTGGCCCACCGCGTGATCGCCGGCGCCTGGCTTGGATCGGGATCGACGCCAGCGATGACCAGCGACCAGGTCGCCGACCGGTTGTTCCAGGCCGTGTCCGAGGAGCGCTTGCGGTGCACCGCTCCGTCGATCGCGTAAAGATGCATCAGCGACTGCGCGTTCGGCAGCTTGCGCGCATTGGCGATATGCGCCTCGATTGCCGCATCGGGCAGCGTCTGCACGAAATCGCCCTTCCAGTACCACTGCATGCCCGGCGGCACGAGCGGATCGAACATCTGCTGCAGCGCCGGATAGGGGACCGGCCCGCACCAGTCGAAGATCGGCTTGGGCAGCACCGCGCGGATGGAGTTCACGTCCGCCTCGGCCTTCGATCCGGTGTGGCAGATCACCAGCAGGCACACGGGCTTGTTCCAATGCTCGCGCGGGAACGGGTCGCCCGGCGGCACCTGTTGCAGTGCGGCCCAGATGCCGAAATCCTCGGGCGCCCCGCCTAGGAAGTCGCGATACCAGCGCATCACCGCCGCCGCATCCTCGATGCCGAAGGCGATCGGTCCGCCATAGACCGGCCCGATGGGATTGCCCCTGAACAGGAAGCTGGTGACCACGCCGAAATTGCCGCCGCCACCTTTCAGCGCCCACAGCAGGTCGGCATTCTCGGTCTCGCTCGCCACCACGAAGCGGCCGTCGGCCAGCACCACGTCGGCCTCGATCAGATTGTCGATCACGAGACCGAGCTTCCGGCTCAAATGCCCATGGCCGCCCGAGAGCGTCAGCCCGGCGACGCCCGTCGTCGAGATGATCCCGAATGGCACCGCGAGCCCGAAGGGGAAGGTCGCATGGTCCACCTGGCCGGTCGTGCAGCCCGCTCCGACGCGCACCGTGCCCGCTTTCGGATCGACGCGGACATCGTTGATCTGTGACATGTCGATGACGATGCCGTTGTCAATGCTGCCGAGGCCGGCGCCATTGTGTCCGCCGCCGCGAATGGCGAGCGGCAGACCGCTGTCCCGCGCGAGCTTCACAGCCCCGATGACGTCCGCCGCATCCTTGCAGCGCACGATGCAGCGCGGCCGCTTGTCGAAGGCGGCGTTGTAGAGCTTTCGCGCGCCGTCATAATCAGGATCGCCGTTCTGCACGACACTGCCGCGCAAGCTTTTGGCAAAGGCGCTGATGTCGATATCGTCCATGACAAATCCCCTCCAGTTCTCGCGCGAAGACTAGGGCGGGCCCGCCACCTCCTAAATATCCAATCGTCCGCTTTTTATGCTCAACCCTCCGTTCTATTGCCGAACGCTCCGTCCGGGCTCATTATTACTGGTGTTCTCTCCGACGTGCTTGCCGCCATCCGGCTGACCGGGGCCATTTTCTTCGACATCGACGCCGGCACGCCCTGGGTTGGGGAATCGCCCCGCGCCCGCGAGATCGCCGATGCAATCATGCCCGGAGCCCAGCACATCATTTCGTTTCATGCGGCCTTGTCCGGCGGATTTTGGACCACGCTCGACGACGACGAGGTGCCGTGGATGCGGATCGACGCGGGCGATGTGATCGTCTATCCGCATGGCGACGGAGACGTGCTGAGCTCGACGCCCGACACGCGCGGCCAGACCAACCCCCTCACCATGTACTACCGGCCGATCGACGAGCACCTGCCGTTCCAGCTCATCATGGGCGGCGGCGAGGAACCGCGAACGCACTTCATCTGCGGCTATCTCGGTTGCGACGTGAGGCCGTTCAATCCCCTCGTCGGAGCGCTGCCCAAATACATCCATTCCCGACCGTTGGACGGCGAGACGCCGGTCACCGATCTGTTTCGCATGGCGCTCTCGGCAGGCCGCCGCGGCCGTCCCGGGTCAGAAACCGTGCTGGCCAAGATCGGCGAGCTGATGTTCGTCGAGATCATCCGGCGCCACATCGATGGCTTGCCCGATGAGTCCAAGGGCTGGCTCGCGGGCCTGCGCGACAGACACGTCGGACAGGCCCTGCAGTTGCTGCACGGGCGGCCCGCCGAGCCTTGGACGCTCGATCGACTCGCGCGTGAAGCCGGTCTCTCGCGAACCGTGCTGGCCGAACGCTTCGTGCAGCACATGGCGCTCTCGCCCATGCAGTATCTCATGCACTGGCGCATGCAGCTCGCGGCCCGGCAGATGGAAAATCCCCAGGTCAGCCTCGCCCAAATCGCCGCCGATGTCGGCTACGAGTCCGAGGCGGCCTTCCAGCGCGCCTTCAAGAAAGTGGTCGGCGTTCCGCCCGGACTGTGGCGCCGCGGACGGAGCGGCAGCCTGCGATCGCTGGCGAAGGCCTGAGCCGCCGCCTCACCGCGCGGCCGTATCGAGCCAGATCGTCACCGGCCCGTCATTGACCAGCGCCACCTGCATGTCGGCGCCGAACACGCCGTTGCCGACCGCCACGCCGTGCCCCGCCACCGCCGCAGAGAACTGCTCGTAGAGCCGCCTGCCATCCTCCGGCGCCGCCGCGCGCGAAAATCCTGGCCGATTGCCCCTGGTCTCCGCCGCCAGCGTGAACTGGCTGACGATCAGCGCCGCGCCGCCCACCTCGAGCAGCGAGCGGTTCATGCGCCTCTTTCGTCTTCGAAGATCCTCAGGTTGACCACCTTGCGCGCCAGCCAGTCCGCCTCGGCCCCCGTATCCCCCTGCATCGCGCAGACCAGCACCAGGAACCCGGCCCCGATCTCGCCCGCGACATCCCCCGCCACTGTCACCGACGCCGAAGATACCCGCTGGATCAGGGCCCGCATTTGGAGACTCCCACTGCCGAAACCGTACGCCGTCACTAGCCCGGCGCAGGGCCGCGGGTATAGCCTGTGGCTCGTTCATTGCGACCGTCCCTCCTCCTCCGCCGCGGCCGGCTCCGGCCATTCCGACCTGCTCCATTCATGACCATCGCCGCCACCGCCAGGGACGTCACCTCCGTCAAGGGGCTGTTGCTCGGTGTCATCTGCTACTCGCTGTTCGCCTTCCACGATGCCCTGGTGAAGTCGGTCATCACAGAGTTGCCGGTCGTCCAGATCCTCTTCATCCGCAGCTTCGTCATCGTGCTCGGCTGCCTCGCCGTCGGCCGCCGGCAGTTGCTTGTCGATCTGCGCCAATCCTCGGGCAAGCATCTGATCATGCTGCGCGCTGTCCTGACGCTGGGCGCCTGGTGCATGTACTACTCGACCGGACGCTATCTGCAGCTCGCGGAAATGACGACGCTCTACTACGTCGCCCCCATCATCACGCTCGTCCTCGCCGTCATTTTCCTCCGCGAGCGCATCACCTTCCCCCGCATCGGCGCGGCAGTGCTCGGCTTTGTCGGCGTCGTCGTCGCCTGCAATCCCGCCGGCCTCAACTTCGCCTGGCCCGAGCTACTCGTCCTCGCCGCCGCCTTTCTCTGGGGCGTCGCCATGATCGCCATGCGCAGCATCCCCAGGAGCGATAGTGCGCTGGCGCAGATCTTCGCCATCAACGCCCTCTACGTGGTGGTCATGGGCGTCGCCTCGGCCTTCGTCTGGCAACCGGTCGATCCCCGCGTCCTCGGCATCGTGCTCGCGGTCGGCCTGCTCGGCGGCGCCGCGCAATACATCCTCGTGGAAGCCGCCCGTCTCGTCCCGGCCGCCGTGCTGGGCACGGTCGAATACTCGGCCCTCGTCTGGGCCTTTCTCTTCGGTTATCTCGGCTGGCACGAAATCCCTGCGCCCTACGTCTACATCGGCGCGGTGCTGATCGTTGCCGCCGGCGCCTTCGTCGCCTTCAGCGAGCGCCGCCGCGGCGCCATGCTCGAGGCTCCCTAGCCACGCCGCGGCACGCGCCATCCTCTGGCGCCCGCTGGGCTCCGGAGCTAAACCCGCGCCACCGTCGCCCCATCACCCGGCAGTGCATCTTGCCCATCGACCCGAACCGCGAAGGCCACCAGGGCCATCCGATCGAAGTGCTGCTGGTGTTCCTGCGCCTGGGGCTGACCTCCTTCGGCGGCCCCGTCGCGCACCTGGGCTATTTCCGCAACGAGCTGGTGCTGCGCCGGCAGTGGATCGACGAGGCCGGCTACGGCGACCTCATCGCGCTTTGCCAGTTCCTGCCCGGCCCCGCCTCGAGCCAGGTCGGCTTCTCGCTCGGGGTCCTGCGCGGCGGCGGGCTGCTCGGTGGCCTTGCCGCCTGGTGTGGCTTCACCCTGCCGTCGGCACTCCTCATGCTGCTGGTCGCTTTCGGCGCCACGGCCATGGAGGTCGGCGCCGGCGAGGGCCTGATCCATGGTTTGAAGCTGGTGGCGGTGGCGGTTGTCGCCCAGGCCGTCTGGGGCATGGCGCGTACGCTGACGCCGGACCGGACGCGTGCCGGCATCGCGCTTTTGGCCCTGGTCCTCGTCACTGTCGGCGGCGGCGCCATCGCGCAGGTGGCGGCCATCGCCGTCGGGGCACTGCTGGGCTCGGGCCTGTGCCGCGGCCCGGCCACCGTCACCGGCGGTGAAATCCGCTTTCCCGTCGGGTGGCGGAGCGGCAGCGTCGCCCTGGCGCTGTTCGCCGTGCTCCTCCTCGGGCTGCCCCTCCTGCAACTCATCGATCACGATCAGCTTCTGGCGCTGTTCGACGCCTTCTATCGCTCGGGAGCTCTGGTCTTCGGTGGCGGCCACGTCGTGTTGCCGCTGCTGCAGGCCCAGGTGGTCGGGCCAGGCTGGGTGGACCAGCCCACTTTTCTGGCCGGCTATGGCGCGGCACAGGCCCTGCCCGGCCCGCTCTTCACCTTTGCCGCCTACCTCGGCGCGCTGGTGCGGCCCGGACCGAACGGCGTGCTCGGCGCCGCCGTTGCGCTCGTCGCGATCTTCCTGCCGGGCCTGCTGCTGGCCTACGGCATGCTGCCCTTCTGGGATGGCGTCCGCCGCCGCCCCTGGGCGCAGGCTTCGATGCGCGGCGCCAATGCCGCCGTGGTCGGTGTGCTCGCCGTGGCGCTCTACAATCCGGTCTGGACCAGTGCGATCTTCACGCCGGTCGATTTCGCCGCCGCGGTCACCGGGTTTCTCCTGCTCACCGTCTGGCGGTTGCCGTCCTGGTCGGTGGTCCTCCTGCTGGCCCTGTTCGGGCTGGTGCAGGGCATGCTCTGAGCTCGCGTGATCTCCGGCCCGAGAAGAACGCCGCTCTACTCGTCGTCGCTGTCGCGCGGCGCCGCGGCCATGCCGAGCGCCGCCATGTAGAGCTCGAGCAACGCCTCCTGCTCCATCCGCTCGGCGTGGTCCTGCTTGCGAATCCGTACGATCTGCCGCAGCACCTTGGTGTCGAAGCCGTTGCCCTTGGCCTCCGCATAGATCTCCTTGATGTCGTCGGAGATGGCTTTCTTCTCCTCCTCCATCCGCTCGATGCGCTCGATGAACGCCCGCAGCTGATCCTGCGCGACGGAGTCCGGCGAAACGGTGGGCTTTTTGGCCACGGGCAACTACCTCGGTAACGAAACGAGCGCCCGTTGAACCCTCTCGGCGCCCGCCGATCAAGGCCGTTCCCCCGCTGTCCACACCTGCTGCCGCCGCTGTGGAAAGCCCCGCCGCACGGCGCCCGCCATCCTCGCCAAAACGGCCCGCAATTCCGCCAAATCCCGCGATTAGCCGTTGACAGCGCGCCGCCCCGCGCGTTCAAACCAAAGGCGTCTCCATGCTTCCCGGCCGGCCCGTGCACCTGTTTCGTCTCGCCCTGATTCTGGCCGGCCTGCTGCTCACCGGCCTCACCTTCGGCGCCGCCCCCGCCTATGCCGATCTGCGGGTCTGCAACCAGTCGTCCAACCAGGTCTCGATCGCCCTGGGCTACCGCGCCGAAAAGGGCTGGCAGTCCGAAGGCTGGTGGGTCGCCCCGCCCACCAAATGCGCCATCGTCTACCAGGGCGACCTCACCACGGTGAAATCGCATTATTTCTACCTCTACGTCGCCGACGACATCGGCGGCGGCGCGTGGCAGGGCAACAACTTCATGTGCACCCGCGACGAAAGCTTCACCATTTTCGGCGTCGAGGACTGCCTGGCCCGCGGCTATGAACGGACCGGCTTTTTCGAGGTTGATACGCAGAACAAGCCGGATTGGACGTTGCAATTGACCGATCCGACCAATAACGACACGCAGACCGACACCGGCGACCAGGCGGCGCCCGACGATGCCACGGCCGGGCCGCCCGATCAGGGAACCGACGCCGGGGCCGATGGTGGCGATGCCGGAGGCAATGGCGGCGACGCCGGCACCGACTGAACGACGACTGTTTGGGGACGATTGACTGATGAGACGCTTGAGACGGGTGAAGATCGTCGCCACGCTTGGACCTGCCTCCGGTTCCGAAAAGGTCATCGAGGAGTTGGCGCGCGCCGGCGCCGATGTCTTTCGCATCAACATGAGCCACGCCAGCCACGATTTGATGCGCGAGACCGTGCAGAAGATCCGCAACGTGGAAAAAACCCTGAGCCATCCGCTCGGCATCCTCGTCGACCTGCAAGGCCCCAAGCTGCGCGTCGGCAAGTTCGCCGACGGCGCCATTCAGCTCGTCGCCGGCCAGAAGTTCACGCTCGACAGCTCCGAGACCCCCGGCACCCGTGAGCGCGTGAACCTGCCGCATCCCGAGATCATCGAGTCCGTGTCGGTGGGCGATCGCCTGCTCCTCGATGACGGCAAGCTGCAGCTCAAGGCGACGCGCGTCGGCGGCGGCGCCATCGAGACCGAAGTCATCTATGGCGGCAAGCTCAGCGACAAGAAGGGCGTCAGCCTCCCCGACACGCTGCTGCCCGTCGGTGCCCTGACCGAAAAGGACCACGACGATCTCCTCGCCGGCCTCGCTGCCGATTGCGACTGGGTGGCTTTGAGCTTCGTGCAGCGCCCCGAAGACATCATCGACGTCCGCAAGATCGTCCAGGGCCGCGCCGGCGTCATGGCCAAGATCGAAAAGCCGCAGGCCGTCGAGCGCCTCGAAGAGATCATCAAGCTCTGCGACGCCTTCATGATCGCTCGCGGCGACCTCGGGGTCGAAATGCCGCTCGAGCAGGTACCGGGGCTCCAGAAGCGCATGATCCGCGTCGCCCGCCGCTACGGCAAGCCGGTGGTGGTCGCGACCCAGATGCTCGAGAGCATGATCTCCTCGCCGGTGCCCACCCGCGCCGAAGTCTCCGATGTCTCGATCGCCGTGTTCGAGGGGGCCGATGCCGTCATGCTGAGCGCCGAAAGCGCCTCCGGCCAGTATCCGGTCGAAGCCGTGACCATGATGAACAAGGTGGCCATGGCGGTCGAATCCGACATCAACTATCGCGGCATCATCCGCGCCCAGGCCGCCGAACCAGAGGCGACCGCCGCCGACGCCATCTCCGCCGCCACCCGCCAGGTCGCCGAGACGCTCGACCTCGCGGCCATCGTCACCTACACCAGCTCCGGCTCGACCGCGATCCGCGCCGCCCGCGAGCGGCCCAGCAAGCCGATCCTCGCACTCTCGCCCAACCATCGCACGGTGCGCCGTCTTTCCGTCGTCTGGGGCGTCCACTGCGTCGAAAGCCCCGATGCGGTGAACCTGGAAGACATGGTCGACCGCGCCTGCATCATCGCCTACAACGAGGCGCTGGCGCGCCCCGGCGACCGCATCGCCATCACCGCCGGCATCCCGCTCGGCACCCCCGGCGCCACCAACATGCTGCGCATCGCCTTCGTCCGCCAGGACGGCGCCGGCAGCTCATAAGCGGTTGTCCCAACGAGCCTTCTCGGGCTCATTGGGACAGAGCACAAGGAATAGCTCCCGCAGTCCGGACTCCTTCTCCCGCTTGCGGGGGAAGGTAGCGCGAAGCGCCCGGAGCGGGGCGGCCACACACACCAGGTCGAAAGACGAGACCACCCATGCTTTCCCCCAAGCCCCTCCCTGCCGCCGACAAGCCCACGCTTTACCGCGAGCTCAATCTCGAACTCTCCGGCCTGCTGGCCGGCGAGCGCAATGCCATCGCCAACGCGGCCAACCTCTCGGCGCTCGTTTTCGACCGCCTGCCCGATCTCAACTGGGCCGGCTTCTACTTCCTCGATGCCGAAACCGGCGGGCTCGTCGTCGGCCCGTTCCAGGGCCGGCCGGCCTGCGTCCGCATCGCCATCGGCAAAGGGGTCTGCGGCACGGCGGTGTCGGAACGACGTTCTATCATCGTTCCGGATGTCAGCGCCTTCCCCGGTCACATCGCCTGCGATGCCGCCTCGCGCTCCGAACTCGTCATCCCGTTGCGCGACGGCGACAAGATCCTGGGCGTCCTCGATCTCGATGCCCCCGTTCCGGCCCGCTTCGACGACGACGATCGCCGCGGCCTCGAAGCCGCCGCCGCACTGTTCGTCGCGGGCAGCGACCTCGGCACCGTGCCGCGCGTCTGAGCTCGGGGCAAAAAAGAGGGGCGCCGCTGCGGCGCCCCATTCTCTTCGTGCTGCGTCTCGTCTCAGACGACGATGATCACCACGATCTTGTGCGAATTCGGGTCGACGATCACGATCCGTCCGTCGGGCAACAGGAAGAACAGGAAGCCCTTGTACTGCGGCAGGATGGTGACGACCTGCTCCGGCAGCGGCGTCAGGACTACCGTCGTCGGCACCGCCACGCCCACGCTCACGTCGAAATCCACCGTCACCGGCTGCACATTGAGCTGCGTGATGGCCGTATGAATTTCCGTCTTCTGCTGGTCGGTGATGGTCACGCCGCCACTGCCGCTGGTGGTGGTGGTCTCGCCGCTCGCCGAAGCGCTGGCGCCGCCCTCCACCGAGCTGGTGCTGCCCTGCTCCACGGAGGTGCTGGTCCCGGCCTCGGCCGATGTGCTCGCGCCCATGTCGACCGAGCTGCTGGTGAGGTCGGCGCCCCCACCGGCTGCCCCGCTCGCGCTGGTCGTGGTTGTCGTCTGCGCTGCCGCACCCGACGCGTAGGCCATCGCGGCCACGATGGCCACGGTACTGATAAGCTTGTGCATGATGGTCCTCTGTTGTGGTTCCACCCATGGAGTGAACGAGCATTCCCGCTTGCGGTTGCAGGCCGCGGGTGATGCCGTCAGCGACTGAGCCCTACGACGAGCAGGATCACGATGCTCAACGGCACCGTGATCGCCACGTAAGCGACCAGCCCCTTGATGTCGTCCGACAGCGCGGCCATTGGCCGCGGTCCAATGCGGCGCGCCGCCATCCGCAGCTCCTGCCGGGTCGGCGGTGCTCCAGCAGCCTCGGCGTCGGTGGCGAGCGGCGCCGCCGCCGGATCGGGGTGGTCGACCTTGTCCGCGGCCCGCCCCTGGTCGATCGAGGCCTCGATCTGCGCGCCGGTTGGTGCCTTGTCGGCCATCGTTGAACCCTCCTTCTGCCCCATCGCCATCAAACCTGCGTCACCAGGATGAGTTGCTGCCTCATTGTTGTCAGATGAAGATGCAAACTGCTGTGGTTATGGAACAGTGTTCTTTTGCAAATGAGCTTGAACACTAACCCATGTAATTGTTTGGACGGCGAACATCGGATGCGATGACCCTTATGCAAACGGTGCAGATCGAGAAGAAGCGGCGCGCGCCGAAGGAAGGTCTTGCCTACTACCGGGGGGCGCGAGGCCTTGTCGCTGACACGCAGCAGTCTCTCGCCGAATGGCACCGTGAGATTGCCCATATGCGGGCGGCGCAGACCATCCGGGCAACCGATGGGGCGGCGCTGCGCGAGCGCGCCAAGTCCCTGTTCCCCATCGTCACCGCCGCCCGCATCGAGCTCGAGGAGCGCCTCGAGACTGCCGATGCCCACGCCGCCGCACACAGCCTCGTGCGCGACGTCAGGAAGGCGCTGCATCATCTCGAGCTCGAGTTGCAGAGCCTCTCCATCGGCGCCTCCTGAAGCGCCTGCCGCCGGCCAAGTCAGACCCTCGGCACGCCCCCATTGTCGACCTTGGGGACAAGGGTCGCCTCGAGGCGCTCCAGCGCGGCGCCGAACTTCTGCGCCACCTCGAGGTCGAACTGGCCGTCGACGTCGGTCATCTCGTATTTGTGGACTTCCCCCGGCGTGAGGTTGGCCGCGTTGGCGAAATCGTCGATGTCCATGCCGAGCGCCAGCCGGCGGTTGTGGTCGCCCTTGGGCGAACGATCATGCGGGTCGGGTGGAAAGGGCATTGCTGTCACTCGCGTCTTGGCCTGTCGGCAATCAACGCGTTCGCCCGTCGATGGTTCGCCGTCCCATTCCTACGGCTTGAGCTCCCCCAGCAGGTCCATCGTCTCGATCGTCTCGACCTGCATGCCGAAGCGGCTCTGGTAGATTCCGAGCATCGCGTCATGGGTTGGGTCGGCCGACGAGCAGATCGCGTCGGTCACCACGATGACGCGGTAGCCATGGTCGATGCCCCCCAGCACCGTCGCCAGCACGCACACCTCCGTCTCCGTGCCGGATACGATCAGCGTGTCGACCGCCAGCTCCCCTAGCACCCCTGCGAGCCGCCCCTCGAACCACGGACTGTAGACCCGCTTGTCGAGCACCCGCCCCGGCGGCGCGAACGCCGCGAGCTCCGGCACCAGCTCCAGCAGCCCCGGCTCGAGCTGGTCGAGCGTCATCATCGGCCAGCGCAGGTAATAGCGATGCCACGTTCCACCCGCATCGTCCGCCGACGGCGTCGGCACGAACCTGGTGAACAGTGTGTGCTCCGGCCCACGCTCCACCAGCCGCACCACATTGGGCAGCACCCGCGGCATCCATGCCGCCGTCCAGGGCGTCGCTTCGGCGAACATGCGCTGCATGTCCACGCACACATGCAGCCAGGCCTCGCCGATCGGGCCAAACCTCAGGCCGATCTCGTTTCCGGGAGCATCGTCAACTGCCATCTCGGCCTCAACCTCTTTGTCCCGCCCGCAGTTCCCGCGCGCCACCCCGCGGGCAGCGTTGTCAAAGGTTAAGGTCCCGGCGCGCGGCGACGTCTAGGATCGAGGCAGAGGGTGGCCGATGAGACGGACCGATCGCTGGCTCGTCACGATCGCGATCCTGCTGATGACCGCCGCCGTGGGCATCCGCCTCATCCCGCTATGGACCTGACGCATGAAAGTTCTCGTGTTTGTGAGCGACGACGGGACCGACGCCGGCACCGGCCCCATCCTCTTCATCAAGGATGTCCCCGACGCCATCCTGCCCCCCCATCCGCGCGGCATGGCCTGGCGCTACTTCGCCACCGTCGACGTCACCGATCAACTGCTCGACGACGAGCGTGATGCCATTCGTCGGTCGCTGAGCGACGACGAGCCCTACATCGCCCACCGCCTGCTGCGCACCCTGCCCAAGGCGGTGCAGGTCAGCTGACCGGCTCCGACGTCGGACCGGCGCTGGCGACGATGTGCACATCGGCCGGATCGAACCCCGCCGCGGCATTGTGCAGCCAGGCGTCGCACAGGCACTCGCTCGCAAACTCCACCGGCCCGATCTGCGTTTCGACGAGCTGTCCATGCCGCGCCGAAATCACCAGCGCCCGCGCCCGCCAGCCGCCGCGCCGGAGCTTGCGGATGCTTCCCTCGAACCGCGCCATGTCCCCTCCTCGTCGTGCGTGCGCCGGCCGCGAAACGTCTCCGCGGCCGGCGCGCAATCCCTGGTTATTTCACCACCTCGAAGGTCACGTGGGCGACCGGCCCCTTGACGTCCCAGTTCCAGGCCTTCGGCGCATCGGCGTCGCCGCGGATGCCGCTGTGGTAAGTGATGACCCCATTCTCCGGATCGCGCTCGTTGCCGCCCCCGAGCGCCCCCAGATAGCCCTTCTTCTCGTTGTTCTTTTCCGAGCCGGCATCGTAGCCGCGTACGTCGAGGCTGGCCGACCCCTTGAGGTGCCACCCGTCGAACCCGGCGAAGCCCGAGAACCCGTCATTGGTGTTGCCCAGCATCCAGACCGCATCGATCAGCGGATGCTTCTCATCGACATGCACGTAGAAGGTGCGCGTCTGGCCCGGCAGCGTATGGATGGCGAGCTCTGCGTCCCCGATCGCGGAGTCCTTGTTCATCGCCGCCGTCACCGAGAACATGCCGATGTTGCCGCCCTCGGCCACCGCGACGAGCGCGTCGGAAGCTTTCTCGCCGAGCTTGAACAGCGGCGCCGAGGCCGTCGTCCGGCTTTCGGCGTAGGTCGGCGAGAACGGCTGGCCGCTGATCGTGTCCTTGATCGTGATCTTGATGGTCTTGCCGCCGGTCGCCATCATCGGCGCTCCCATGGCCGAGCCGTCATTGGCCATCGCCATGTCGTTTCCCAGCATGTCGCCGCCCATTGCATCGGCCGCCATCGGGCTCGCGCCCATCGCGTCGGTCGACATGGCGCTGCTCGCGCCCATGGCGTCGCCCGCCATCATCGAGCTGCTCGACATCGCGTCGTCGGCTAGGGTTGGGGCCGCAAGCGCGAACAGCGCGGCGGCGGAGACAAGAGCGGTCGTGTGGCGCAGGGCGTGCGTCATGGCAAATATCCTTCGATGTGAGTTCAGTGTCCCGAGACGGTGGCCCGTGCCGCCGTCATGCACCAGTTTCGCGATACGGCTGGGAAAGGTTACGCGCGGCGCCGAAAATTATTCGCCGGCACGAACAGCCGGCCGCCGATCAACGCATTGATACCCACCACGACGAGCACCGCCAGCGTATGCGAACAGAGGTCGAGCACGGCGGAATCGTGCGGATGGACCAGCAGCAGCAGCGTGGCGCCGGCCGCCGACGCGGCGAGCCCGCCCAGGATCGCGACCGGCAGCGGCCGCAGCGGCCGGGCGCGCCGCACCATCATGATTGTCGCCGCCGACAGCGGGATCGACAGCGCGAAGATGATCGCAAGGCAGGTGAAGAACTGCGGCACGTCGCTTTGCACCGCCGGGTTGGCGAGGCTCGCGACGCACCCGAGCCCGTTGATCGCCACCCACACCGCGAACGCCGGCAACGGCAGCAGCGCCCAGGCGCTGGAGCGGTCGGGCAGGCTGAGCTCGAACGCGGCGAATGCGGCAAGGAACGCGGTGATGCCCGAGGCCAGCGCGCCGGGAATGACGTAGGGATCGACCTCGGCCGCGCCGTTCCAGTTGAAGACGATCCGGATGGCGATGAGCACCAGCGCCAGCCCGAGCACCGCGACCAGCCAGTAGACCGCCCGCAGCCACGGCGGCGCCAGCCGCCGGACCGGCGTCAGGTCGGCGCTGAGATCGCCGATCAGCCGGGAGATGTCGCTGCTCTCGGATATGGGCTCGCCTGTCATGGAACCTCCCCGTCGGCCTCGACCCCGCCCATGCGGGTGCGCAGCGTCTTGATGGCGCGGTGCAGATTCACCTTCAACGCCGATTTCGTCCGGCCTGTGCGTTTGGATGCATCCTCCAGCGAATTTTCTTCGAGCGCGAGTGTCTCCACCGCTTCGCGCTGCCCCTCCGGCAAGGCCGCCACCGCCGCGCGCAGCCGCCTGGCTTCGCTGCTGAGCGCCGCATCGGCTTCCGGATTGCCTTCGCCGGCATGGGTCTCCACGGCGAGCGGCGCGTGCACCTCGCGGGCGCCGCGCCGGGTCTGCTTGCGCAGCAGATCGATGGCGCGCCGCTGCGTGATGGCCGTGAGCCATGCCACGAACGAGCGGCTGGGATCGTAGCTGGCCCGCGCCCCATGCAGCGTGATCAGCACGTCCTGCACGACGTCGTCGACGCTATTGGCATCCGCGCCCTGGGCCCGGGCAACGCGTCGGACGATCGGCACACAGTCGCGCAGCACCGTCTCATAGGCGGTCCGGTCGCCGCCCTGCGCCGCCGCCATTGCGGCGGTCAGCCGGCGGTCGACGGCGGCCCGCTCGGCGGCAAATGCATCGCTGTGGGCTGAAGGCGCCATGCTGCGGTGTACCATAGCCGGCAACCGCGCGAAATCCATCCGGACTGTGCTGCCAATTGACCACTCATGCCGTTGGAAAGACGTGCTATTGCGCCGTTCCGGCAGATCGCCCCGGCCCGCGACCGCCACCCCGGAAAAAAACCATGATGGAACGCAAGTTGTTGATGTAAGTTTAGGTCACAGTAGCCGGCGCTCTCTCGCGCAATAGCACGCGTAAATGGCCGGCCTGGAGGGTTACCGCTTCCTCCCCGTTCTTGTCGCTGCCGATGCGGGGCAGAATGGAAACGGGAAAAAGCCATGCTCCAGCCATCCACGCATCAATCCGAGGCGCGACGTCTTACCGATGTCCTTCGTGCCGCCAGTGAACATGGCGAGACCTTCCAGGATAGGGGCACCGTCGAGGAGCGCGCAGACACCCTGCAGCTTGTGCTTGAAGGCGGTGTCCTTCGGCAGCGCTTTTTTGCCGACGGCCGTCGGCATACGGTCGCCATCTACTATCGCGACGACGTGATCAACCTGATGGGTTTCGTCGAGCGCGGTCGCAAGAACACCGACTACCTGATGGCGCTCAAGGGCGCCGTCATCGGTTACGTGCCCAACGCGACGGTGGCAGAGATCCGCGCCATGGCGCCGTCCGGCTTCGACGGCGTGAGCGTCCTCATCTACCGCGAGCTCGGCATGGCGCAGGAGCGAACCGTGTCGCTGGCGCAGCGAACCGCCGTCGAGCGGATGGCGCACTTCTTCTGCGAAACGCTGGTCCGGTGCTCGCGTCCCGGCTCGAACGACCGGCTGTCGCGCTGCACCCTGCACTTGTCGCAGGAGTTGCTTGCCACGATCCTTGGGCTTTCGTCAGTGCACGTCAATCGCACGTTGCAGCACTTGCGCCGGCTCAAGCTCGCCGACATCGTCCACAACCAGCTGATTGTCGATGACTTCGATCGGTTGGCTGAAGTGGCCGAATTCGATCCGGCCTATCTGGCGCGTATCTAGAAGCGCCTTCGCCCGAAGGCGCCTCTGATCCGTCCCTGCAACCGGCAGTCGACGGCTCGATCTTTTCGCCCTAACCCGTTGAGCAACCCGGACAATCGTCTGTTGGTCTCCGAACTTATGCCCGGTCCTTCTCCACCGCTTATACTGGCCCGAGGTGCAGACATGGAGGTACCGCGGTGCACGGAGACGACCATGACGCTGGCGCACCGCCAGAGGCTGTGCGGCCCCGCACGACACGAGCCATCGCGGACTTGCACGATCGCACGGCGCCGGCGCTCGAGGCGTTGAGCGCCATCGTTGCCGGCCATGCGAAGCGCCGCGCCGGCGATCTTGTCCCGGCCGGACTGGAGAGCGATGCCGCGGCGTTGCTCGAAGCCGCCTGCCGTATCCTGGGCCGCGAGCCGGGCTGGCGCCCGCTGCTCGCCCTTCGCGCGCCCCCCGTGTGGGCCGAGCTCGAGGCAAAGCTGGCCCTGGCCGAGGTCGGCCTCCGCCGTTTCAAGCGCCGTCATTACGCCTACGACGAGGCGCTCGGCGCCTATCGCTGGCAGCTGCATGGCCGCCCGCCCCACCCGGCGACTCCGCCCTATGCGGAGCGCAACGTCGGACTCGTCGGCCGCGCCAGGGCGGCCCTCGCCCGGCAGCTCGACGACTTCGAACGCGATCACTGAGCTATGAACCGGCATTCTAGGCCGCTCGAAACGGCCTTTGTTTCCGGGCGTCTCCGAAGAATTTCCGGCAACTTATCAGGGGTGGTTTCCGCCCGTGCTATGATCCTCTTGCGCTCACCAACTCACCGCGCGCGTTGACGAGACGCGGGTGGGCGCGGCAGGCGGGGTGGCGGTCGCGCCGTCCCGGGTCCAGCCTTCGGGTCGCGGGACGGCGGGTCCGGGCGCACAAAGCAGGAGGCATCACCTCCGAGCTCGTCCGGGGAGCCTCTGGTCCGTCCTCCCTCTCGACTGGTCCCAAAATCCTGCCGGCGGGAGCGCGGAGCGTCTCGCTTCGCTAAACATCTCGGAGGCGCTCCGCGCTCTCCGTCCGCGGGTCCCTTTTTGCCCGCGGCAAGCCAACACCCCGGCGCCTCCGGCGACCGGGCGTCTCCGCTCGTCCCTGCCCTCGCCCCTCTGGGGAGAGGTGGCGCGAAGCGCCGGGTGAGGGGGCCTTGCCCAAGTGCGGATGCCAGTCCACACTCCGCCCGCAATGCGGATCGACTGCGATATCCACCCGGGCGTCGGCAACACGGCGGCGCTGTTCCCCTGGCTCAACGACCACTGGCGCGAGATGAGCGTCGTCCGCGGCATCGAGGACCTCGCCTCGATCAACTACCCGGACCGCTCGCCGCTCACCGTCCGGCCCGACTGGCGGCCCGACAAGGGCCGCCCGGGCCCCGATGCCGCGACCATCGGCACCCAATGCCTCGATCCGTTCGGCTCCGATATCGGCATTCTCAATTGCCTGTTCGGCGTGCAGACGCTGTTCGCCGACGACCTCGCCTACGCCTATGTCCGCGCCCTCAACGATTGGCTGCGCGCCGAATTCCTCGACCGCGATCCGCGCTTTCGCGCCTCGATCGTCGTCAGCCTCGAAAACGTCGAAATGGCCGTCGACGAGATCGAGCGCTGCGCCGCCGATCCGCGTTTCGTCCAGATTCTCGTTCTAGCCGGCACCGCCAGTCCGCTCGGCCGCCGCTCCTACTGGCCGATCTACAAGGCAGCGGTGCACCACAACCTCGCCATCGGCATCCATGCCGGCAGCGAGCTGCGCCATCCGCCCACGGCGCTCGGCTGGCCGAGCTACTATCTCGAGGATTACGTCGCCAACGCCCAGAGCTTCCAGTACCAGCTCACGAGCCTGTTCACCGAAGGCGTGTTCAACCAGTTCCCGACCCTCAAGGTGGTGATGCTCGAATCCGGCTGGACCTGGCTGCCGCCGCTGCTCTGGCGCATGGCGAAGTACTGGGCCGGCCTGCGTTTCGAAATCCCGTGGGCCGACCGCTCGCCGGCCGAAGTGGTGCGGGACCAGGTCCGGTTCTCGCTCACCCCCGTCGATGCCCCACCCGACGTCGACCAGCTCAAGCGCCTGTTCGACCACCTGGGCAGCGACCAGCTCCTGCTGTTCTCGACCGACTGGCCGCACGCGCAGTTCAGCGGCACCGATGTATTCCCGCCCGGCTTCGATCCCGCCATGCAGGAGGCGATCTGCGCCGCCAACCCGCTCGCCACCTATCCGCGGCTCGGAGGCCGCAAATGAGCGTGGAGCGGCTGACCGGCATCTACGATTGCGACATCCATCCCGCCGTGCGCTCCATGGCCGATCTCGAGCCCTGGCTCGAGCACCGCTGGATCGAGCACTTCCGCACCTACGGCGCCATCCGCAACCAGCACTACATGTCGGGCGCCGCCTATCATAAGAGCCAGCCCAACGCCTCGCGCCGCGACGCCTGGCCGCCCGAGGGCGGGCCGCAAGGCTCGAGCCTGCCGTTCATGCGCACGCAGCATCTCGACCAGAACGGCATCGGCTTCGGCATCCTCAATCCGCTGGTGTCGAGCCAGGGCGTGCGCAACCTCGAACATTCCGCCGCGCTCTGCCGCGCCATCAATCACTGGCAGGCGGAGACGTGGGTCGCCGGCGAACCGCGGCTGCATGCCTCGATCGTCGTGCCCTACGAAGATCCGGAGGCCTCGGCCGACGAAATCCGCCACTGGGCCGGCAACAGCCGCTTCGTCCAGGTCCTGCTGCTGTCGCGCACCTCCATGCCGCCCGGCAACAAGCGCTACTGGCCGATCTACGCCGCCGCGACCGATGCCGGCCTGCCCGTCGGCATCCACGCGTTCGGCAATTCCGGCTGGCCCGTCACCAGCTCCGGCTGGCCGAGCTTTTACATGGACGAAATGGTCGGCCACGCGCAGACCAGCCAGTCCGGTCTCGTGAGCCTCGTGATCGAAGGCGTGTTCGAGCGCTGGCCCAAGCTGAAGCTCGTCCTCATCGAGTCCGGTTTCACCTGGGCCCCGTCGCTGCTGTGGCGTCTCGACCGCAACTTCGACATCCTGCGCTCCGAGGTCCCGCACCTGAAGCTCAAGCCCAGCGAATATGTGCGCCGCAACGTCTGGTGGACCAGCCAGCCGATGGACGAGCCCGAAAACAAGCGGATGCTCGGCGATATCTTCGCCTGGCTCGGCTGGGACCGCATCATGTTCTCGTCCGACTATCCGCATTGGGATTTCGACGACCCGACGCGCGTCATCATGTTCCCCGCGACGGATGAGCAGCGCCGGCAGTTCTTCATCGACAACGCCCGCGGCGTATACGGGTCGCACTGATGGCCAAGCGGATCGTTGCGCCCGTGTCCGAGTTCACCCCCGGCACCCGCCGCCGTATCGACGTCGACGGCCGCGGCATCGTCGTCTTCAACATCAACGGCGAATACTTCGCCCTGCTCGACAAATGCCCCCACAACGGCGGCAGCCTCGCGCAGGGCGTCGTCACGGGCCTGCTGCAATCCACGGCCCCTGGCGACTACAGCTACACCCGGCAGGGCGAGATCATCCGTTGCCCGTGGCACGGCTGGGAATTCGACATCAAGACCGGCCGTTCCTTCTGCACCGGCATCCACGCCCGCGCCCGGCCCTATCCCGTCACCGTCGAGCCCGGCAGCGCCGTCGCAGAAGGGCCGTATCGCGCCGAAACCATCCCGGTGCGCATCGAGGAAGACTACGTGGTGGTCGACGCGTAACCAGCGGTTGGCCGAACGAGCCCTCTTGGGATCGGTCGGACAGAGCAGGGACAAGACCCCACTCCGAGCCCGCTTGCATCGGCTCATCCGAGGGCATAACTCGCCTTCAGCAAAGGATATCCGCCATGCCCGTCTCGAAAACCGAACTCGATGCCGCCCTCGCCCATGCCGATATGCACATGGGCGAAAGCCTCGACCGCCTGCGCGAACTCGTTGCCATCAAGTCGATCTCGACCGATCCGGCCTACAAGGCCGAGTGCCGGCGCGCCGCCGACTGGCTGGTGACTGAGCTTGCCGGCGAGGGCTTTTCGGCCTCCGCCCGCCCGACGCCCGGCCACCCGGTGGTCGTCGCCCATGCCCCGAAAGTCGCGGGCCCGAAGGTCGTCTTCTACGCCCACTACGATGTGCAGCCGGTCGATCCGCTCGAGCTGTGGAATACCGATCCGTTCACTCTCACCGAGGCCAGGCAGCCCAACGGTGAAGTCCACCTGATGGGCCGCGGCACCTCCGACGACAAGGGGCAGCTCCTGACCTTTCTCGAGGCGTGCCGTGCCCTGCGCGCCGCAACCGGCAAGTTGCCGGTCAACGTCACCCTCTGCCTCGAGGGCGAGGAAGAATCCGGCGGCAAGAACCTGCCGCCGTTCCTGCAGTCGGCGCGCGACGAGCTGGGCGCCGATGTCGCCCTGGTCTGCGACACCGACCTGCTCGATCCCGAGACGCCGTCGATCACCACCATGCTCCGCGGCCTCGTCGGCGAAGAGGTGATCGTCACCTGCGCTGACAAGGACCTGCATTCCGGCATGTATGGCAATGCAGCGCGCAACCCCAACCAGCTGTTGGCCGAGATCATCGCGAGCCTGCGCAATCCCGACGGCTCGGTCGCCATCTCCGGCTTCTACGACGACGTCAGGGAGGTCGATGCAACCACCAGGGCGAGTTGGGAAACGCTCGGCTTCGACGGCGCCGCGTTCCTCAAGGATGTCGGCCTCTCGATCCCGGCCGGCGAGCAGAACCGCTCCGTGCTCGAGCAGACCTGGTCGCGGCCGACCTGCGAGATCAACGGTATGTCCGGCGGCTACACCGGGGACGGCTTCAAGACCGTGATCCCCGCCAAGGCCAGCGCGAAGATTTCCTTCCGTCTCGTCGCTGACATGGACCCCGACAAGGTCCGAGCCGCGTTTCGCGCCCATGTCCGCGCCCGCATCCCCGCCGACTGCTCGGTCGAATTCCACGAGCACGGCGGCAGTCCGGCGATCGCAGTGCCGACCACAGGCAAGTACCTGCAGCAGGCGCGGGCCGCGCTCGCCGACGAGTGGGGCCGCCAGGCGGCGCTGCGCGCCTCGGGTGGCTCCATCCCCGTCGCCGGCGACTTCAAGCGCATCCTAGGTCTCGACACGCTGCTCATCGGCTACGCCAATGCCGACGACCGCATCCATTCCCCCAACGAGAAATACAACCTCAAGAGTTTCCAGAAGGGCATCCGCTCCTGGATCCGCATCCTCGCCGCGTTCGCAACTTGAGACCTGATAAGCTGGGAGAGAAAGCTCCTTAGCCACCCTCGAGCAGCGTCTTGAGCCGCTGCAGGTCCGATTCCGCCCACTCGGCATCGGAGCGGAACTTCTCCTCGGGCACGCCGTCGCGCTGGTACCAGATCAGCACCAGCTCGCAGCCCTCGTCGTTGCGGATCAGCCGCACCGGATTGACCGGTCCGTGACTCTCGCCTAGAGGGAACGTCTCATAGTCGAGAACCCCGTATGGGTTCCTGGGCGTGAAGCGGATAACCGACTGCCCCCGCGGCAACTCGACCAGCCAGGCGTCATCGTCGAGTGCTTCCATCTCTGTATCGGGATTGACCGCCCACTTGCCGAAATAGAGCGGGTCCGCGAGCAACTCGTAGACCTCTTCATAGGGCCGTTCGATTGCGACCTTGATCACCACCGAGGCACGCATGGGTCCCGAACCTCCAAACGTCAGTGTCTGGTATGGTACGGCCTTTCGCGGCCGATGCAACGCACCATGCGCGAAAAACAAAAGGCCCGCCGAAGCGGGCCTGTTCATCCGGCAACAGCCAAAAGCTCAGCCCTGGCGAGCCTTGTAGCGCTTGTCGACCTTATTGATGATGTAGACGCGGCCGCGCCGGCGAACCAGCTTGTTGGCGCGATGACGGCCCATCAGAGCCTTGAGGGAGTTGCGGACTTTCATCGTGCAGCCTTTTGACGAAATAAAAACAGGCGCCGAGCGCCCATGAAGTGCGCGGACGAATAGAGGCAAAAGCCCGCCCTGTCAACGTTTGCCGGAGATTTGCACGCCCCCGCCGGGGCTTCCGCACGGGGTCGCGTTGCGCCGCAGAAGTTAACACCCTCGCAAGGGGTTGGGCGCAGGATTCGCCAATGGGCCAGTCCACCACCGACTTTCGCGCCTTTGTCGCAGACCCGTCCACCCATATGGCCGGGTTGATCACTCTCATGCTGCACTCGCTCAAGATCCGGGCGGTCGACGAGGCCGACAGCATCGGCCGCACGGAGATGTTCTTGCGCCGCCGACCCTATGACATCATCCTGATCGACGAGCAGTTGGCCGGCACTGACGGGTTTGCCGCCATTCGCCGGATCCGGCAGTCTCAGGATCACCCCAACCGGCTGTCGCCGATCATCATGACGGCCGCCGCGCCCAGTTCCGCTATGATCGCCACGGCTCGCGATGCCGGCGTTACCGAGTTCCTGCGCAAGCCCTTCTCGGCCCAGCACATCGCGCTCAGGCTCGACGCGATCCGCAACGCCCCGCGCGCCTTTGTCGACGGCAGCAGCTACGCCGGCCCCGACCGCCGCCGCCAGGAGCAGCCCGGCAAGCCGCGCCGCCGCTCTTCCGACGAGAAGCGCTCGGCCTAAGCCCGTTCCGCGGCCGACTCCATACCTTCGGCGTGGTCGATCTCTTCCCAGCGGATGCAGGCCGCCAGCCGGCCCGGCCCGGTGTTTTCGAGCGGCGGCAGGATTTCCGCGCAGCGGGCGATGGCATAGCGGCACCGCGTCCGGAACGCGCAACCGGATGGCGGATTGATCGGCGATGGAATTTCGCCCTGCAGTGCATCGATATTGCGCTGCCGTGCCCGCCTGGGATCGGCCACCGGCACCGCCGTCAGCAGCGCCTTCGTATAGGGATGCTTGGGATCGTCGTAGAGCGCGTCTCCCGGCGCCAGCTCGACCATCCGGCCCAGATAGAGCACGAGGATGCGGTCGGAAACGTGCCGCACCACGGACAGATTGTGCGAAATGAAGATTAGCGTCAGGCCGAACTGCTCCTTGAGCTCGGTCAGCAGGTTGAGGATCTGTGCCTGGATCGACACATCGAGCGCCGACACCGGCTCGTCGCAGACGATCAGCTTGGGCTCCGTGATGAGCGCGCGCGCAATCCCGATGCGCTGCGCCTGGCCGCCCGAGAACTCGTGCGGGTAGCGGTTGATCATCTCGGGCTGCAGGCCGACGGACTCCATCATCTTCATGACCCGCTCGCGCCGCTGCGCCGCATTGAGCTCCGGCAGCAGCGTCTTCAGCGGATCGGCGATGATTTCGCCGACCGTCATGCGCGGGTTCAGCGACGCCTGCGGGTCCTGGAAGATGATCTGCAGCTCGCGGCGCTTCTTGCGCATCGCTTCCGCGTCGAGATCGAGCAGGTTCTTGCCCATCCACAGCACCCGGCCGCCGTCGGGCCTCAGGAGCTGCAGGATGCAGCGACCCAGCGTGGACTTGCCGCAGCCGCTCTCGCCGACGATGCCGAGCGTCTCGCCCTCCTCGATCGAGAACGAGATGTCCTGCAGCGCCTTGAGCTGCAGCGGCGGCTTGAACATGCCGCCGCCGATCGCGAACGTCTTTGACAGATGCTCGATCCGGAGGAGCTCGGTGCTCATGTCCATGCTCACGCCGCACTCTCCTCGGCCACCAGGGACCGCGCATAGTGGCACGCCTTCTTTCTGTCGCCTTCGCCGAAATTCAGGAGCGCCGGCACCTCGGCGAAACAGCGCTCGAACCGGAACGCACAGCGCGGGTGGAATGCGCAGCCGCGCGGCAGCCGTTCGAGATTTGGCGGCGCACCGCTGATCGAATTCAGCCGCTCGCTCTTTTCCTCGACGTTCGGCGTCGAATTGAGCAGGCCCAGCGTGTAGGGATGACGCGGATCGTAGAACAGTTCGTCGACCGTGCCCATCTCGACGGCGCGACCGGCATACATCACCATCATGCGGTCGGCGAGGCCGGCGACCACACCCAGATCGTGTGTGATGATGATGAGCGCCGTCCCGAACTCGGCGGTCAGCGATTTGAACAGCTCGAGCATCTGCGCCTGCACGGTCACATCGAGCGCCGTCGTCGGCTCGTCGGCGATCAGCAACTTCGGCCGGCACAGGAGTGCCATCGCAATCATGATGCGCTGCCGCATGCCGCCCGAGCACTCATGCGGAAAGCGGTTGAAGATGTTGCGCGCGTCCGGCAGCTTCACCGCATCGAGCATGCGCACGGCCTCGGCCTGCGCCTCGCGCTTGTTCATGGCTTTGTGCAGCACCAGGACTTCGACGAGTTGCTCGCCGACCCGCAGATACGGATTGAGCGACGTCATCGGGTCCTGGAAGATCATCGCGATCTTTTCGGCCCGGACCTTGTTGAGCTGGGCCTCTGGAAGACCCAGCAACTCCTGCTCCTCGAACTTCACGCTGCCCGAAGAAAAGCCGTTCTTGGCCAGGAGCCCGATCAGCGAAAACGCCGTTTGCGTCTTGCCCGAGCCGCTCTCGCCGACGATGGCCATGGTCTCGCCTTCGCCCAGCGAAAAGCTGACCTTGTTGACCACCTGGATGTCGCGGCCGGGCATGTGGAAGCCGATCGACAGATCGGTGACGTCGAGCAGAGCCATCAGCGGTCCTTGGGGTCGAGCGCGTCGCGCAGCCCGTCGCCCGCGAAGAAGAAACTGAACAGCACCACGACGAAGAAGGCGAGCGGAAAGCCGATCTGCCACAGCTCGCCATATTGCATGGTGCGCGCACCGTCGGAGATGAGCGCGCCGAGCGACGTGTAGGGATCCTGGATGCCGAGCCCGAGGAAGGAGATGAAGCTCTCGAGCAGGATGATCTCGGGAATGAGCAGCGTCGCATAGACCACGACGATCCCGAGCAGGTTCGGCACGATGTGCCGGAACACCACGGCCAGCGGTTTGACCCCGGTCGCGATCGCCGCCTCGACGAACTCGCGGTTCTTGAGCGTCAGCGTCTGGCCGCGCACCACGCGCGCCATGCCGAGCCACGAGATCAGCCCGATGCCCATGAACAGCACCACGAACGAGCGGCCGAACATGATCAGCAGCAGGATCAGGATGAAGAGGAAGGGGATCGAATAGAAAATGTCGACGAAGCGCATCATGGCGCTGTCGAGCTTGCCGCCGAAATAGCCGGCAATGGCACCGTAAAGCGTGCCGACCAGCACCGCGACGGCCGCGCCAAGGATACCCACCGCGAGCGAAATCTGCGTCCCCTGGATAACGCGGGAGTAAAGATCGCGACCGACCTCATCCGTGCCGAAAAAGTGACCGTTGGCCAGCGACGGCTGCCCGAGCAGCTTGACCTTGCCGGTGATGCTCCAGTCGATCTTCTCGATCGACCACGGCGCGAACAGCGGGCCCACCAAGGTGAAGATCACGATGAGGGCGAGGATGATGACGCTGACCAATGCCGCCCGGTTGCGCACGAAGCGCGACATGGCGTCCTGCCAGAGCGACCGGCCACGGACCGGCGCGACTGGCCCGACTTCAGGCGCCGCCTCGGTCTCGGAGGGTGCAGTGCCGATGCGGCTGTCTGCAAGCATAAATCGATGACTCCTAGTAGCGAATCTTCGGATCGATCCATGCGTAGAGCACGTCGACCACGAGGTTGCCGGCAATGGTGAGCGCGCCGAGCAGGATGGTAACGCCCAGGATCGTCGAATAGTCGCGATTGAGCGCGCTGTTCACGAACGCCTGACCGATGCCGCCCGTCGAGAAATACACATCGACCACCACCGAGCCGGTGATCATGCCGACGAACACCGGCCCCAGATAGGACACCACCGGCAGCAAGGCCGGCTTCAGCGCGTGCTTCAGCACCACCTTGTACCCCGGCAGGCCCTTGGCCCGTGCCGTCCGGATGAAATTGGTGCTCAGCACCTCCAGCATCGAGGAGCGCATGATCCGGGCGATGTTGGCCATGTAGGTCATGGCGAGCGCGATGACGGGCATCACCACATATTGCGGCTTGCCGCCGTTCCAGCCGCCGCCCGGCAGCCAGTGCAGACCCAGCGTGAAGATGAGCACCAAGATCGGCGCCAGCACGAAGTTCGGCACCACCTGCGCGCCGATCGTGACGCCCACCGCAAGGTAATCGGCCCAGCTGTTCTGCTTCACCGCCGCGACCGCGCCGAGCAAGATCCCCACGGTAGAGGCGAGCAGGAACGCCCAGAACCCGTAGGTCAGCGTAACCGGGAAGCCCTGCGCGATGATGTCGTTGACCGAGCGATCCTTGTACTTGAACGACGGGCCGAAATCGAAATGAACAACGATGTTCCAGATGTACTCGAACAGCTGCTGCCACTGCGGCTTGTCGAGATTGTAGCGCGCGAAGATGTTCTTGAGCGTCTCGGGAGGCAGATTCTTCTCGCCGGTGAACGGCGAGCCCGGAGCGATCTTCATCAGGATGAAGCTGAAGACGATCAGCACGAGCAGCGTAGGGATGGCGATCGCCAGGCGCTTCAGGATGAATGCTATCATTAAATCGTCGGGTCCAACGATCCGGGAAATGGCCGAGGCCCCGCGCTTACGCGGGGCCACACACCAGTTGCGTGGAGGTTACTGCGCGACCTTGTAGAGGTCCTTGGCGTACCAGGTCTGCTCGACGTTGTCGTACGGCCAGCCCTTGACGTCGGTCTTTAGCAGGAACGGATGGCTGTAATGGTAGATCGGGATGATCGGCACATCCTTGGCCACCTGCTCTTCGATCTGCTTGTACTGGACGTTCGGGTCCTTGCTGGTCGACGCATCCTTCAGCCACTGGTCCACGTCCTTGTTGGAGTAGCCAGAGTTGTTCTGGGAGGACGTGCTTTCCATCAGGCCTTCGAAGGTCGAGGCTTCGTTGTAGTCGCCGCACCAGGCATCGCGCGCCACCGAGAAGTCGCGCGAGTGGCGCTTGTCGAGCAGCGTCGCAAACTCCATGTCCTGGAGCGTCATGTTGATGCCGAGCTTCTCCTTGAGCATCTGCGACACGACGGTGGCGATCTGCTGGTGCGCCACGGACGTATTATAGATGTAGGTGAAACTGACCGGCTTGTCCGGACCGTAGCCCGCATCCGCCATCAGTTGCTTGGCCTTGGCGTCGCGATCGGCCTGCGACATCTTCGCGATGTCGAGGTCGGGCGACTGGAAGCCGGCCGTCGCCGGCGGCGTGAACACATAGGCCGCCTTCTGGCCGCCCTGCAGGATGTTGTTGACGATCACGTCCCGGTCGATCGCCAGCGAGATGGCTTCGCGGACGCGCACGTCCTTGAGGGCCTCGACCGGCTGGCTGGCGGTCATGTTGATGTCGAAGTAGTAGGTGCACAGGAACGCCGGCGAATGCGCCTCGTCCGGATGCTGCTGCAGCAGCGTCGGATACTGGCCGGCCGGGGCGTCGGTCCAGTCCACTTCGCCGGCGAGATAGCGGGTCAAGCCCTGGTTCTCGTCGTTGATGGTCAGGAAGTTGACCGTGTCGAGCACGGTGTGCGCGTCGTCCCAGTAGTTCTTGTTGCGCTTGAGCGTCACACGCTCGCCCGGCGAGTTCTCGGCCAGCGTGTAGGCGCCGTTGCCGACGATGTTTTCGGGCTTGGTCCAGTCCTGGCCGAACTTTTCGACCACGGCCTGCGGCACCGGGAACAGCGTCGGGTGCGCGGTCATGCGCACGAAATAGGGAACCGGCTTGCTGAGGTCGACTTCGAGCGTCTTGTCGTCGACGGCCTTGACGCCGAGGTTGGTGATCGGCTGCTTGCCGGCGACGATGTCGTCGGCGTTCTTCACGCCGGCAAGCCCAAGGAAATACGAGTAGTTGGAGGCCGTCTTCGGATCGACCGCACGCTCCCAGCTATAGACGAAGTCGCTGGCCTTGACCGGGTCGCCGTTCGACCACTTCGCATCGCGCAGGTGGAACGTGTACTGCGTGTAGTCGGCATTGACGTCGTAGCTCTCGGCCACGCCCGGCACCGGGTTGCCCTTCGCGTCTTCGTTGTAGAGACCTTCGAACAGATCCTCGACCACCGAGGCCGTGTCGACGTCTTCGACGATGTCGGGATCGACGGCGTTGAT
>JBQCIY010000037.1:0-16334 GCA_051953275.1 Devosia sp. | reverse complement strand
TTCCAGGCAAGCTTGTAGGCGAATTTCGGCCCCGGTTGCGGATTGCCGTTGGGAGCGTAGAGGCAGGCGACGACGAGGCCGTTGACGGCGGCCTCGATGTAGCGGGCCTGATCGTCAGATGGGTCGCCGGGCAGGGCGGTCTGGGTGACGATCGGATCGAGTCCGCGCGCCAGGATTGCAACGCCGTTCCAGGCCGACTGCCCGACCCAGGCGGCGCCATATCCTGCATCGGCCAGTGCCGTCGCCGGAAACTGCCGATCGGTGCATTTGAGCTCCTGCAGGCAGACGACGTCGGGCTTGGCCGCGCGCAGCCAGGCGAGCAGGTTATCGAGCCGCTTGTTGATGTTGTTGATGTTGAAGGTCGCGAGCGTCACGGCGCGATGTGTCGGACCCAGTTGCGCACCCCTTCGGCCATGGTCTTGAGGTGGCCGGCAGCGGTGAAGCCGGAGATCGCTTTGCGCGGCTTAAGGTCATGGTCGCCGTCTTCGAGCCAGAGCACTTCGATCGCGTCAGACAGACCGTAGTCGCCGACCTCGTATCGGTTGCCCATCTCGTCGCGGGTGCCCTGACAGATGAGCGTCGGGGTTTGCAAGCCGATGAGGTGCTTGGTGCGGAGCTGCTGGGGCCGGCCGAGGGGATGGAAGGGATAGCCGAGGCACAGAAGTCCGGCGATGCGCTTGGCGTCGAATTCGCTGTCGGCAATCATGCTGGCGACGCGACCGCCCATGGATTTGCCGCCGATGATCAGCGGGCCGTTGGTGGGGCCGAGGTCGTCGATCGCCGCGACATATTCGGGCATCACGGTTTCCGCTTTCGGCGGCGGCTTTCGCTCACCGGACCGGCGGGCGGCCATGTAGCCAAACTCAAATCGGACGACGCGGAAATCGGCCGCGGCGAGCGCCCGTGCGGCAGCGTTCATGGAGGCGGAGTCCATCGGCGCGCCGGCGCCGTGTGCCAGGACGATCGTGACGCGTGCGTCTTCGGGGCCGTCGAAGAGGAATTGGGCCGGCATCTCAGCTCGCCGATCTGCGGGTGTCGAGATCGATGAACGCAATGCCCCGGGTGGCGGTTCGAGCCCACTCGCTGGTCTGGTCGAGCTCGAGATAGCGCGACCAGGCGGCGCGCGCCGCGATCAGGTTGCCGCTGTCGAATTCGAGTGAGGCGAGATTGTAGATGGCGTCGGCATAATCGGGATCGATGGCGATGGCCCGCTCGAGGTGCCGGCGCGCGGCATCGGTCTTGCCCTGGTCGCGCAGCAGTGCGGCGTAGTTGAACCAGGCCTCGACGAAATTCGGGTCGATCTTGATCGCCTGCGCGTAGCTGTTGGCGGCTTCATCGACTTCGCCGAGGGCGCGGAAGCAGTTGGCGCGATTGTAGACGGCGACGGAGTCGGTGGGATCGAGTGCGAGGCAGCGGGAATAGAGGACCGTCGCTTCGGCGTAGAGCGCCGCGACTTCCGCGGACTCAGCGAGCTGGAAGTATTCTTCGCCATCATCGTCCGACGGCTCGAGCGGCAACAGGCGCTGTCCGTCGAGCTCGGCGTGGCCGCCGGCCTCAGCCGCGTAGATCTTCTGCGGTCCGCCTGGATGCAGGGACAGTGCGGTCAGGGAGGCGACGGGTCCGGCCTGGTGGACGGAGCGGACGACCGCGCCCCAGCTCGCGCCGCCGGCGATGAGGCCAGCATATTTGCGGGCAAGGATGAGGTCGCGGAATGAGAACGGCTCGGCGTCGTGCTCAAAGGCGTCGAAGAGAGCGAGCAGGTCGAAGGTTTCGGGCGGAAGCCGGCTCTGGTCCAGCAGGGCTTGCCGGCTGAGATCGGCACGCTCGGGCCCGTCGAGCAAGTGCAGCCAACGGAGGAGGCCGTTTTCGCTCATCAGGGGCAGGCCGGCATCACGCGGCGTGCGCAGGCGCGCAACGATGGCGTCGTCGCTCAGCTTGTCGAGCAGTTTGCGGCCGACGACGATGCGGGCGGTCTGGCGGGTGACGCCGCGGCGGAGGCGTCCGCCACGCGAGGCGACAGCCTTGGCCGCAAGGCGTTGTGGGAAGGCGCGAAGCGCTCCCACAAGGCCGAAGGTCGGGCCGGGCTGTGCCATCTATTGCATCAAGCTTTCTTCTTGGCCGGCGCCTTGACGGCAGCGGCCTTGCTGGCGGCGACGGCCTGCTTGAGCGAGGGCTTTGGAGCGGCCTTCTTCTCGGTCGCGGGCCCGGCCTTGGATTTGCTGGGAGCGGCAGGCTTGGCCTGGCCGAGGCTCGCCTTCAGGGCATCCATGAGATTGATGACGTTGCCGCGCTCAGGAGCCGCCGCGATGATCGGCTTGTGGCCCTTGAGCTTTTCCTTGATCATGGCCATCAGGGCCGTCTCGTAGCGGTCCTCGTAAGCCTTCGGGTCGAAGTGCGTGACCTTCTGCTCGATCAGCTTTTCAGCGAGCTGGAGCATTTCGGGATCGGTCTTGATGTCAGGGATCTCGTCGAAATAGGCGGCGGTGCTGCGGACCTCCCTCGGATCGCGCAGGGTGGTGACAAACATGCCTTTTTCACGGGCGCCGATGGTGACGACACGCTCGCGGCTCGCCATGACCAGGCGGGCGATGGCGACCTTGCCGGCAGCCCGCATGGCGTCGCGGAGGACCGCAAAGGTCTCCTCGGCCATGGCCCCGTCAGGCGCAAGGTAGTAGGGCGAGTCCTGATAGATGACGTCTACCTCGCTCTGATCGACGAAGGCTTCGATGTTGAGCGTGTGGTTGGATTCGATGCGCACGGCATCGAGGTCGGAGTCGTCGATGATGATGTACTGCTTGTCCTCGTATTCGTAGCCGCGCACGAGGTCCGAGCGTTCGACGAGCCCCAGCTCCGGATCGACGGGCTTCATGTTGATCCGGTTGTGGGTGTCCTTGTGGAGCTGGTTGAAGCGGATCTTTTCGTTGGCGCTGACGGCCGGATAGAGCCGCACCGGGCAGCTCACGAGGCTCAGCTTGATATATCCCTTCCAGCTCGCCCTAGGGGCCATCGCACAACTCCACGCATTACCTGAGCAGTTTGAGCGCGGCGGAAAGATCGCCGGCGTCCTGATCCATTGCCGCCCATGGATCGCCGGAATTGTTCAAGATTCCCGGCAAAGTAGAATAATTCAAATCTTCCGGAGCGTCGATGGAGGGTAAATCAGACCAGTTAACAGGGGTTGAGGCCGGCAAATTGGCCCGGGCGCGCAGGCTGTAGGGGGCCACGGCAGTGGCGCCGCGATAGTTGCGGTGGAAGTCGATGAAGATGCGGCGGGCGCGCTTGTCCTTGGCCATGTTGACCACGAACGTCTCCGGCGCGGCCTTGGCCATGGCCGCGGCAATGTCGCCGGTTGCGGCGTGGGTCTTCTTCCAGTCGAGCCTGGGTGTGAGCGGGACGACGACGTGGAGGCCCTTGCCGCCGGAGGTCTTGACGTAGGCCGTGAGGCCGAGCCCGGCGAGGAAATCGCGCACGAAGCCGGCTGCGGCGACGATCTGCTTGAACTTGATGCCGTCGCCGGGGTCGAGGTCGAAGATGATGCGGTCGGGCTTTTCGAGGCTGTCGCGCCAGTGGCAGCCCCAGGCGTGGAACTCGATGACGCCGAACTGGGCGAGGGCGAGATAACCCTTGGCGTCTTCGATCGAGATGTACTTCTTGAGCTCGCCTTCGTCGCTGCTCATGGTCTCGAAGCTCGCGATGGTGGGCGGCATGCCGGTGAAAGGGTGGCGCTGGAAGAAGATGTCACTGAGCTGGCCGCTCGGGCTGCGGACCAGCGACACGGGGCGGCCGAAGATGTGCGGCAGCATGAAATCGCCGACTGCGGCGTAGTAGATGGCGACGTCCAGCTTGGTCGGTCCGGACTTGCCGAACAGGCGGCGGGTCGGGTTGGTGACCCAGATGCCGGCGAGGTCGGCATCGGAGATCAACCGCTTGCGGGGCGCCGGGGCTTCCGCGGCGGTGATTTCGGGCTCGCGCAGACCCTTGAAGACGGCGTGGCGGACGGACTTGTCGGCGGTGAGATTGGCGTAGTGAATGTGTGCGGTGAGCACGGGGCGGACCGGGATCACGTCTTTCGTCATGCCGTCGAGCTTCTGGTCGGGCGCGGCGAGGGGCGCGAGACGGTCGAGGATGCTGAGGAGCTCGGCGGAAGAGAAGCCGGTGCCGCATTTGCCGCGATATTCGAGCTCGCCGTCCACCCACTGCCCTAGTGCGATGGCGCCGATGCCGGCGGCGGCGGTCGACAGGGTGTAGCCGACGATGGGGAAGTCGCCGGACTGCAACGCCTTGACCTTTACCCAGGTCTTGCTGCGGGCCTGCAGGTAAGGCGCGTCGAGGCGCTTGCTGACGATGCCTTCGAGGCCGATCTCGGTGGCGTGGTCGTAGAGCAGCTGGCCGTCGCCGCCGATACCGTCGTTGAACTGGATGGCGGAGCTGGGGGAGAGGAGCGGCGCCAGCAGGCCCTGCAGTGCGGCCTTGCGCTCGCTGAGCGGGACCTTGGTCAAGTCGTAGCCGTCGAGGTACATCAGGTCGAAGGCGAAGTAGGTGAGGCGGTCGCCGGCGTGGTCGCTCAGCGCCTGCTGCAGGTCGGCGAAGTGTGAAATGCCGTTTTCGTCGACGACGACGATCTCGCCGTCGAGGATGGCCTGCTTGCAGTGGACCTTGTCGAAGGCCTGGGCAAGGACGCCGTAGCGATCGGTCCAGTCGATGCCGGTGCGGGTGATGAGCCTGACCTTGCCGGCCTCGAGGTGGGCGATGGTGCGGTAGCCGTCGTACTTGATCTCGTGCAGCCAACCGCCATCGTCGCGGGGTGGCGCGTCGATCTGGGTGGCGAGCTGCGGCTTCATGCTCCTGGGCATGATGGCCTTGACGGCGCCGGGGAGTTTAGAGGGATCGAGCTGCTTCGGCCTGGTCGCAGCTTTCGGGGGCGGTGCGGCCTTTTTTGCCGCCTTATCGGCGGCGAGCAGTTGCTCGGTGGTGAGGCCGGATTTCACGCTCCGGGGCAGTTCGGCGAGGATGTCGCGGCTCTTGTCGGCGGAAGTATCGCGCTCCTTGAAGAACAGCCAGTTGGTGTCCTTCTCGCCCGGTCTGGGCTTCATGCGGACGAGCATCCAGCCGCCCTTGAGCTTTTCGCCCCAGAGCCGGAACTTGAAGTCGCCGCTGTCGAGCATTTCCCCGACCTCGCCCATCGGCGCCCAGGTGCCGGTGTCCCAGACGATCATCGGACCGCCGCCATACTCGCCTTCGGGGATCACGCCCTCGAAATCGAGATATTCGATCGGGTGGTCTTCGGTCTCGGTGGCGTAGCGCTTGTCGGCGGGGTTGAGCGAGGGGCCCTTGGGCACGGCCCAGCTCTTGAGGACGCCACCGATCTCGAGGCGGAGGTCGTAGTGGTCGGCAGTGGCGGAGTGCTTGTGGACGACGAAGCGGTCACCGCCGCTGCCGCGCGCCGCACCGGACGGTTCGGGGGTTTTGCCGAAGTCGCGTTTCTGCCGGTAGGTGGTGAGGGAAGAGGGCGCCATGGCGGGTGGTTGGTAGTGAGGTGAGGTGTTAACTGAGCCTGAAGCGAACTTTACACCGAGTTATGTAAGCGGCGGGTTTCCGGGGAGATATCCTTCGCTGGCGGCCAAGTCGGGGCCGCACAAATCGGAGGATTTTGGAATGCGCAGGCTATTGATTGCGTCCCTGTTCGTGGTGGGCACGTTCGGGGTTCAGGCTGCCTATGCAGCCACGCCTACGACGAACTCGCCGGTCATGAACGCGATGACCAAAATGCCGTCCACGGCACAACAGATTGCCCTGGTCAAGAGCGCCCACGCCAAGGAGCTCAAGAACAAGGCCTATACTGCCGCAATTCTGAAGGGAGATACCGCGGCCGTCCAGAAGTTCCTGGTGGCGGCAGGTGCTCCAAGCGATGTCGTCGTGAAAATCAGCGATGCCAGAAAAGCCGGGGACGTGAAATCGCCGGCCCGCATCAAGGTGACGGTCACCTGCTGTCCGCTGACGATCACGATCTCGATCTCGAAGTAGTCCGGGCGGGACGAGGCTGGCGGGCGCTCGATACCCGCCAGCCTTATGCCATCAGGCGCCGAAGAAGGTGGACGGCAGGAGGCCGATCAGCGTCGCGAACGAGCGGACCACTTCGAGCGGCACGTTCTTGCCGGTGAGCGAGCCGGTGGCCTGGACGTTGGCCGGCGTCGTGATCTTCTGGCCGTCGACCGTGACATCGACGTTGTCGGAGTTCTTCATGATGATCTGGCCGGAGATGCCGTCGGCGGACGCGAACAGATCGTTGTCGCCGCCGCCCGTGCTGGCGAACAGCGCATCATCGCTCTGGGCGGTGGCCGAGGGCAGGGTCAGGACGAGATCGTACTGCGTCTGGTCGTTGGTGTTGGGACTGTTGGTGAACGGCATGTTGCCGCTCAGATCGTAGCTCTTGCCGGCGCAGTTGGCGGTGACTTTGAAGAACCACGAATAGGTCTGGTAGGCGAAGATGGCGTTGCCGTTCCAGGTGCAGCCCTTGTCGGAGGGCAAGCCGGCGCCGGGCACGAAGAACTGGTTGAAGTCGATGGTGTCGACGGCGGTGTTGATCGGCGAGCCGGCGTCGCCCTGGAGCTTTTTCAGCACCAGGTCCTTGAGGCCCTGGGCGCCGGTCGAGGTCAGCTCGGGCTTGAGGTTGAGCGAACCGCCGAACTGCGCCTGCGAGGCGGGCACGGTGCCGAGCGCCAGATAGTTGATCGACATCGCCTTGCCGTCGGTCGTGCCGTCCTGGGTGACGGTGTAGGCGCCGACGAACTGGGTGCGCGGCAGCCATTGCTGAGTGTTGGGATTGAGGATGCTGCCGCCGGAGCCGTTCTGGAAGGCGCAGACCTTGTCCTTGTGGATGATCATCAAGGAGGTGTGGCCGGCGGTGCAGTTGATGACGAGCGTCGTTTTGATCTGGGCGTCGGTGAGGCCGACGGTGAAGGTATCCTGCTTGTTGACGTCGTGCAGGGTCTGCATGTCGGCCTGGGTGGTGAAATTCACCGTCGGCGCGGGGGCAGTGCCCTGCGCCAGCGCGGGTGGCAGGGCGGCGAGCGAGGCAGACAGGGCCAAGGCGGCCATCAGGTATTTGGTCACGAGGTTCTCCCTTTGATCGCAATAGATGCTGCGCCATGCGGCGAGCAGCAGGACGGACAGCTTCGATGGTTCGAAGCCAGATGAAGACATAGGTACGCCACGCAACAAACGCGACGACGTCGATGGATGCCCGCCCGCGACCGGAGAAAACGCCTGGTCCGGCACCAGCGCTAGCATGTTTTTGGTGACGGAAAAGCGGCGAATGAACAGAATCGTCGCAAGTCGAGGGAAGTTGCGCGGCCTGCCTCGGCTTGGTGCGCCTCGCTAGAGGTCGAAGTTGGTGGGCATCATGACCACGTCGCGGATGGTCATGCCGCGCGGCCGGGTGAGCATGAAGAGGATCACCTCGCCGACCTCCTCCGGCTCGAGCAGGCTGCCCGAGGCTTTGGCTTCGGCGAGCTTTTCGGCGGGCCAGTCGGCGATGAGGGCCGTGGCCACAGGACCGGGGGAGATCGAACCGACGCGGACGCCATGCTTGAAGACCTGGCGGCGGACCGTCTGGACGAAGCAATTGATCGCCCATTTGGACGAGGCATAGACCGGCTCCCACGGCGTCGGGTAGTGCGCGGCGAGCGAACTGGTGACGATGATGTCGCCGGCCTTGCGTTCGATCATGTGCGGCAGGACGTCGTGGACATTCTTCATCACGACGTTGACGTTGAGGTTGAGCATGCGGTCGATCGCCGTGGTGTCGGCATCGACGAGATCGCCGCCGACATAGGTCCCGGCATTGGCGTGAAAGATATCGAGGCGGCCGGCGATCTCGAGGATGCGCGGCAGGAGCGTGGCGCAGGCCTTTGGATCGAGCAGGTCGAGCACCAGCGGCGTGACCGACGCGCCGTGCTTGTCCCGGAGCCGGTCGAGCGCCGCGGCATCGCGATCGACCATGATCATGCGCGCGCCGGCGCCGAGCATGGCTTCGGCGCTCGCCAGTCCGATGCCGGACGCCGCGCCGGTGACTGCCGCGATCTTGCCGTCCAACTGCCTGGTCATGATGTGTCTTCCTTCGCCTGTGGGGTCCGCCAGTATGGTGACGAAAGCGGCGAGGGTGTGAAGTGTCGGCGAGCGTTGCCGACAGGCGAGGTCATGAGGTTTGTGTCGGGGTGGGAGTCGGCCGATATCCGCCGATCAAGGGGAATGGCTCCGCGAGTAGGACTCGAACCTACGACCCAGCGGTTAACAGCCGCTTGCTCTACCAACTGAGCTATCGCGGAACATTGGCAGGCCCGAAGGCAGCGCCCGTGTAGAGGATTTGATTTGCTTTGCCAAGGGGCGATCCGCCGCGGAGTTAACCGGTTGTGCGACGGCGCAAATTCACAAGGTCGTCTGGGGTATTGACGTTGGCGAAAGGGTCGTCCACGGACCAATGTGCATAGTCGAGGCGGCGCACCTCGAGGAATGCGGTGAGGCGCTTCAGACTGTGTGGTGCGCTGCCGTTGCGCACGCCGTCGGGCAGGGAACGGATCGCGCTCAGCCGCCACAGGGCGTTGGTCGGGTAGTCCTGTGCGCCGAAGCAGGCAAGGACGACGTCCGCATCGGAGGATTGCGCCAGCGCGCGGTCGAGGAAATCGACGGGGAAGAAAGGCGTGTCGACAGCGAAGGACAGGAGCCAAAGCGCCGGGCTGTCGCGCAGGGCTTCGACGGCGGCGGCGAGGCCGGCGAGAGGGCCGGCGTAGTCCGTGGGGAGATCGGCGATCGAGGTGAAGTCATGGGCGGTGAAGTGGTAGTGACCAACAGCAAGCAAGCGGGGCTCGCAGCGGTGGACGATGCGGCGGGCGCGGTCGATGAGGCGCTCGCCGCCGATTTCCAGCAGGGCCTTGTTGACGCCGCCGAGACGTTCGCCGCGACCGCCGGCGAGAACGACGGCGGCGACGGAGGTCAGGACCGCTTCCATGCGCGCAGGATCAGCAGCAAAGCGAGGCCGGCGAGCAGGCCCCAGAAGGCGCCACCGATACCGAGCAGCGTGATGCCCGAGGCCGTGGTGACGAAGGTGGTGATCGCCGGCAGGCGTGCCTGCTCGTCGGCCAGCGAGGCACTGAGGGCGGAGGCGAGGCTCGGGAGCAGAGCGAGGCCGGCGACGGCTTCGATGAGGATCGGCGGCGATGCGGCGATGAAGCTTGCCGCCAAGGTCGAGCCGAGACCGAGAAGCAGATAGGTGGGGCCCGAGGCGACCGGCGCGAGCCAGCGGCGCTGCGGATCGGGGTGGGCCTCGGCGCTCGCCATCAGCGCCGCAGTGATGGCGGCGAGGTTGATGGTGAGGCCGCCGAAGACGGCGACGAGGGCGCTCAATGCGCCGGTGGTGATGAAGGGGACGCGGGTGGCGACGGCATAGCCGTTGGTGCGCAGCACGGCGAGGCCCGTCAGGTTCTGCGAGGCCATGGTGATAACAAAGAGCGGCACCGCGACCTTGACCAGCGCTTCGAGGGTGAAGACCGGGGCGACCCATTGTAGCGACGGCAGGGTGAGCGACAGGGCGCCGGGCGGCAGGCTGGTGCTGAGGACGAGCGCGACGGCGGCGACGAGCACGGCGATCGGCACGGCGTAGCGGCGGGCGAATTTGAGCCCGATCACCCAGGCGACCAGGACAGGCAGCATCAGCGCCGGCACCTGCGCCACGGCCTGGACTGGCGAGAGGCAGAGCTCGAGCAGGACGCCCGCGAGCATCGCCGCGGCGATGGCCGTTGGGATGGCGGCGACGGCGCGGGCGAGCGGCTTGACGAAGCCGCAAGCGAGGACCAGCGCCGCGACCATAAGGAAAGCGCCGGTGACGGCGGGAAAGCCGCCCTCGATCGGCTGCAGCGTGAGAAGGAACGCCGCGCCGGGCGTCGACCAGGCGAAGCTCAACGGAATGCGCAGGCGCCAGACCACGACGACGTTGAGCAGGAACAGTGCCATGCACATGGCGAACAGGCCGGACGCTGCTTCACCCGGAGTCGCGCCGACGCGGCCGAGGCCACCAAGGACGAGCGTAAAGCTCGAGGCGTAGCCGACGACGGCCGCGAGGACGCCGGCGAGGACCGGCTGGCCGAGATCGCCGAAGCTGAGGCGTGCGGGTGCTGCGGGTGCGGACATCGGCCCTGCCGTGGCGGCCATGGGGCCGGTGTTAGCGCTTCCGCCTTCGTACAGCACCGGGCAGAGTTGGCAAGGCCGGCAGTTGGCCAGGCCGGCCGCAAGCGGGCCGCGCAGCTTGAATGGGGCCGGCCCGCAAGCGGGCCGCGAAGCTTGAATTGGCCGGCCCGCAAGCGGGCCGGCCGGGAGCTCACCGGCCGGTCAGCGACTGGCGGCGGATGCGGCGCTCGATGATGGTCTGCAGGACGACCGAGAAGACGATCACGAAGCCGAAGGCCAGTTGCGTATAGAACGCATTGATACCGGCCGACACGATGCCGGCATTGATGGCCCCGATGATGTAGGACGCAACGAACGTGCCCACGATCGAGCCGGTGCCACCGAACACTGAGGTGCCGCCGAGGAACACCGAGGCGATAGCGGTCAGCAGGTAGCCGTCGCCGGTCGTCGGCCAGAAGTAGTAGCCGTAAACCGAGACCATGAGGCCGGCAAAGACCGCGAGGATGCCCACGAAGATGAAGGTGCGGGTCTTCACCGAAACGATGTTGACGCCCATCAGCCGCGCGCTGGTCTGGTTGTCGCCCACAAGGAAGACGTGGGCGCCGAAGCGGGTGCGGTTGAGCAGCAGCCAGGTGAGGATCGCCAGCACCACCATCCAGACGGTCTCGATCGGCAGGACGCCGAACAGCGGCTCGCGGAAGATCATGTGGAGCGCCGGGTACTGGTCCTCGGTCAGCGGCACACCGGTGCCGTTCATCAGCACCAGCTCGAGGCCGCGGAACAGGAACTGCGTGCCGATGGTGATGACCAGCGAGGGGATGTTGAGCCGGGCGACGAGCGCACCGTTGATCCAGCCGCAGACGGCGCCGGTCGCGAAGGCCGCGATGAGCGCCAGCCACCAGGGCAGGCCCCATTGCGTGGTGCCGAGGCAGAAGATGGCGGTGCCGAGCGCCATGACCGAGGGGAAACTCAGGTCGATTTCGCCGGTGATGACGACCAGCGTCAGCGCCAGGGCGATGATCCCGAAGACCGGGGTGGTCTCGGCGAAGGCGACGTAGATGTCCGCGTTGGTGAAGGCGGCGGGCGCGGCGAAGACGAAGCAGAGCCACATCACCAGGCCGACGCCGATGATGCCGAGCTGACTGCCCCAGCGGCGCAGGATCGAGGGCGGCGCGATGCGGTTGTCGACCGGCCGCGGCGCCTTGATGCCGGGCGTTGCGTTATCGGTGGCCATCGGCAGCTACTCCAGCGAGCCTGAACGTGCGACGCGATAGAGCCGTTCGATCAGCTCCTCCATCGTGATCTGGGATTTGTCGTAGACGCCCGCGACCTTGCCGCGGTCGAGCACGTAGAGCCGGTCGACGACCGGATAGACGTGGAAGATGTTGTGGTCGATGAAGATCGCCGACTTGCCGGCGCGCTTGATGCCGGTGACGAATTCCAGGGTCTTTTTGGTCTCGGTGAGGCTGAGGCCCATCGTCGGCTCGTCGAGGATGACGAGCTGCGCATCGAAATGCAGCGCGCGGGTGATGGCGACGCCCTGCTTCTCGCCGCCCGACATGGTGGTGACGATGTTGTCGGGATGCACGGCGGCCGAGGTGAAGCCCATGTGCTCGCTCATCAGGCGAGCCGATTCGGCGCGCATGCGCTTGACGTCGAGCAGTCCCCACTTGGTCCGCGGCTCGCGACCCATGAACATATTGCGCCAGATCGGCTGCTTTTCACACAGGGCGCGCTCCTGGTAGACGGTCTCGATCCCCAGCGAGCGGGCGCGGGCCACCGACCAGTCGTCGATGCGGTCGCCCTTGAAGAAGATCTCGCCGCCGGCGTCCGGCTTGTGGAATCCCATTACAGTCTTGACCAGGGTCGACTTGCCGGCACCGTTGTCGCCGAGCAGGCCGACGATCTCGCCGGGATAGACCTTGAAATTGATGCCCGACAGCGAGCGCACCTCGCCGAAGGTCTTGGACACGTTCCGCAGCTCGATCACCGGCACCGCGTCGGCGGAGGGGGACGGGGCCGCTGCGGCCGCCGCTAGATTGGTCACGTTGGTCTCCTTATGCATGGCGGGGCACTCGGCCCCGCCATCTTGGTCTTTCGACGCCGCCAGAGTTCAGCGGATTTCCTTGGCCGCGAGCGGGGCGATCTTGTCGACATTGTTGGAGTCGACGAAAGCGCCGGCCGTGTTGATGTCGAGGCCGGAGAACCCATACTTCTTGGTCAGGCAGATATTGAGGATCGGCAGGTAGCCCTGCAGGTAGGGCTGCTGGTCGATCACGAGGTTCTGGTAGCCGCTCTTTACCGCCTGGGCGGTATTGGGCGACATGTCGAAGCCCGCGAAGAACACCTGGCCGGGCTTCAGCGACGCGGCCTTGGCATAGACGCCGACGTTGGAGGTCAGGCCGCCATGGTCGGTGATCACGAGCTTGATGCCGGGATTGGCCTTCATCAGGCCGACGAAGGTCGCGGTGCCGGCGTTCGGGTCGGCGTTGGTGGCCGAGTCGATCTCCTGGTAGATGACCTTCACGCCCGCTTTGGTCAGTGCGTCGATGGCGCCGATGGTGCGCTGCGCACGGTCGCCGCCCTGGCCCTTGAGGCCCCAGACGAGGGCTTCATCGCCGGACGCCAGCTTGGCCCGCTTGGCCGCTTCGGCACCGAGGTTGAAGCCGGCGCTGTAGTTGGGCGCACCGACATAGCCGAAGCCGTCGGGCGCATATTTCGCTTCGGCCTTCGGCAGCGCCGTATTGGTCGACGTGACGATGATGCCGGCCGCTTCTGCCTTGTCGATGAGCGGGTCCGCGGCGTCGTCGCCGGGATGGCCCATGAAGGCGATGCCATCCACCTTGGTGGCGATGGCCTGCTGCAACTGGCTGATCATGGTCGGCGGATCCCAGTTGGAGAAGTAGTAGGTGACCTTGGGGCCCAGATCGAGTTCGGCCTGCTTGTAGCCGTTGTAGACGTTGTTGGCGAACACGCCGCCCTGCGGGCCGCCGGGGAATGCCGCGATCTTCACGTCGCCACACCACTTGGCAACGGGATCGGTCGCAAGCGCGGCGCCGGTCGCCGCGATCGAAAGAGCCAAAGCTGCAGCGCCAACAAAAGCGCGGCGCATCAACGTGCCGTTCATATAGTCCTCCCTTAAGCGGGGCATCGCCCCGGTGCGCGCATCCGGCGCATGCGCGGGAAGCTATGGGAAATCAGATACCTCTGTAAAGAGACTCGACGCCGCAATCTGCGGCGATCGGCAGAATTTCTCGGTGCAACGTTACACGGCATATGGCAAAGGCTTCGCGCCTACACACGGGCGGTGGTGAATGCAGCGGGACCGTGGGAGCTGTAAGATGTATGATATGTCGTCGGCTGCCTGATAATACTTACTCGCTGCGATCCGTCGAAGCGGGACCTGTGCTATCGCGTTCGTGCAAGCTTGCGGAAACCGGCGGGCTGCAATAATCAGCCCCGGTGTCGAGGCCACGTGGCGGAGTGGTTACGCAGCGGATTGCAAATCCGTGTATTCCGGTTCGATTCCGGACGTGGCCTCCACTCTTTATCGTGACGCAACGAGATTTTTGGACGCGGACACGGGCAATCGGTTGACGCGGCCAATCTCGAAGCGCATTTCACTCGTGATCGGCGGCCGCCCGGGCCTGCTGATCTCCCCGGAGTTTCAACCCCATGCCCAGCGACAGTCCCAGTCGATCGTCGATGCCGTCCGACGGCTGCACGGCCTGAGTTGAACGGGCTCGCGCAAGCCGCCTGACGGCGGCCGACGGAAAGCGAGTCCAAGATGATTTCCGATCTCGAAGCGGCCGGCCCGGCCGCGCTGCGTGAGCTCACCACGGCCGATGCGGTCGAGCGGCTCAATCCCGTTCCGGCGGAGGAGGCCGCCAACACGCTTGCGACGTTGCCTTTCGCGCAGGCGGTGGCGATTCTCGACCAGCCGGAACTCACCGATGCCCCGGCGATCCTCGCGGCGATGCCGGAGGCGCTGGCAGGGCGGCTGCTCGAAGCGGTGGCGGACGACCGCGCGGCCGATATCGTGGGGGCGCTCGAACCGGACGTGGCCGCACGGCTGATCCAGCGCGTCGGAGCGGCCAGCCGGTCCTCGATCGAGACGCTGCTCGCCTATCCGGCGGGGACCGCGGGCTCGATCATGACCACCGAATATGTGGCGGTGCCGTCGACGTTCACGGTCGGCGCGACCCTCGACCATGTCCGCCGGGTCGAGAAGTCGCGCGAGACGATCTATGCCATCTACGTGCTGGCGCCGGGCAATGGGCAGTTGCTGCAGGTCGTGACATTGCGGCGGCTGATCATGGGCGATCCATCGGCGCCGATCCTCAGCCTCGCAGCAGCGCCGGCGGTGGTGACGGTCGGGCCGCTGGTGCCGCGCGAAGAGGTGGCGCGGCTGATCCGGCGGCACGACCTCCTGGCGCTGCCGGTGGTCGACGAGGCGCGGCGCATGCTCGGGATCGTAACGGTGGACGATGTGATCGATGCGGTGATCGCCGAGCAGACCGAGGACGCGCACAAGTTCGGAGGGCTCGAGGCGCTCGACAAGCCGTACATGCAGATCGGCTTTTTCAGCATGATCCGGAAGCGGGCGGGATGGTTGTGCGTGCTGTTCCTCAGCGAGATGCTTACGGCGAGCGCGATGCAGACGTTTTCGGACGAGCTGGCGAAAGCGGTGGTGCTGACGCTGTTCATCCCGCTGATCATGAGCTCGGGCGGCAATTCCGGCTCGCAGGCCACCTCGCTGTTGATCCGCAGCCTCGCGCTCAATGAAATCCGACTGCGCGACTGGTGGCGGGTGGCATTGCGCGAGCTGCCGACCGGGATCGTGCTCGGAGCGATCCTGGGGGCCATCGGCATTGGCCGCATCACGGCCTGGCAGATGCTGGGGCTGTTCGATTACGGGCCGCACTGGGCGCTCATCGCGACGACGGTGGGGGCATCGCTGGTCGGCATCGTGACGTTCGGTTCGCTGGCCGGCTCGATGCTACCGTTCGCGCTCAAGACGCTGCGCTTCGATCCGGCGAGCGCCTCGGCGCCGTTTGTGGCCACGCTCGTCGATGTCAGCGGGCTCGTCATCTACTTCTCGATCGCGCTGGTTTTCCTCCGAGGGACGCTGCTGTAGGGCCGCTTGCCCGCCCCAAGAGGCGGCGCTATGCACGGGGCGATCAGCAGCAGGACTCGACGATGACCGACTACGCAGTGGCGCGAAAAACCATGGTGGACAACCAGCTGAGGACGAGCGGGATCACCGATCGCCGGCTGCTCGTCGCGATGGGCGAGGTGCCCCGCGAGCGGTTCGTACCGGCGGCGCGCGAGAGCCTGGCGTATATCGACGAGGCTCATGCGCTGTCGGCAACGCGAAAGCTCGCACCGCCGGCGCCGTTCGCCAAACTGGTGCAACTCGCAGCGATCGAGCACACCGACCAAGTGCTCGATGTGGGCTGCGCCACGGGCTATTCGACCGCGGTGCTCGCCAAACTTGCGGCACACGTGGTCGGCATCGACAGCGATGCGAAGCTCGCGACGGAAGCGCGCCGCAGGCTCGCAGACCTGGGGGTGAGCAACGCGACGATCGCGAACGGCACGCTGACCGGCGCGGGCAAGGCCGATGGACCTTACGACGTGATCGTGATCGAGGGCACGGTGCCCGAGGTGCCGGACGACCTGTTCGACCAACTCAAGCCGGAGGGGCGGCTGGTGGCGGTGATCGCTGAAAAGGGACGCGTTCCGGTGGCGCGTCTTTATGCGAAATCGGGCAAGGGCCTCGCATCGCGCGCTGACTTCGACGCCCGACTGCCGCCGCTGCTGACGCCGCCGGCGGACAGCTTCGTGTTCTGACAGGCGCACGTCGCGTTACTAAACGAAGCTTAGCAAGTGTTGCCGCGGCACAACGCGGCGGGTCTATCTTTGGGGAAATCGCGCACGCCCTTGTGGGTCAAAGTTGTCTGACCCAGATGGGCGGCATAGGGTGCGGCGGCTGGAGGCCGAGTTATGGTGTTCTTTCGTAGTGTGCGGGCGGGCGCGCTAGCAATTGTGATGTGTTCGGTGCCGGCGATGGCGCATGCGGAGACGCTGCGCGAAGCTCTCACCTCAGCCTACATCAACAACCCGGCGATCCTGTCGTCGCTGCTCAATGT
>JBQCIY010000036.1:0-13474 GCA_051953275.1 Devosia sp. | reverse complement strand
ACCTTGTCGCGCACCGGGTTGCCGGTGAGCATCGACTTCGCCGCATAGCGCTCGGCGTACTGCGTCCTGGCAAAGCTCAGCGCGATGCGGCTCGCATAGCGGGCGAGCGCGCGGTTGGCGCGGCCCATCACCGCGTTCTGTTCGTGCAAGACGCCCGGCACACCCATCATGCGGGCCGCGAGGAACGGCGGAAACACGGGATAACCACCGAAGCCGACCACGACATCGGGCCTGATGCCGCCAAGCTTCTGCCGGGCGATCACGATACCACCGATAATCTTGAAGGCCGCGCCGGCAAACTTCAGTGGATTGCGCACCGACGGCGTCGCCGACGGCACGATATGGGTCTGCTGCGCCGGAAAATTGTCGCCGTAGCTCGCAACCCGATGGTCGGTCATCAGATGGATGACGTGGCCGCGGCGACGCAATTCCTGCGCCAACGCCATGGCCGGGAAGAGATGCCCTCCCGTGCCGCCTGCCATCAGGACGATAGTGCTCATTCCGCAGGAACGACAGTGGTACTTGGACGATATTGAGGCAGGCCGGTCGCCATCCGCTCTTCCGGCCGTTTGCGGGTGAGCGCCAGCATCAGCCCCATGCCGAAGGCGATGGCGATGGTCGACGTTCCGCCATAGCTCACAAATGGCAGCGTCATGCCCTTGGGCGGAATGAGGTTGAGATTCACCGCGAGGTTGATCGCGCATTGCAGCCCGAACTGGATCGCCAGCGTCGAGACCGCGAGGCGGGCGTAGAGCGTCGATTGCCGCTGCGCGCCGGACATGGCCCGCACCACGATGAAGACGATCAGCACCACGAGACAGAGGCAGAACAGGATTCCAAATTCGCCGGCCGCGGCGGAAAACACGTAGTCGGCATGCGCGTCGGGGATCACCTTCTTGGCAAGGGATTCACCAGGACCGCGGCCGAACCAGCCGCCCTCGAGCAGCGAGTTGAGAGCCTTGTCGACCTGGTAGGTGTTGCCGCCGCCTTCGGGATTGAGGAAGGCATCGACGCGCTTGGCGAAGTGCGGGAACACGTAATAGGCGCCGAACAGGCCGCCGACGCCCGCGCCCATCAGCCCGACGATCAGGAACCACGAAATGCCAGAGAGGAACAGGAGGCCCGTCCAGGTGCACAGCATCAGGGCAGTCTGGCCGAGGTCCGGCTGCAGCAGCAACGCACCGACGATCACCGCCATGATCAGCGTCGCCGCGATACGCGGCAGCACCCCACGCTTCTGCATGCTCTCGGAGAACAGCCACGCCGCAATTACCGCGTAGGCGGGCTTTACGAATTCCGACGGCTGCACCGTATTGCCGAGCAGCGACACCCAGCGCTTGGCGCCCTTGACCTCGACGCCCAGCTTGAGGGTCAGCCAGAGCAGGATCACCGAGCCCACCAGCACCCCGAGCGCCCAGAAACGCGCCTGCCGATGGGTCAGAAACGAGGTGCCGATCAGCACCGGCAGTGCCAGGACGTCGAACATCGCCTGCCGGATGATGAAATGCCACGGTGAGAGCCCGAGGCGTTCAGCGACTGGCGGGCTCGCCGCGAAGCTCAGCACCATGCCGACGGCCATCAGTAGGATCAGTGCCGACAGCAACTGCCTGTCGACCGTCCACCACCATTCGGCGATGGGTGTCTTGCGATCCCGTGCGAACATGCTTTTTGTGCCGCCCTGCCCGGCGGCTCCCTACTCGACCAAGCGCACTCTAGCGCCAGGATGGTTAGGAAGGTGTGACCGGCCGTTGCGTTCTGCGAGTCGCGCCAGCTTCAGCGCAGCTTCAACTCGCTGAGGCCGATCAGGGCGAGGACGAAGGAGATGATCCAGAAGCGGATCACCACCTGGCTTTCAGTCCATCCAAGCATTTCGAAATGATGGTGGATCGGGGCCATCTTGAACACGCGCTTGCCGGTGAGCTTGAACGACAGCACCTGGACGATCACCGAGACGGTTTCCAATACGAACAGGCCGCCCACGATCGCCAGCACGATCTCGTGCTTGGTGGCGACCGCGATGGTCCCAAGCGCGCCACCCAGGGCGAGCGAGCCGGTATCGCCCATGAAAATCTGCGCCGGTGGGGCGTTGAACCAGAGGAACCCGAGCCCCGCGCCGATCAGCGCGCCGGCAACCACGGAGAGCTCGCCCGTCCCGGGCACGTTGTTGAGGAACAGATATTCAGAGAAAGTCGCAGAACCGACCAGATAGGCGATGAGCCCGAAACAGGCCGCCGCTACCATCACGGGCACGATGGCGAGCCCGTCGAGGCCGTCGGTAAAGTTCACCGAGTTGCCGGCCCCGACAATGATGAAGCCGCCGAAGATATAGAAGAAATACCACAGCGGCAGTCCGTGACCCTTCACGAAGGGGAACATCAGCTGCGTCGCAATCTTCTGGTCGGTGATCGAGGCGATGATGACGGTCGCTATGAGCGCGACCAAGGCTTCGATCGTCAGGCGCTGCCAGCCGGAGAAGCCCTTGTGCGACATCTTCTTGACCTTGAGATAGTCGTCGTAGAAGCCGATGGCGCCGAAGCAGGCAGTCACGAATAGCACCGCCCATACGTAAAGATTGCTGAGATTGGCCCAGAGCAGGGTCGAAATCAGCGTGCCGGCGAGGATCATCAGCCCGCCCATCGTGGGCGTGCCCTTCTTGCTCAAATGGCTCTGCGGGCCGTCCTCGCGGATCGGTTGGCCCTTACCCTGCCGAACCTTGAGTCCGGCGATCATCTGCGGCCCGAACAGGAACACAAAAAACAGCGCCGTAACGACGGCGCCAGCGGTTCGGAAGGTGATGTAGCGGAAAACGTTGAACGCTGTGAGGCTCTCGCCCAACTGGCCGAGGTAATAAAGCATGCGCCGAGCCTGTCCCGTCCTAGGCGGAAACCCCGAAGCGCTGCTTGATCCTGTCGACCAGCAAAGCGAGGCGAACGCCTTTGGACCCTTTGACCATAACAGCATCGCCAAAGGCAAGGCTCTGGAGCATTGGCTCCATCAGGTCTTCGATGCGGCGGGCATGCCCGGCAACCCGGTCGTCGCCCAAGGTTTCGGCCAAAGATTCGATCGCGGTGCCGATCAGAAAAATGCGCACCGCTCCAGTGCGTAGGACGGCGGACTTCAACGACTGGTGCAGTTCGGGTCCTTGCGGGCCGAGCTCGAGCATGTCACCCAGGATCAGGACCTTCTTGCCGCCAGGCGGGTCAATCCCGGCGAACACGTCGAGGGTGGCGTTCATTGAAGCCGGATTGGCGTTGTAGCTTTCGTCGACCAGCAGCAGCGGCTTGTGCGGAGGTCCCAGGCGAGTCACCTCGCCCCGGCCCTCCGTCGCAACGAACTCGCCCAACGCACCGAGCGCCACGTAGCGATCAACGCCCGCCACCATCGCCACGGTAAGCGCGGCAGTTGCATTGGCCACCATGTGGCGGCCTCGGACACCAAGGTTCAGGTCGAACACCTCCCGACCATGCGTAACACGTGCGAACGTGCGGCTTCCGGCACTCTCGGGCTCGCCGATGCGATAATCGGCCTCGGCGTCGTACCCATACGTGACGACGGTCTCGACGTGGGCCTCGCGCGCCTTGGCGAAGAGCACATGGACATGGTCGTGATCGGCATTGAGCACGGCCGTGCCGCCATCTTCGAGCCCAAGGAAGATTTCAGCCTTGGCCTCGGCAATTTCGGTGATTGACCTGAAGAACTCGAGGTGCGCTGCCGCGACCGTGGTGATCACTGCGATATGCGGACGAACCATCTGAACCAGAGGGGTGATTTCGCCGGCGTGGTTCATACCGATCTCGAACACGCCGAACTGCGCTTCGCGCCGCAGCCGCGCCAGCATCAGCGGCACGCCCCAGTGGTTGTTGAAGCTCTTGATCGAATAGTGCGTCGCCCCGGCGGCGCTGAGTACCGTGCGGATCGCCTCCTTAGTGGTGGTCTTGCCGGCGCTGCCGGTCACGGCGACGATCTTTGCCGTCGAGCGCGCCCGCGCAGCCCGGCCCAAGGCACGAAGGCCCTCGAGCGGATCGGGCACGACGAGCAGCTTTTCACCGCCATTCGCCTTGAACCACTCCTCCGAGACCATCGCTGCGCCCGCACCGGCCTCCAGGGCCTTGGCGACGTAATCGTGGCCGTCGAGCTTGTCGCCCCTGATGGCGACGAACAGGGCGCCTAGCTCAATCTCGCGGCTGTCAATCGAGACCGAGTCCAGAGAACGGTCGTCAAGCTTTTCCGCCCGTCCGCCGGTCGCGGCGACGGCTTCTGCGACGGTCCAGAGTGAGGACATCAGAGCCCTTTCAACGTCTCCGCGACCACCTCGTGGTCGGAGAAGTGGTGCTTGGTGGTGCCGACGATCTGATAGTCCTCGTGGCCCTTGCCCGCAATCAGCAGCACATCGCCGGGCTTCAGCGACCTTATGGCACTTTCGATCGCTTTGCGGCGATCACCGATCTCCTTGGCCCCGGGTGCGGCCGCCATGATCTCGGCCCGAATTGCCTCGGCAGCCTCAGTTCGGGGGTTATCATCGGTAACGATGACCTTGTCGGCCATGCGTGCCGCGATCTCGCCCATCATCGGGCGCTTGCCCTTGTCGCGGTCGCCGCCGGCACCGAAGACGACATGGAGTTTCCTGCTCGCATAGGGCCGCAGCGAAGCGAGCGCGGTTTCGAGCGCAACAGGCTTGTGCGCGTAGTCGACGAAGATGGCCGCACCATTACGCTCACCGACCAGCTCAAGCCGGCCGCGAGCCCCCTTGAGCTTGCCGAGCGCCTTGAGCGCTTTCGAGGGCGGTGCGCCGGTCGAGGTCGCCAGGGCCAGTGCGACCAGTGCGTTGTAAACCTGGAACGCGCCGGTCAGCGGCAGATGGAAGTGCACCGGCTCGCCGACGAGACGACCGCGCACGGTCTGGCCATATCCCTCGTTCTCGATCGACTGGATCTCGAACCACGCGCCCTCGCGCCCGATGGTCAGCAGCGCGACGCCGCGATTGAGCGCAGCGAACATGAAGGGCTCATAGTGCGGATCGTCGACGTTGACGACAGCCGCCCCGCCATCGGCGATGAGGTCCGTGAAAAGCCGGACCTTGGCGTCACGATAGGCCTCCATGCTCGGATGGTAATCGAGGTGGTCACGGCTCAGATTGGTGAAGGCCACCGCATTGAAGCGCACACCGTCAACGCGGCGCTGATCGAGTCCCTGGCTCGAGGCTTCCATGGCGACATGGTCGATCCCCTGCGCCCGCAGCATGCCGAGATCGCGGTGCAGGGCCAGCGCATCAGGCGTTGTCAGCTCGCCGGGAATGAGACCCTTCTTGGTCTCGATACCGACGGTTCCCACGCTCGCCGCCTTGAAGCCCGAGGCGGACCAGAGCTGCCGCACGAACGAGACGATCGATGACTTGCCGTTGGTACCGGTGACGCCGACGATCACTTCGGGCTGCGGTGCAAATTGCCGCGCCGCGGCCCGGGCATAAGCGGAACGCACGTCCTCGACAACCACAACCGGCATGCCAGGATCGGCGGCGGGAGCCCGATCGGTGATCATGGCCTTGGCGCCATTCGCGCGTGCCTGCGCGGCGAAAGCATCACCGTGCGTATGCATGCCCGGTATGGCGAAAAACGCCTCGCCCGGTTTGATCGCACGGCTGTCGGCGTTGACGCCCTCGACCCGCAATCGAGGCGATTTGCTGCCTGCGCCCTTCAGCAACTCGGTGAGTGCGAACGACACGTCGGCTTCCTCGATGAGTTCAGCGGAGTTCGGGGGGAACAAGGTTGTTGTCCAGCATCGGATCGAAATTGGGGCTGATTCCCAGCATCGGCGCCACCCGAGCAATAATGCGGCCGGTCGCCTCGCCGGCGTTCCAGCCGGCGGTGTGGCCGCCCTGCCCAGGCTCGGTATGCGGATCGTCAACGAGGATCATCATGGCGTAGCGCGGGTTGTCCAGCGGGAATACCGAGGCAAACAGCGATAGCACCTTGGACGTGTCGTACCGCCCGTTCACCACCTTCTCGGCGGTACCCGTCTTGCCACCTGCGCGATAGCCCTGCGCGAGCATGTTCATGCGCGAGCCCGAGCCCTCATTGGCATTGAGCCGCATGATGTAGCGCATCTCGGCGCTGGTCTTCGGCGAGACCACTTGCTCATAGGTTTTTTCGGCATCGGCGAGGCTCGTCTTGTACATCGTTGGCCTGACCATGACCCCATTGTTGGCGAAGGCTCCCATGGCGCGCAGCATTGCAATCGGCGAGACCGACAGGCCGTGACCGAACGAGGCCGTAGCAGCGACGATGTCGGAGAAGGTCTTGGGCACGACCGGATTGCGGCGCTCCGGCAGCTCGAGCGGTTCGGGAACGTCGAATTGCATCTTGTGCAGGAAAGCGCGGAAGTTCTCCTTACCCCACTGCTGCATGATGTGGATGGCGCCGACGTTGGAGGAATACTTGTAGACCTCGGGCACGGTCAGTATCCGGTTCTTGCCGTGGAAGTCGGTGATGGTGAAGCGGCCGAAACGGACCCCGAACCGGGCATCGAACTTGTCGGTGATCTTGACCTTGCCGCTGTCGAGCGCACCCGCGATGGTCACCGACTTCATGGTCGAGCCGAGCTCGTAGATACCGGCCGTCATACGGTTGAAGGTGTCCTTCTGCAGCGCGGACCCTGGATTGTTCGGATCGAAATCGGGCAGCGACACGAGCCCGAGTATCTCTCCGGTCTTGATGTCCATCATCGCGCCCGCCGCAGCGGAGGCCTGGTAGCGGCTGAGCGCATCCGTCAGCACGTCGTGCATCACGTGCTGCACGCGCAGGTCGATCGAGAGGTTGACCGGGGCCAGCTCATTGCCGCGAGCCAAGCCGACCTGCTGCAGCAGCGCGACGTCCTCATCGTCCATCGCCTTTTCCATACCTGCGATGCCCTGGTTGTCGATGTTGACGGCACCGACGATGTGGGCGGCCTCGCTGCCGCCCGGATAGAAGCGCTTGCTTTCGGTAAGGAAATCGAGCCCGGGAATGCCAAGCTGCATGATCTTGTCTTCGATCGCCGGCGTCAGCTCGCGCTTGATCCAGACAAAGCCCTTGTCGCCGCTCAGGCGCTGCCTGAGCCAGTCGACCGATAGGTCCGGCAGCACCGAGTGGATGGCGGTCGCCGCTTCATCGACATCGATGATGTGTCGTGGCTCCGCGAACAGCGACGGCACGCGGATGTCGACAGCCATCTCGAGGCCGTTGCGGTCAAGCATGGCCGGACGTGTGGCGGTGATGAGGTCGCGCGCCCTGCCTTCGATGGAAGTATCCTGAACCACCATGCCCAACTGCACCAGGCGGCCGCAGATCGCTGCGAACAGCAGCAGTAGCACGGCGATGACCCAGCGGATGCGGGCCTTCGTCAGGCCGCCGCGGAGCTTGCGGGCGCCATCGACGGCAATCGGCAAGCTGCCGGCATCCAGCGCCACCATCAGTTCGACTCCGAGATGATCTGCTGGATCGGATCGACGCCGGAATTCAGCGACTGGAACAGCGAATTGAGGGCGTTCGTATCCGGTGCCTTGAGGCGCATCGGCAGGATGTCGAGGCTGCCGAACTGGTCCTGCGACAAGGTCTGCAGATTGAGCGCCACGAGGTGGCGGTTGACGACCGGCGCAACGTTGGCCGGTTGGTTGAGATACGCCCAGTCCGCCTGGAGCAGCGACAGGTCCGCCTTTTGTCGCTCGATCGTGTGCTGCAGCTTGACCTTCTCCGCGGCGACGTCCTCGACCGAATATTTGAGCGCGTAGACGCCGACCAGCATGCAGATCGACGTGCAGACGAGCAGGATGTTGAGCGTGCGGATCATGCGGCGCCCCGGAAGCGAGGCACGCCGAGTCCGGCGGTGTTCACGTTTCGCGCGGGGGCGGCCGAGCGGTGGCCACTGCGCAGGATCGCCGAACGGGCGCGCGGATTGCGTGCGATTTCGGCAGCCGAAGGTTTTGTAGCACGCGACACACTGACCCAGCGCGAAGCCTCGGCTGCGACCTGCGGCAGGTGCCGCGACTGCGTCGGCCCGCCCTTCTCGGGATCGAAGAAGCGCTTGACGATGCGATCCTCGAGCGACTGGAAGGTGACGACGGCGAGACGCCCCCCTTCGGTCAGCAGTCGCTCCGCCGCGAACAGGCCCTCGACGAGCTGCCCGAACTCGTCGTTCACCGCGATGCGCAGCGCCTGAAAGCTCCGTGTCGCAGGATGCATGTCACCGGGCTTACGGCCAATGGCCGCCTCGATCAGCCGCGCGAGCTCAGTGGTCGTCCGGATCGGCTGCGCGGCGCGGGCGGCGACGATCGAATGGGCGATGCGGCGCGACTTGCGCTCCTCACCATAGGCGAAGAGCAGGTTGGCGAGCTCGGTCTCGTCGAGCGAGTTGACGAGGTCGGCAGCGCTGTCGCCCTCGCCGGCCATGCGCATGTCGAGCGGGCCTTCGCGCATGAACGAGAAGCCGCGGCCGGGTTCGTCGAGCTGCATCGAGGAGACGCCGATATCGAGCACGACGCCGTCGACCGGACCTGTGGCGAGCTCATCGAGCTTGGCAAAAGCGCCGGGCACGAAGCTGAATCGACTCGGGAATTCGGCCTTCAGCGCGCCGGCGAACGAGGCGACATTCGGGTCGCGGTCGATGCCGATGACCGAGGCACCGGCTTCGAGCAGCGCCCGCGAATAGCCCCCGGCCCCGAAGGTTCCGTCGACGATCGTGGCGCCCTCGAGCGGCGCCAACGTTGCCAGCACCTCGGCCAGAAGCACCGGGACATGCGGCGCACTCTGCTGGCTGGCGACCGGCTTAGCCATCGTTGGACACAACCTCACACCGGCGGGCGCCGGATACGCAATATTCCTTCACTGTGTCGGAGCGCGGTTGAGATTCCATTAAGCAAAAGCGGGTGAAGGCGCCAGTTGACCTGTAAGCCGGGTTCTGTAAGGCAGCGTTGCCGCTGCGTGATGGCCATTCCTCTTGGAGCCGCGTTGCCGCGGCCCTCGAGCAACCAACCCGGATGACTGGCCTCGAAAAGCGGCCGGCTTGCGCCGCGTCATCCCTATTTGGTCTTGCTCCCGGTGGGGTTTGCCCTGCCGTTCCGGTCGCCCGGTCCGCGGTGCGCTCTTACCGCACCCTTTCACCCTTACCTCCCGCTGCCGAAGCTTCGGGAGGCGGTCTGCTCTCTGTGGCACTTTCCCTGGGGTCGCCCCCGGCGGCCGTTAGCCGTCACCGTATTTCGATGGAGCCCGGACTTTCCTCTGCCCGAAGGCAGCGGCCACCCGGTCAACTGGCGGCCGCTATGTGCGGGTGAAACCGCCCGGCGTCAAGCCGCAGGTCTCGGAGGAGGCAGCTTGATGATCTTGTTGTAGGCCTGGTTGATGGCCTGCATGCGGGCGGTCGCTACGTCGATCAGTTCCTCCGGCACGCCCTTGGCAATGAGCCGGTCGGGATGGTGCTCGGCCACCAGCAGGCGATAGACGCGCTTGACCTCGTCGCGATCGGCGCCCGGCGCGAGACCGAGGACAATATAGGGATCAACGCCGGTATCGAGCAACACGTGCTGGGCCGCGATCTGTTCGAAGCGAGCTTCATCGAAGCCGAAGATGTCGCTCACGTTCTTGAGGTATGTCAGTTCGTCCTCGTGGATGAAGCCATCGGCTGAGGCGATATAGAACAGCCCGTCGAGCACGTGCTCGAGCGTATCCGGGCTCATGGCGAAGAAGCGCCGCACCTTGCGGGCATAGGCCTCGTAGCCGGCGACGTCCTGCTGCGCGAGCTTGAACAGCCGATCGACCTGCTCGGCGATTCCCGGCGGGATCTCGACGGTGCGGTGGAACGCCCGCAGTTCGGAGGCGGTCACCACGCCGTCGCTCACCGCCATCTTGGCCGAGAGCGCGATCAGCGCCAGAGTGAACGCCGCGTCCTTGCCGCCCGGCAGCCAGGTGTCGGGGTCGAGCAGGTTCACCAGCGAGCCCACGACGCCCGTGCGCTCGCTCGCCGATCCGACAATCTGTCCTAGACGCTGCCAGACCGACGCCATGGCCCTGCTCCGTTTGCGGCGCGACCTATACGCGCGCGCCGCGGCAGGGTCAAAACCAGGTGACGTCGCCGTCGCTCTGGTCCTGCAACATCTGCTCGATGCGAGCGCGGCGTGCAGCGCGCGAGTTGTTCGGGCCATCACTCAGATAAAATCCGTTGGGATCGTAGTTCGAGTCAGAGGGCGGCGGCACCACGGTGATGGATGCCGTGCTGCCCTCGTCGAGCAGACCGTTGCGCTCGAGGTAGCGCGTGATGCGGGCGTTACGTTGCGCCCGCCAGTCGTCGGCAATGCCGGCCGGCGGCACCGGCCCGTTGGGAACGGCAAGCTGTGTCGGCGGAGTGTCTTGCTGCGTTGCGAGCGCGGTTTCGTCGACGATCACCGATGGTTGTGTCGGCGTGGTCACCTTCGGCTTGACGACATCCGCCGGGCGGCCGGGGAACGGCACCGGCGCCACAACGGGCGCAGTCGGCTCGGCGGTTGCAACCTGTGTCGGCTCCTCCGACGACGGAGCAGCGATGGCCGGCGCAGCAGGCGCAACGATTTTGGGCGCCGGAGCCGCGGCCGCCGGTGCACTTGCAGTCGTGTCCCCGCCTGAGATGTAGTCGGGCAGCGTCTTGCCGCTGGAGACATATTTGCTCACCGGGTCCACGCTGGAACTGCCCGAGTTGCCCAGAACAGGCGCCTCGGGCGTGATCGTCACCCCGGTTTTGGTGACCGTGGTGGTCACTTCGGCGGTCTTCTGCTCGGACGGCGCGGCCGCCGGAGCCTTAACCACAGGCGCCACCGGATCGGTGGTCGAAGTGATGACCGCGGCCGTGTTGGATTTCAAGCCGAATGCCCCGGTAAGGTAGTCCGCCGACGGCACCGCCAGAACCACCGCGAGACCGGCCCATGCCAGGCCCCAGGTCACCTTCGAGTTGAGTCTCATCTGCTGCACCCGCTACTCCGCGCCCCCGCGCCGTCGCTGCTTGGAGGCGAAAAACATGGCCACACTGTGAATTCGGCCAAGGTCGTGATGGTCGGCGCTTGTGGCTGAACGGCGGCTGAACAGGGAGCCCCGCTTGCAGATGGCTGCCATGCGATAGCTGGGTATCCACACCCGCAAGATCAGCCGGGGCGCACCCCAAGCAGCCGGGCCAGCGCCAACACGAAGTTCGAGCGGTTGAGCGTCAGAAAATGAAACTCGGTGATGCCGGCATCGACCAGCTCCAGCACTTGCTCGGCCGCGACCGCCGAGGCCACCAGCGCATGCGTCTCGGGATCGTTCTCCTCAAGGCCGTCGAAGCGAGCAGCGAGCCAGTCCGGCATCGAGGCCCCGCATTTGGCCGCGAAACTCGAGATCTGCCTGAACGAATGGATCGGTTGAATGCCGGGCACGATCGGCGCCCGAATACCGGCCTTGGCGGCACGGTCGAGCAACTCGAAGTAGAAGTTGTTGTCGAAGAACATCTGCGTGATGGCGCGGCTGGCCCCGGCATCGAGCTTGCGCTTGAGATTGTCGATCTCGACGTCCCAGTTCGGCGATTGCGGATGCCGTTCCGGATAGGCCGCGACGGAAATATCGAAATCGCCGATCCTGCGGATGCCCGTCACAAGCTCAGCCGCATTGGCGTAACCGCCGGGATGTTGCACGAATGGCTGACCCGGGCCGCCTGGTGGGTCGCCGCGCAGCGCCACGATGCGCTTGATGCCGGCGGTCTTGTAGGCATGGACGACCTGGTCGACCTCGTCGCGCGAGGCGCCGACGCAGGTCAGGTGCGCCGCCGCATCGACGCCGGTTTCGGCCTTGACCTGGCTGACCATGCGCAAGGTGCGCTCCCGCGTGGACCCGCCGGCGCCGTAGGTCACCGACACGAAGCGCGGCTTGAGCGGCGCAAGCTTGTGCACGCTCTCCCAAAACCGCTCCTCCATGGCATCGGTCTTAGGGGGAAAGAACTCGAACGACACCTGGAACGGGTGCGCTCCCGTCTGGCGGCTCGCGCGTGCTTCGCTCGGCACGTTCATTTGGACTCCTGTTCTGCTTTGAGCTGCCAGAGGCAGACGGTGAGGCCTTCGGCCTCCCCCCGGCTCGGCGGAAATGTCGTGAGCTTGCCGACCCTGAGGCCCGCCGCCCTGGCCCAGCCGGCCATCTGCGTTTCGCTGAGCCCGAGGCGGCGATGCGCATGCTCGGCCCGCAGGAATTCGAGCTCGTGCGGCGCGAAATCGACGATCAGCATCTCGCCGTCCGGCTTCAGCGCGCGCCGCGCCTGTGCCAGGGCACGGCCGGGATCGTCGAAATAGTGCAGCACCTGATGGATGACGATGAGGTCCGCCTCCTGCCCCGCATCGAAATCGGCGATATCGCCGAGCCGGACCTGCGCCTGGCCGATATTGGCGGCAGCAAGCTTGGCCCGCGCTACTGCGATCATTTCGCGCGACGCATCGATGCCGATGGCGCGGCGATAGTGACCGGCCAGGAGCTCGAGCATACGGCCAGTACCGGTGCCGAGGTCGATCAGCAGGTCGACCGTGCGGCCTTTGAGGGCCTTTAGAATGGCGGTCTCGACCGCCTCTTCGGGGACGTGGAGCTGGCGGAGCTCGTCCCAGCGTGGCGCGACCTTGGCAAAATAGGCAGCAGCCTGCGCCTGCTGCGTGGCGCGGACGGTTTCGAGCCGGACACGATCGCGCATCCGCTCGCTGTCGTCGCCGTCGAGCCGCTCGACCAGCCAGCGGCCGAGATCCGCCACCGCCTCGTCCTCGGCCAGACGGTAGTAGGCCCAGGCACCCTCGGCATTGCGGGTAACGAGCCCGGCATCGGCGAGGAGCTTGAGATGGCGGGAGACCCGAGGCTGGCTCTGCCCGAGGATCTCGGTCAGATCCTTGACCGAATGCTCGCCTTCGGCCAGCAGGGCGAGGAGCCGCAGGCGGGTGGTCTCCCCGGCTGCGCGCAACGCTCCCACCAATGTCGCGGCATCCGCCAAGTGAGCCTCCGTACGAGATATAAAGATATCTTTATGTCCGTTGGTTTGCAAGGCGTTGGGACATGCCAAATCGTCCGGTCGCCCGGTTTTCGAGAGAAGAAGCGGCCTCGGCGGGACTAGGGTCCAAGCCGGTAGTCGGCAACTTATGGGACCTTCGTCCCGCCGACGCGTTGGGGTGGATTCAGGCATACGCTGCGTGGAGGGCGGTGGACTGTGCCATCCGCCTCGGCTCCCGCTTTGGCCCACCACGGGACGACTCCCGTGATCCCCAACTCCCCCCGCAGACCGTTCGTCGCGACCTCGCAGCGCGAGGGGATGAGGAGAATATAAGGGCGGTGAAATGACCGGGCATAAGTTTTTTGAAATGGGGCTGTGATGCCCGGAGAGCCTGGGGGTTGCGAAGATGAACGCGTGTCGGTTGGGGGCAGCGTGCGAGACCGCGACTCCCCCCACCCCGGCTTTGCTAAGCTCGCTTCGCTCG
>JBQCIY010000035.1:0-34100 GCA_051953275.1 Devosia sp. | reverse complement strand
TCTGGCCCTGCTTGGAAGCCAGGACGAGAGCCGGCACGGTGCCGCTGTCGGTGGGGAAATCGACGAGCGTCGGCTGCGAGCCGAGGTCATAGTCCCAGACGTCGTAGTGGACCGTCTGGAAGTGCCAGACCGGCTTGCCGGTGGTCACGTCCACGGCGACGACCGAGGAGGAGAACTCGTTCTCGTAATCCTTGCGATTGCCGCCGTAATAGTCGACCGACGAATTGCCGAGCGGCACGTAGACGTAGCCGAGCTGGTCGTCGCCGGCGGCCGCGGTCCACATGTTCGGCGTGCCGCGGGTATAGACGTGTCCGGGCTGCGGCTCCGCGGTGCTGCCCGGATTGCCCATGTCCCATGCCCACAGGAACTTGCCGCTCTGCGCGTCGTAACCGCGGATCACGCCGGACGGCGCGTTCTCGTCCATGCCGTCCTGCACCTGTCCGCCCACGACCACGACATTGCGCACGATCACCGGCGCAACGTTCTCGCCGTACCAGCCGGGCTGGCTCATGCCGATGCCCTTCATCAGGCTGACTTCGCCGCCGCTGCCGAAATCGGCGCAGGGCTTGCCGGTCTTGGCGTCGACCGCGAGCAGCCGCGCATCCATGGTCCCCTCGATGATGCGGGTGCCGCAGGCCTGGTCGGGCGGCGCATTTGGAACGGCGTAATAGGAGACGCCACGGCAGGTCGCGCCATACGGGACGTAGCTATCGCTGATCTTCGGATCGTAGCGCCAGATCTCGCGACCGCTGAGCGCATCGACGGAGATGATGATGTCGCGCGCCGAGCACAGATAGAGGCTGGAGCCGATCTTGATCGGGGTCGTTTCGGGCGAATACTTGCCCTTGAGCGCGCCGTTGTCGGGCAGGTTCTGCGGCAGGTCCCCGGTCCGGTATTCCCACACCTTGGTCAGCTTGCCGACGTTCTCGGGGGTGATCTCGTCGAGGGTCGAGTAGCGCGCCTCGAGGTTGGTACCGCCATAGACCGGCCAGTCCTCGCCCGCGGTAGCGGCGGGGACCGTGCCGACGGTGGGCGTAGCCGACGCCGACTGCGCCACGGCCGAGCCGTGCTGCATCAGGAGCGGCGTCGCAAGCGCCAGCGCCAGGATCACCACGACGCTGCTCGCGGCCGTGGTCTCGACACGGCGCGGCCACTGTGTCGGGCCGAGCGCCCGCAACACCGGCGTGGTGCAGAGCACCAGGATGAACATGATCACCGGGCCGAGCAGCCGCGGCACCTGTGCCCAGCCGTTGAAACCGGATTCGTAGAGCGCCCAGATCAAGGTAAACAGAAAGGCCAGCGCATAGACCCAGATCGCGACCTGCTGGCCGCGGAACATCAGCACGCTGGTGATGATGAGCAGCGCACCGGCAAAGCCGTAATAAGGGGAACCACCCAGGCTGATCAGCCAGACGCCGCCGACGAACAGCCAAAGGCCGAAGAGCAGGATCACCAGCGCCAGCAACATGGTGAGCCAGTAGCCGATGCCTTTGTGGATATACGCGCTCGCCATCGCGGCCTCCGAATAGTTCGTGAGCCCAGGGCGCGCCCGTTCACCTGAGGGTCATGTCACTCAAACCCGAATTCCGGATCGGAGTTCCAGCCATCCGAATCGACTTTTGGTCGCAACCCTAAGGCTGCCGGCGAGGCTCCCCGTCGTTGACCGGATTTTGCGTGTCGCTGCGCGAGTTGATGTCGTGCCCGAGATCGTCCTTGTTGTCGTCGACCTGGCGTGTGGGCTTGACGGAACGACCACCCGCGGCGCGATCGCCCCGCCGGTCCGGCGGCGATGGCTGTTTGCTTTGGCTCATGGCGCATCCCCTTGCGGTGTCGGCAATCAACCTCAATCGGTTCCCGTGGTTCCGCCTCAGCTCAGCCACACCAGCGCCGACCACGGGCCGAGCCGGAGGCCGCCGCGAATGAACTGGAAATAGCCGGTCGATGCCGCGGGTTGGCCGAACGATACCGTGACCTCCTGCGGCACGCCGGTCGGGTTGAGCACCATGTTGTAGGTGCCCGCCTCGTATTGCCAGGTGATGATCAGCCCGTCCCCCTGCCGTGCCGACCAGGAGTTGAGGTTGCGGGTGGCGCTCAGCGGCCAGATCAGTTCGCGCCGGAGCGCCGTGAGCTCGCGGAAACGCGCCAGGGCCTCCTGGTGCTCGCGTTGCCCGTAGGCGTCCCAGTCGAGCTTGGCACTGAGGAACGTCTCCTCGAGGCGGGGGTCGGGAAGCTGTCCCTCCTTCACGTCCTCGTGGAAGATCTCCCGCATTTCGCGATAGCGGCCCTCGGCCTTTTGCGTGGCTTCCGGCTCCGGCATGTCGAAGAAGAATGGGAACGGCCGGCGCAAATGGGCCTCTTCGCCCATGAACAGCAGCGGCACCTGCGGGTTGAGGATGGTGATGAAATGCCCAAAGTCCAGCCGGTCGGCATCGGTGCGCTCGGGCACGCGGCTGCTGTCGGGGCGGTTGCCGATCTGGTCGTGGTTCTGGAAGAAGCTGACGAACGCCTCCATCGGCAGCCGGCTCGCCGGCTCGTTGCGGGTGCGTCCGTCGCTGTGGCCATCGGCGTCGCCGTCGTGCACGAAGCCGTCTGCCAGTGACTTCTCGAGATCGGCCACCGGGTCGCGCGACTCGTCCTCGTAGCCATGGCTCTTCTCGCCCGTCACCATGAAGTTGAGCACATGGTGGAAATCGTCGTTCCACTGCGCCGTGTAGTCGCGCGGCGTACCGTCCTCCTCGCGGATCAGCCAGTGCATCTGGTTCTTGATGTTCTCGATGACGAGCTTGGCCCCTGGTTTGACCTCGCGGCAGGCTTTGGCCAACTCGCCCAGGAACAGGTCACGGTCCTCGGTCGCAATCTCGTGGATCGCGTCGAAGCGTAACCCGTCGAGGTCGTACTCGCTCAGCCACATGCAGGCGTTCTCGTAGAAGAACTGCCGCACCAGCGGCTGGCGCACGTCGATCGCCGCGCCCCAAGGCGTCTTGATGTCGGTGGTGAAGAACTCCGGCGCGTAGCGCGGCAGGTCGTTCTCGATGTTGCCGAAGTGATTATAGACGACGTCGAGCACGATGCAGAGGCCGAGCTCGTGCGCCCGGTCGACCAGCGCCCTGAGATCGTCGGGCGTGCCGTAGGCGGCGTCGGGCGCGTAGAGCAGCACGCCGTCGTAACCCCAGTTGCGCTGCCCGGGGAACTCCGCGATCGGCATGATTTCGAGAGTCGTGTAGCCGGCGTCGCGGAAATGCTCGAGCCGCTGCATCAGGCCTTTGAACGTGCCCTCGGGCGTTACCGTGCCGATATGCACCTCGCAGATGATCGACTGATGCCAGGGGTGGAGCGGATTGCCGAGCCGGGGCTTGTTGAAGGGCGCGCGCACGATGCTCCAGCTCTCGACATCGGTGGATTGCTGCCGCGAGGCCGGATCGGGGAACGAGTAGCCGTCGACGTTGAAGCGATAGCGCGTGCCCGCGCCGACGCCCTCGGCGCGCACCGACCAGATGCCGTTGTCGTGCCGCGCCATTGCGAGGGGCTGGCGGTTTTCGAGGAGGAGATTGACGCCGGGTTGGCTGGGCGCCCAGAGGCGGAAGGTGGTGCCGGTATCATCCAGCAGGGGACCGAAACTGTACTGCATTGCCTGACAAACTGATGAAATTCCTGACGCTGTGATCCGAACGTCGTGATGAAAAGGCAGTTCCCACAACAACATGCCGCACGGAACCAGCCTCCGCCTCGGGCATTCGGACTCCGCGACAGCGGAGCGTCAGGATGGACCTTCAGGACAAGATTGCTTTGGTCACCGGCGCCGGCTCGGGCATCGGCGCCGCCAGTGCGCTGGCCCTGGCCAAGGCCGGCGCCGACGTGGTCGTCGTCAGCCGCACCGCCGACGAGATCGACACGGTCGCCGGCCATATCGAGGCGATGGGCCGCACCGCTTTGTCCATCGCCGCCGACGTCGCCGACGAAAAGCAGATGAAGCGGCTGTTCGACCGCATCGCCCGGCGCTTCGGCCGGCTCGATTTCGTCCTCGCCAATGCCGGCGTCAACGGCGTCTGGGCGCCCATCGACGAGCTCAAGCCGGCCGAATGGGACGAGACCATTCGCATCAACCTGCGCGGCACTTACCTGACCGTCCACAACGCCGTGCCGCTGATGAAAAAGGCCGGCGGCTCGATCGTCCTCACCAGCTCGATCAACGGCACGCGCACCTTCACCACCGCTGGCGCCAGCGCCTATGCGACGACCAAGGCCGGCCAGCTCGCGCTGGGCCAGATGCTGGCGCTCGAGCTCGCCCGCTACAAGATTCGCGTCAATGTCATCTGCCCCGGAGCCATCGGCACCGAGATCGACGACAACACAAAAAAGCGCGCCACGGCCCGCGCCAAGGTGCCGGCGAAATTCGCCAAGGGCACCGTTCCCCTGACCGAGGGCAAGGCCGGCACCGCCGAGCAGGTCGCCGACCTCGTGGTGTTCCTTGCCTCGGACGCCTCCACGCATATTTCCGGCACGCCCGTCTGGATCGACGGCGCGCAGTCGCTGCTCGTGTGAGACCTTGAATGAGTGAGCTGATCCCCGACGCGCCCAAGCCGCGCAAACAGATGCCGCCGGTCAAGCTCGACGAGGCCGAGTTCAAGCGGCGGTTCCTCAGCCAGTACACCGATCCGGCGTTCGACGAGATCGGCGAGCAGCTGGAAGCCGTGGCTGATGCCGCCTGGGACGGTTACAGCCACTCGCGCAAGGCGCCGCGCACCCGCAAGGCCGGCCCCGGCTACGCCGATCCGGATTACGAACTCTCGCTCGACTGGATCGCCGCCAAGGAGGCGGTCGACGCGGCGCAGGCCGAGTACGCCAAGGAGCACCGCAAGGCGCGGGTGCTGATCATCAACTGCGCCTCGCGCAGCGAACATACCTGTCCCGGCGAGACCTCCAAGAGCTATCGCCTGAGCAAGCTCGCCGAGGAGGTCTTTGCCGGCGACGGCATCGAGACCGAGTTCCTCGATCTGTCGCGCCTGGCGTCCGAATACGGGCGCAACATCCACCCGTGCAAGACCTGCTTCTCGACGGCCGCGCCGCTCTGCCACTGGCCGTGCTCGTGCTACCCGAACTATTCGCTCGGCCAGACGCAGGACTGGATGAACGACATCTACCCGATGTGGGTGAAGGCCGATGGCGTGTTCGTCGTCACCCCGGTCAACTGGTACCAGGTGAGCTCGCCACTCAAGCTGATGATGGACCGCCTCGTCTGTGCCGATGGCGGCAACCCCGACCCCACCTCGACCAAGGGCAAGGAGAACGTGCCGCTGGCCAAGGAGCTCGAGCTCAAGGGCTGGGACTATCCGCAGCACCTGAAGGGCCGGCTGTTCGCGGTGGTGTCGCACGGCGACGTCGAAGGCGCCGAGGGCGTCCGCCGCTCGGTCAGCGACTGGCTGAGCTTCATGGGACTCGAGCCCGGCGGCAACAAGGCCGAGCTCGATCGCTATATCGGCTACTGGGAGCCGTACGCCACGAGCCACGACGCGCTCGACCGCGACCTCGCGATGCAGGGTGAGGTACGGCAGGCGGCCGAGACGCTCGCCGAGGCCGTCAAGGCCAAGCGCACGGGCAAGTGGGTTTCGCCCGGCGCCGGGCTCACCCGGCCGCGCAAGAAGTAGCGGTTACTCTTCCGTCGGATAGTGCAGGTACATCGACTGCAGGCCGACGCGGCCCGGGCCGGTGAAGCGGTTGACGATGAGGTTGCCGGCCGAGCCGAAGAGCCCGCTCGAGAGCTTGTCGATCACCGTGTCCATGCGCACACCGGGGTCCTTGTAGAGCCAGCCGCCGGGTTCGATGTCGATCTGCTCGCCGGCGGCGAGAGTTTTCTCGAACACGTTGCCGTAGCCGTGCACCCAGACGATGCCGTCGCCGGTCGCCTTGAATTTGTCGATGAAAAAGCCGGTCGACGAGAACAGCATGTTGGCAACGCCCCGCACGCGGGCGAAGGTGTAGTCGATGCCGGCGGTCGCCGCGAGGAACTGGTGCTCGCGTACGTCGATCTCCTGCCCGGCCCTCAGATGGATCGGCGCGATATGCCCGGCGCCGTCGCGCGAGAACGCGATCTGGCCCGGGCCCGACGCCTCCGTCACGAAGATCTGCATGCCGGCCATCATGCGCTTGAGCGCGCCCTTCATCGGCCTCAGGCTCACCCGCACCTGCGGATGCTTCCACAGCAGGATGTGGTGTTCGAAGAACACTGGCGTGCGGCTGACGTCGACCGTCAGCACCGGCACCAGCTCGCCGTCGAGATGGTAGGTCACGCCCCCGAACGTCTCGTCATGCGCCTGCGTCGGCAGCAGGGTCGGCATGTCGTTGGCCATTGTGCAGTCTCCCCAGATGTGGGCGACGCCCCACGCAATCGCCCTAACCCAGGTTAGCCGACTCGCGCGGTGGATCGCGGTTACTTCGGCGTAAACTTGGCGGTGCGGGCGTGAACCGCGGATGAAGGTGTCGCAAAGCTCGCCCCGGGGGAGCATTTCATTGCAGGCGGACGTTGTGGGAATTGCGTTCGCTCCGCCGCCCGACGGGCGCAAGAAATGTCTAGCGAGTGGATAGAGATATCGGCGGAGGGCGATTATGGTCCGCGCCAATCGGGCCGCCTCCCCGGCCCGGACGATGGAGACAATGATGACCAAGCTTTCCGCCCGCGGCCTCGCGGGCGCGCTCCTCGGAGCGGCACTGCTGACCGGCGTCGCCGTTCCGGCCGCCCTGGCGCAGGATTTCGACCCCGATGCCAGCATCCATATCGGCTCGCTCTACGAGCCGCAGAACCTCGACAATACCGCGGGCGCCGGCCAGGGCATCAACGAGGCCTTCAACAGCAACGTCTATGAAGCGCTGTTCCAGCTGACCGATGCCGGCACCGTGGTGCCGCAGCTCGCCCAGAGCTTCACCAAGAGCGACGACGGGCTGACCTACACCTTCAAGCTGCAGCCCAACGTCACCTTCCACAATGGCGACAAGCTGACCTCGGCCGACGTGAAATCGTCGATCGAGCGGGTCACGGCCGACGGCTCCAAGAGCTCGCGCAAGTCGAGCCTCAAGACCATCGCCTCGATCGACACCCCGGACGATGCGACCGTGGTGATCAAGCTCTCGGCCAAGTCGATCTCGCTGCCCTATAACCTCAGCTATGTCTGGATCGTCGACCATACCGCCAAGGACATCACCTCCAGCGAAGACGGCACCGGCCCCTACAAGCTTGGCGAATGGCGCCGCGGCTCGGCCCTTTCGCTCGAGCGCTTCGACGGCTACTGGGGCGCCAAGCCGACCAACAAGGAAGTGGTGTTCCAGTACTTCACCGACGCCACCGCCGAGAACAACGCGCTGTTGACCGGCGCCGTGGACCTTATCACATCGGTGCAGAGCCCGGATTCGCTGGCCCAGTTCAAGGGCAACAGCGCCTTCACCGTCAGCAGCGGCCAGTCGACCACCAAGCTGCTGCTCGCCTACAATGACCGCGTGAAGCCCTTCAACGATGTCAATGTGCGCAAGGCCATCACCCGCGCCATCGACAAGAAAGCGCTGCTGCAGTCGATCTGGGGCGACTACGGCACCGTGATCGGCTCGATGGTGCCGCCGACCGACCCCTGGTACGAGGATCTGACCGGCGTCGACGCCTACAATCCCGACAGTGCCAAGCAGCTCCTCGCGCAGGCCGGCTATGCCAACGGCCTGACCTTCACGCTCGATACCCCCGACTACGACCCGCACCCGGTGGTGGCGCAGTTCATCCAGAGCGAGCTCAAGCAGATCGGCGTGACGGTGAACATCAACATCATCACCGCCAACGAGTGGTACACCAAGGTCTACCAGAAGCACGATTTCGTCGCGACGCTGCAGGAGCACGTCAACCACCGCGACGTGGTGTTCTACGGCAATCCCGACTTCTACTGGGGCTACAATAATCCCGAGGTGCAGAAGCTGATCGCCGATTCCGAGGCCGCCTCGTCGACCGACGAGCAGACCGCGGATCTCAAGAAGGCCAACGAGATCATCGCCAACGATGCGGCGAGCGACTGGATCTACCTCTATCCGCAGATCGTAGTGTCGTCCGCCAAGGTCACCGGCTACCCGGTCAACGGCCTCAATTCGCAGTTCTTCGTCTACGGCATCAAGAAGGCGAAGTAGGCCGAACGGTTTCGCCTGTTCGACGTCCCCGCTCCGGCGGGGACGTTTTGCTTTCGGTCGAACGATTGCCGCCCGGGCGGATTGTTCACAACGTCATTCCCGCGCAAGCGGGAACCCAGGCGAACCCATCGGACGTCCGGAAGCCCTGCCTGGATTCCCGCCTTCGCGGGAATGACACAGTGGTATAGTCACCGGCCACGTCGAACTGAAAGCCCACGCCCATTCTCGCCTATACCCTGCGCCGCCTGCTGATCCTGGTCCTGTCGCTGCTGATCGCCGCGGTGGTGCTGTTCGCGCTGCTGCGGCTCCTGCCGGGTGACCCGGCGAACGCCCTGCTGGGCGTCGGCGCCACCGATGCGCAGATCGCCGCGGCGCGGGCACAGGTGGGCTCCGACCAGCCGCTGCTCGTGCAGTTCACCGATTTCGTCGGCAAGCTCGCGCGCTTCGAACTTGGCACCTCCTTCGTCAGCAACACGCCGGTGCTGCCCGAGATCGGCAACCGCCTGAGCGTGACGCTGCCGCTGACGATCTTCGGCTTCCTCCTCGCCATCGTCATCGCCGTGCCGCTCGGCATCGTCTCCGCGGTCAAGGTGCGCACCTGGTACGGCGCGACGATTTCGGTCGTTTCGCAGCTCGGCATCGCCATCCCGGTGTTCTGGCTCGGCATTCTCCTCGTCACCGCCTTCGCGGTGAACCTCCACATCTTCCCCTCCGGCGGCTTCCCGCTGCAGGGCTGGGCGGACTTCGGGCCGGCCGTGACCTCGCTGGTGCTGCCGGTCGTCACCATCGCACTCGTCATCGCGGCCTCGCTCTTGCGCTACGTGCGCTCGGCGACGCAGGACGTGATCGGCAGCGACTATCTGCGCACCGCCCGCGCGCTCGGCTCCGGCTACGTTGCGGCATTGCTCCGCCACGGCCTGCGCAATGGCGCCGTGCCGGTGATCTCGATCCTCGGCATCGAGCTCGCGACGAGCTTTCTCGGGGCCGTGGTGATCGAGAAGGTCTATGCCCTGCCCGGCCTCGGCTCGATGCTGCTGCTGGCGATCAGCCAGCGCGATTATCCGGACGTGCAGGGCGTGCTGTTCGTTTCGACGCTGCTGGTGCTGCTGATCGGCTTTGCCGCCGACCTCGTGCAGCGCCTGATCGACCCGCGCCTGCGTGGCCAGGTGCACACCTCATGACCGTCCTCGCCGAAACCGCCGTCGCGCCGGCGCGCCGCGGGTCGCGGACGCTGTGGGCCGGCATCGTCCTCGGCGGCATCCATGTCCTCGTCGCGCTGCTGACGCTGGTATGGACTCCCTACGATCCGACCGCGCTGGTCGGGCACCGGCTCGAGGGCCCGTCGCTCCTCCACTGGGCCGGCACCGACCGGCTCGGCCGCGACTTCTTCACCGCCATCATGATCGGCTCACGCATCGCGCTGATCGTCGGCATCGGCGCGGTCGCGATCGGTGCGGCGATCGGCGTAACGCTCGGCGTGCTCGCTGCCTTCGCCACGCGCCTGCTCGACGATGCGCTGGCCGCCGCCTTCGACATCCTGATCGCCTTCCCGACGTTGCTGATCGCCATGCTGGTGGTGGCCGCGACCGAGGCGAGCCTTGGCTCCTCCATCCTTGCGCTCGGCATCGCGCTCTCGGCGGTCATCGCGCGCTTGACCCGCATCCTCGCCAAGCGCGTGCTGACGCTCGACTTCATCACCGCGGCGCGCACCGCCGGCGCGAGCTGGCCTTCGATCGTGATCGAGCACGTCCTGCCCAACATCTGGCCGACCCTCGCGGTCAATTTTGCGCTGCAGTTCGGTATTGCGGTGATCGCCGAAGCTTCGCTCAGTTATCTCGGGCTCGGCGCGCCGCCGCCCAATTCGTCCTGGGGCTATTTGCTGCAGGCGGCGCAGGGCACCGTCTACACGGCGCCCATCGCGGCGTTCGCCCCCGGCATCGCGCTGGTGTCGCTGGTGATCGGCGTCAACCTGCTGGCCGATGGCCTGCGCGACATTGCCGACCCCACCCGGCGGGGGGTGGTATGAGCCTCCTGAGCATCGAGCACCTGACCATCCGCGCGGGGGCACAGCCGTTGGTCTCCGACCTGTCGCTCACGATCGCACCCGGCCAGCGCCTCGGTCTCATCGGCGAGTCCGGCTCGGGCAAGTCGCTGACGGCGCTCGCCGCCATCGGTCTCCTGCCGCCCGGCCTCAGCGCTGGGGGCTCGGTCCAGCTCGCCGGCCATGAGGTGGTCGGCACCCGCGACGCAAACCTCACACGCCTGCGTGGCGCGGTCGCGGCCACCGTATTCCAGGAGCCGCTGACGGCGCTCGACCCACTGATGCGGGTCCGCAGCCAGATCGCCGAGCCGCTGCGGCGCCGGGCGCGGCGCGACGGCCGCAGGATCGATGTCGAGCGCGAGGTCGTCGACCTCCTCGGCCTGGTCGCCATCGCCGAGCCCGAACGCGTCGCGCGCTCCTATCCGCACGAAATATCCGGCGGGCAGCGGCAGCGCGTCGCCATCGCCATGGCGCTCGCCTGCCGTCCGCAATTGCTGATTGCCGACGAGCCGACCACCGCGCTCGACGTCACCACGCAAGCCTCGATCCTCGAGCTGCTCGACCGGCTGGTGCGTGAGCGCAACATGGCGCTGCTCTTCATCAGCCACGACCTGCCGATCGTCTCCGGCATCGTCGACGACGTGATCGTACTGCGCCGCGGCGCAGCGGTGGAGCGCGGCGCCGTGGCGCGCGTGCTCACCAGGCCCGAGCACGGCTACACGCAGGCGCTGGTCGCCGCCGCGCATCGCTTCGACGCCGGACTGGAGCGCGCGCCATGAGTCTCCTCGAGGTCGAGCATGTGGGCTTCGGCTACAGCCGTGACCGGCGGACGCTCGACGACGTCTCGCTGGCGCTCGAACGCGGCAGCGCGCTGGGCATAGTCGGCGAGTCCGGCTCGGGCAAGACCACGCTGCTGCGGCTGCTGCTCGGGCTCAACCGCCCGAGCACCGGCAGCATCCGCTTTGACGGCGACCGGCTCGATGCCGGCAACGCCGCTTTCATGCGCATCTACCGCCGCAAGGTGCAGGCGGTGTTCCAGGACCCCTACTCCTCGCTCGATCCGCGCCAGACGATCGGCCGTATCGTCTCCGAGCCGCTGCGCGCCCTGCGCATCGAGGGCGACCATCGCGGCATCGTCGCCGAAGCCCTCACTTCGGTCGGCCTCGAGCGCAGCATCGTCGAGCGCTACCCGCACCAGTTCTCCGGCGGCCAGCGCCAACGCATCGCCATCGCCCGCGCCATCGTCGCCCGCCCGCAGCTGCTGCTCGCGGACGAGGCGGTCAGCGCGCTCGATCTGTCGACCCGCGTCCGCATCGTCGAGCTGTTCCAGCGCCTCGCCACGCAAATGACGCTGGTTTTCGTGTCGCACGATCTCGGCGTCGTCGCGGCGCTCTGCGATCGCCTCGTCATCCTGCAGCAGGGCCGCGTCGTCGAGGCCGGCGCGACGCGGGAAATCCTCTCGCGCCCGGCGCATCCCTACACCATATCTCTGCTCAACAGCGTGCCGCGCATGCCGGCCTGACCATCGAGGACATCATGACCAATTCTTCCGACTATCTGAGCTCCCTCGCCGCCTGGCGCGAAAGGCGCTTGCGCAACCTCAAGGCTGCCGACGGCTGGCTCAACATCATCGGCCGCTGGTGGCTCGAGCCCGGCAGCGTCACTGTCGGCAGCAGCAAGGACAATGACATCGTGCTGTCCGCCGGCCCCCAAAAGCTTGGAACGCTGCTCCAGGATGAGTCCGGCGCGGTCACCTTCACGCCCGCCAACGGTTCGGCGCCGATCCGCGTCGCACCGGACAAGAAGCATCCGCCGAAATTCACCGTCGACGGCTTGCTGCTCGAGATCACCACGCTCAACGGCGAAAATGCGCTGCGAATCCGCGACACCAATTCTGCCGAACCGGCAAAGCTCGGGCCGATCGCATTTTTTGCGCCCGATCCGCGCTGGCGCGTCGTCGCCGACTGGGTGCCATACGCCGAACCGCAGCAGCTGACCGTGGGCACCACCAAGGACATCGACACCGACGTCGAGGTCACCCACAAGGCGGTGTTCACGCTCGACGGCCGCAACCTCGAGCTGATCGCGACGCACGGCACGCCGGAGGCACCGCAATTCGTCATCCGCGACCTGACCTCGCGCGATTCCACCTATCCGGCCTCGCGCTTCGTCTATGGCGAACAGGTGACCGCGAACAGCATCGTCCTCGACTTCAACAAGGCCATCAATCCGCCCTGCGCCTTCACCGAGTTCGCCGTCTGCCCCCTGCCACCGCCCGAGAATGTGCTGCCGATCCGCATCGAAGCGGGCGAAAAGTGGCCGCACTGACGGAACCGGCGGCACGGCGGCAATTTAGGGGCCGCCACTTGCTCCGGTGTCGGCCACGGGCGCCGATCAGTGACCGGCCGGCCCCGACGAGATATCTGCCTTCTTCTGCAGGTATTCGTCTCGACCGATTTCACCTTTTGCGTAGCGCGCATCCAGAATTTCGGCAGTCCCCGCTTCAGTTGAAGAAGGCCTGCGGTCGCTGGGCCGGCGTGCTGCGCGCGCGACAAGGACGACCAGGGCGATCAGCAGGAGCAGCCAGAACAGTCCGCCAATCGGGAAGCCCCATCCGCCGGGGCCCCAGCCCAGGCCCATCATCCAACCATGATTCCACATCAGGACCTCCTGCGCTCCGGCAAGGCTAGCGCGCTCCGGCCGCCTGCTCTTGATGTCGGTCAACCGGCGGCGTGACCGCCAACGCCGGGCCGGCCCGAGCTTTCTCGAGCGGAGGCCCGTGATATTGTCGCGCAAGGTTGTCGTCAGCTTCGAAGCGCAGGCTGGCCGCTTCGGCGAAAAAGGAGGATCGGATGCTTCGCCGCAGCATGATTGCCGGCGCCGCCGCCTCGATGGTGGCCCCGATGATGGGCGGCACTGCGCGTGCCGCGGTTCCGCACCCCTATGACTGGACCGCTGCTCCGCCCCTCGACAGCCGCCAGGCGTTCATCGACTGGATGGTCGCCAACCGTGGCGAGGATCCCGGCTACCTTGGCGAGCGCTTCGACCGATACCTGCAACTCGTCACGCATCACGACGTCTGGGACGACCGCGACAAGCGCGCCTTCCTGATGGTGCCGCGCGAGCGCTTCGTGACCCCCGCCAATCTGGCGCGGGCCTACGAATGGCACTACCTCGACATCGGTTATGGAGTGACGATCACCGGCCCGCATACCGTCGCGCGGATGACCAACTCGCTCGCCATAAAGAAAGGCGAGCGCGTGCTCGAGATCGGGACGGGGTCAGGATACCAGGCCGCCTATCTCGCCAATCTGACCGACCAGGTCTACTCGATCGAGATCATCAAGCCGCTCTTCGAACGCACCGGCAAGGTCTACGCCGATCTTATCGCCGAGGGTTACAGCGAGTACTCGGCCATCCAGCGCCGGAACGCCGACGGCTACTATGGCTGGCCGGAGGCCTCGCCCTTCGACAAGATCATCGTGACGTGCGGCATCGATCACGTGCCGCCTGACCTGCTCAAGCAGCTGACGCCCGACGGCATGATGGTGATCCCGATCGGGCCGCCCGGCGCCCAGCATGTCCTCAAGATCACCAAGAGCACCGACGCCGCCGGGGCCATCAAGGTGGCTCGCTCGGATATCTACAACGGCGCGATCATCAATTTTGTGCCCTTCACCAAGCTGGAGGGGGACAAGATCGTCGGAACGCACTCAGGCTAGAGGCAGGTTCCAGCGCGACGACCGAGAGTCGCCGGTGGGTGCCGCACGCGGTGCTGACACGAAGCTGACGAACGACCGCGTTACCTGTCAGCCTGATGTCAGCCACGCTCGCCAACCTTCGTCCATCCGACACCAAAGGAAGGACATTGGACTATGCTTCGGACCAGCCTGATCGCCTTGGCCCTCATTGCGGCAACCGCCCCCGCTTTCGCCGCAGGAGCCACCTGCAGCACCGCGGATTCCTCGAAGTTCCAACCCAAGACGAAGCTGGAGGACCAGCTCAAGGCGCAGGGCCTGACGGTCAAGCAGATCAAGACCGAGAACGGCTGCTACGAGGTCTATGCCGTCGACAAGGCGGGCAAGAAGGTCAACACCGCCTACAACGCCGAGACGCTCCAGCAGGTCGACAATGCCGAAGCCGGCGAAGGCTGACGCGATTGCTCCCGACGCGCACCCGACGGTGCGCGTCTGGGACCTGGTCGTAAGGCTGTTCCACTGGGCACTGGTGACGAGCTTCGCCGTGGCCTGGCTCACTCGCCATGACAGCGAGGATATCCACCATCTCGCCGGCTACGCGGCGGCCGCCCTTGTGGCGATCCGCGTCGTCTGGGGCATCGTCGGCACCCACTACGCGCGGTTCAGGCAGTTTGCCCGCGGTCCACGCACCGTGCTCCGCTATCTCGCCGACATCGCGACTGGCCGGGAGGCCCGCTACCTGGGACACAATCCCGCCGGCGGCGTGATGATCTTCGCCCTGCTGGTGACGATGTTCTCGACCGCCCTGACGGGATGGCTGATGACCACCGATGCGTTCTGGGGCGTCGACTGGGTCGGCAGGCTGCACGAGCGGATTGCCGATCTGCTGCTGATCCTGGTGCTCGCCCACCTCGCCGGAGTCGCGCTGGCGAGCGTCCGCCATCGCGAGAACCTCGTCGCCGCCATGCTCTCCGGCCGCAAGCGCACCGCCGAACCCGGCGATGTCACCTGAGTAAGGTCCGTGTCAGGCAGCGGCGGCAGGATCGGTGCAAGACGGAGGGAAAAGGTCATGCCACTATGCCGTGGCCTGTCGTCACTTGGACTTGCATCGGCGCTCGCGGCGGCGAGCCTGCCGGCTCACGCCGCTGCGGGCCACTGGCCGGACGGGACCTACACCGGGGCACGGGCCAACGCCTATTACGGCTTCGTGCAGGTGAAGGTCGTCGTGAGCGGCGGCACCATCTCGAGCTTCTGGCTCCTCGAGGCGCCGTCGCACACCGGCACGTCGGTCGCTATCAACCGCTACGCTCTGCCTATCCTCGCACAGGAGGTCGTGACGGCCCAAAGCCCAACCGTCGATGCCGTGTCCGGCGCCACGCTGACCAGCGAAGCCTTCATGGCGTCGGTCCGCTCGGCGCTGCCCAATTGATATGTTCACGGTCGCCGAAGCCTGGCTGCGCCGTTACCGTCGATCCCTGGAGACGGCGCTGGAGTGGTGGCCCGAGCTCGCGGCGGCGGCCTGTGGCCTCATCGGATTCGTGGCCTTCTACGGCTTTGCCAACCTCTACGTCACGGCGGGGGCGTTTCTCGTGGGCCTGTGCATCCTGACCTATTCGGCCTTCAGGCAACGCCCCTGACGGCATGCGACATCGCACTCCACTGACCGGAGACAATCCATCCCGGCCCCCAGGCACGCAATGAACCGCCCCGTCGCAGACAACACGCCCAACGCGCCGGCCGACGCGCCCCGGCCCGCCAGCCCCGGCTTTTGGGACTACGCCCTTGCCGCGGAGCATGCCCGTGACGACGGCTTCGGAACCTTCATCCGGCTCATCGGCCGGCGCACGCTGGCGCGGCCGCGAGAGATCAACTCGGCCGAGGAGCTCCGCTCAATTCTCAAGCGTGAGGGCGTCCACATCGGCGCCCCCCTGGCAGTCGAGCTCTGGGACGGCTTCTGTCGCCATCGCAGCCCGCCGCCGGCCGCAACCGTCCGCCGCGTCGGCCGATCCGCCGGCTGAGCGACGACGTGAATTCTGCGCGTCCACAGCGGAGCGCGCCGAGGCGTCGGGCCGCCTGCCGGGATCTTCGGAAAGGATGGTGGGTGCGACAGGGATTGAACCTGTGACCCCCGCCGTGTGAAGGCGATGCTCTCCCGCTGAGCTACGCACCCATCCTGTCTGGACGCCAAAAGGCGTGGTCTTTCAGAGAGATGGTGGGTGTAACAGGGATTGAACCTGTGACCCCTACCATGTCAAGGTAGTGCTCTCCCGCTGAGCTATACACCCATCTCTCTGATGCGCCGGACGGGCATCCGCCGCGGCGCGGGATAGACCATAAAAGGCGCGCGGGGGTCAAGCGTCAATTCCCCGCTCCGGCCGCGCCTCAGTCCGTGGCGAAAAACAGCAGCGAACGATCCGAGGTCGCGAGCAGCGTATCGGCCAGCGTGCCGAAGCTCAGCCGGTCGCCGGCGCGTCGCCCCACTCCGAGGATCACGAGATTGTAGCGGCCCCTTCGCGCCCGCGACAGGATCGCGAGCTCCCGGTTGCCACCGTCGGCGCGGATGGTCCTGACCTCGACCTCGAAGTGCTTGCCCACCTCGCGTACATGCTCGAACATCGCCTCGATCTGGCTCGGCGGACGCTGCCCGTCGTCTTCGGCCGGCACCGCGATGGCGGCCACCTTCGCCTCGCTCGCCCTGGCGATAAGCACCGCCAGCTCCAGCGCCCGCATCGAGCGGTTGTCGCCGCCCACCGGCACCAGGATGCGCAGCGGCGCATCCGGCTGCCGTTGCAGGTTGCCGCGCGCGCTGACGATCGCCGTCGCCTGCTTGAACGCATCGAGCGCCGGGCGCAGGCGCGGATCGTAGCCCTCGGTGTCGGCCGCCGTATCGAGCCCGACGAACATCAGGTCGTGGCCCTTCTCGAGCTCGCCGGCGATCGCCTCCTCGAGGCTCTTGACCAGCGGTCGGGTCTCGACATGGATCGTCGCTTCGCGCGTCTCGTCCTCTTCCTTGGCCTTGACGATGCTCTCCTCCGACGACGCCTTGACCTGCTCGGCGGGGGCCGAGGCATCGGGCCTGCCGACCTCCTTCACCGCCGGAGCCACCGGCTTGGGACTGCTGGGCTGCGGCTCCTGCTCGGCCGGCGGCGCCAGCACCGTCACCGGCATGTTGCGCAAGCCGCCCAGATGTCCCGCCAGCACCGAGGCGAGCTTGCCGGTCGGCGACTGATCGGCCACCACCAGGATGCGCTCGAGCTGCGACACGAAGCTCGCATCCTCGAACTCCTCACGCTCGAGCCGCTCCTTCTCCTCCTCCTTGATCGGCAGCCGGCCGAGCGCCCAGCGCAGCGTCGGCGGCATGATCAGCGTGGTGACGATCGCCATGGTAACGATCACCGAAAACAGCCGCTGGTCGAGCACCCCGACGCTCAGCCCGATCGAGGCGACGATCACCTCGGTCGAGCCGCGCGCGTTCATGCCGAAGCCGAGCGCCAGCGCCTCGCCGTTGCTCATCCGGTTGAGCCGCGCGCCGAGGAAGGCTCCGCCAAACTTGCCGATGCTGGCGATCAGCACCAGCCCCAGCGCGAGCAGCGCCGTCGCCGGATCGAGCAGCACGCGCAGGTCCGCGTGGAGCCCCGTGAGCCCGAAGAACACGGGCATGAAAAGTGCCGTCGTCAGCCCCCGCAGCTGCTCGTCGATCTGCCGCGTCAGGATCGGCGACTGCCCGATGAGCAGCCCGGCGATGAAGGCACCCAGCACCGTCTGCACGCCGATCGCCGCGGTGATGAGCGCCAGCACGCACATCAGCCCGATGATCGCCGTGGTCACCGGCAGGTCGCTGTGGAGGTTGTCGTTGGTCCAGCGGATCATCTCGAACGAGGCGCGCCGCCCCACGGTGAACGCCAGCGCCAGAAAGATCGCCGTGCCGATCACCGTGATCGCCAGCGGCCCCGGCGAGATCGACCCGGTCGTGGCGATGCCGAGCGTAATCGCGATGATCACCCAGCCGGTGGTGTCGTCGATCACCGCCGAGGCGACGATGAGCTGGCCGACATTGCGGCGCATGAAGTTCATCTCGCGCACCACCGTCGCGACGATCTTGAGCGATGAGATGGAAAGCGCCGTGCCGAGAAAGAGCGCCGCCACCAGCCGTTTGTTCGGGTCGGGCAGCAGCCCCTGCGGCACCAGCATGCCGACCGCGAAGCCGAGCACGAACGGCACCGCAATGCCGCTCAGCGACACGCCGATCGCCTGCCGCCGCAGCCGGTAGGCCAGCCCCAGGTCGGTCTCCATGCCGGCAAGCAGCAGCAGGAACAGGATGCCCAGCGTCGAGATGCCGCTCAGCATCGTCGTCGCTTCGCCGCTCTTGGGAAACAGGAACGCCTCGCCGCCCGGCCACAGGCTGCCCAGCACCGTCGGCCCGAGGATGATGCCGGCCAGGATCTGTCCGATGATCGAAGGCTGGCCGATCCGGTACATGACCTCGCCCAGGAATCGGCCGCCGATCACCAGGATCACCACCTGCGCGAGGAGCAGCGCTTCAGCGCCGCCGCCCGAGCCATTGCCCGTGGCGCCGCCCTCGGCCGCCTGCGCCAGACCGGCGCAGAGCCAACTAGCCGCGGCGAGCAGGCTCGCCGACCCCAATCTGATTGCTCTGTCGCTCAACTCTGCCCTGACCGCTCCCTCTGGCAGGCGACTACCAAGCTTGCCGAACCGGCTTTGGTTCCGGCCCCGCGCCGGCGGAAAGATTTGCATGGACGCGGAACCTTTCCCAGCCGCACCGACTCATTGGCACATGGATGCCAAGGCGCCGGACCTGCCGGAGATCTCTGCGCCCCGCCTGCCCTCGAGCCCCAACGAGGTGACGACGGCGCTCGTCCATTATTACCGCGCCGAAATGGCTCGCATGTCGGGCTGGCGGGATCGGCTCGACCGCACCAGCAACTGGGCCATCACCGTCGTCGCCGCTCTGCTCTCGGTGTCGCTGTCGACGCCATCGGCGCATCATGGCGTGCTGCTCTTTGCCATCCTGCTCGTCGCCCTGCTGCTTTATGTCGAAGCCCGGCGCTACCGCTTCTACGACGTCTACCGCATGCGCGTCCGGCAGTTCGAACGCCACTATTTCGGCCGCCTCTTCGCCAGCACCGAGGTGGGCAATGAGCCCTGGCTCAAGGCCCTGTCGGAAGACCTGCGCCATCCGCATTTCCGTCTCGACCTGTCCGTGGCGCTCGCCCGGCGGCTCAGGCGAAACTACATCTGGATGTTCCTGATCCTGCTTCTCGCCTGGGTCCTGAAGATCGCCTCGCCCAAGCTGCAGGAAGGCGCCAGCGCCGACACCGCGACGCCGATCGGCACCATTGTCGGCAATGCCGCGCTCGGTCCGATCCCCGGCTGGGCGGTGATCGTCGTGGTCGCGATCTTCTACGCGGCGCTGCTGTGGGTCGTCCTCAGTCGCCGCCACCGGGCCGACGAAGACGAGGTGCACGTCTGAGCAGAGTCTTTTGGGCGAAGGCCTCAGGCCGCGAGCAGCCGCTCGACCTCGTTGACGAGGTCCTTGAGATGGAACGGCTTGCTCAGCACCGAGGCGTCCTTGGGCGCCTCGCTGTCCGGGTTGAGGGCCACCGCGGCAAAGCCGGTGATGAACATCACCTTGAGATCGGGGTCGAGCTCGGTCGCCCGCCGGGCAAGCTCGATGCCGTCCATTTCGGGCATCACGATATCGCTGAGCAGCAGCGAAAACGGCTCCTCGCGCAGCCGTTCATAGGCGGACTTGCCGTTGTCGAACGAAATCACCTCGTAGCCGGCATTCTTGAGGGCACGGGTGAGGAACTGGCGCATGTCGTTGTCGTCTTCCGCCAGAAGGATGCGTTTCATGTGGACTCCCCGCCGCTTTCCATTCTGGGCAGCGATGCATGTTTAATCGAGTTTTGTTGAATCGCAACGGTGCTCATGCGCTTCTGGACAAAGCCTTGGGCGGGATGCAGGATAATTTTCTCCGTTCGGTCCATTGAGGCGTGATTTGCGGTCAGACTACTGGGATAAGCCGGCCTTCGAGACCATCCGCCCGCGTCGGCTGACCGCCCCGATCGTGTTCAACTCGGCCCATTCCGGGCGCGACTACCCCGAGCGTTTCCTCCAGATGACGCGGCTCGACCACCTGTCGATCCGCCAGTCGGAAGATGCTTACGTCGACGAGCTCTTCGCCCGCGCCCCGCACCTCGGCACGCCGCTGCTGCGCGCCCACTTCCCGCGCGCCTATCTCGACGTCAACCGCGAGCCCTGGGAGCTCGATCCGCAGATGTTCGACGAACCGCTGTCGGATCGCTTCAACACCACCAGCCCGCGCGTGGCCGCCGGCCTCGGCACGCTGGCCCGCCTGGTGGCCGAGAACAAGCCGATCTATCGCGAACGCCTGACCCTCGACGACGCCCGCATGCGCATCGAGGGCATCTACCTGCCCTATCACGCGACGCTGCAGAAGCTGCTCTCCGATTCGCTCGCCGCCTTCGGCGTCGCCGTGCTGATCGACTGCCACTCGATGCCACGCATCGCCCGCTCGGGCGACCGGCTCGGACCCGACGTCGTGCTCGGCGACCGCTATGGCACCACCTGTGCGGCTGGGCTCATCGATCTGTGCGAAATGGTATTTGCCGGCGCCGGCCTGCGCGTCGCGCGCAACCGGCCCTATGCCGGCGGCTTCATCGCCCGCACCTACGGCCGGCCGCAGCACGGCATCCACGCGGTGCAGGTCGAGATCAGCCGCCACCTCTACATGAACGAGGTCACGCTCGAAAAGAACGAGGGCTTCAATGCCATCCGTCAGCTGGTCGAACGGCTGACCCTGGCCCTGATCGGCTACGACATGGGCTTGTTGACCAGTCCGCAGCACCAGCCGGCCAAGGCCGCCGAGTAACTCTCGAAGAGAAGGGGCCGCTCGGTTGCCGAGACGGCCCCAGTCAAGGGAGGAAACGATGGCGGCCTACATCTGCCTAAACCGAAGGCGGAAACCGCAAGCCGCCCATCCATCATGCATCTTCGGGGTGAACTGATTTGCCCTGCCATACAAGCGCGGCCACAATCATGCACAGGCGCCGCTGGGCAATTGTTGCATAAATGAATCACTTGCTCATCGACAAAAATGCCGATCTTGTGGCGCCGCCTGGCTGCTATGGGCTTGCACCAGAACGACAATCTTCTGTTGGAACGATTTCGATGAAAAACCTCTCCCTCGGCGGCCTCGATGCCGATCTGGTGCGGCAGACCCTGCTCGACGCGGCCGACGCGGCTGCCGGCAAGACCCTCGCCGGCTTCCGGACGAATCTCGCCGTCGAGAACAAATGGCAGACCGGGTTCGATCCGGTCACCGAAGCCGACAAGGATGCCGAGATCGCCATCCGCGCGGTGCTCAGCGCCCGCTTTCCCGAGCACGGCATCATCGGCGAGGAGTGGGACGCCAAAGCCTCGGCCGGGGAATACGACTGGATCGTCGATCCAATCGACGGCACCCGCGCCTTCATTTCCGGCGTTCCGGTCTGGGGCACGCTGATCGGCCTGATGCGGGGCGGCCGCGCCGTCGCCGGCCTCATGGCGCAGCCCTTCACCGGCGAAACCTACCTCGGCCTCCCCGGCGGCGCCTGGTACCGCCGCCACGGCGAGACGCGACCCATCCACACCTCCGGTGTCACCGAGCTCGGCCGCGCCAAGGTGACCGCCACCTCGCCCGACATCTTCGAGCAGGCCGGCACGACCGCGCAACTCGCCCGGCTGCGCGCCGCCGCGCTCCAGGTGCGCTGGGGCCTCGACTGCTACGGCTACTGCCTGATGGCCGCCGGCCACATCGATCTCGTCTGCGAGTCGGCGCTCAAGAACGTCGACATCGCCCCGCTGATCCCGATCATCGAAAACGCCGGCGGCATCGTCACCACCTGGGACGGCAAGCCCGCCGAAGCCGGCGGCAACTGCGTCGCAGCCGCAACGCCGGAGTTGCACAAGGCGGCGCTCGACGTACTGAACGGGTAGAGAACGCCGCTCTAGCCGCTCTGCTCCGTCACGAACGCGTCGAACGCGGCAAATACCTGGCCGCGCACCGTGTCGTTCTCCATGAACAGCTCGTGCCGGGCGGCCGGGATCACTGCGTGGCGGCCGGTGCGCATCCTGAGGCCGAGCTGCTCGGTCCAGGCGGTCGACACGACCTGGTCGAGCGCCGCGGCAAGCATCATCACCGGCGCCTTGACCTGCAGCGGAAAGCGGTCGGTGGCGGCAAACGCCATCGCATGCATGGCTGCAGCGCCCCATTTGAACGTCGGGCGGCCGATCATCAGGTCTGGCCGCTCCCGCCAGGTGTCGACCGTTCGCATGTAGCGCACGAGATTGGAGGTCAGCGGGTTGGACGGGAACGCCTTCTCGCTCGGCGGCGCATCGGCGGCGCGGCCGACCGGCATGGCGCCGAGACCGATCAGCGAGAGGGCATCGCCCACCGCAGCCATGCCGCCAAAGCTCAGCGGCTGGCGGTCGAGCCCAACCATTGGCGCACTGAGGAAAATGCGGTCGAACATCAGCCGGTCGCGCGTACCGGCGATCAGCGACACCAGGCCGCCCATCGAATGGCCGACGAGATAGAACGGGCTCGGGCAATCGGGTAGCAGCACATTGGCGTGGAAGCTGCGCAGGTCGGTCCAGTAGTCCTCGAAGCGGCGGACGAAGCCGAGCGTGCGGTTGCGGATCAGCCGGTCGGAGCCGCCCTGCCCGCGCCAGTCGAAGGTGGCGACGGCGAAGCCGCGCTTCTGGAAGTCCGCAATGGTCTCGAAATATTTCTCGATGAACTCGGTGCGTCCGTGCACGAGGCACACCGTGCCCTTGGCCGCCCCGGCGGTCTTGGGGAAGGTGGCATAGCGGATGCGCACCTTGTCGGGCGTGGTGAAATAGCCGCCCTTCATTCCCTCCGGCGCCGGATTGGTGGGCAGGATGCAGAACTTCGGCCCATCGGCATCGACGATTGCGTTCATGCCACTGCCCTACCGCAAACCGGGCGAAACAGAAAAGCCAGCGTCCCTCGCGAGACACTGGCTTTCCTCTGAAATGATCGCCATGCGGGGGGCGGGTGATGGCGATCCGTTCGGGGTGTGCCGTTGCAGCAGACAGCGAGCACAGGTGCGGTTCTATAAGGGGATGCCTGAAGCCACCCTGAGGTGGCCATTCAGATTCCGTTCATCGAGAAAAATCGCGAGGAAACGGCCTCAGTGGTGCGGCCAGAGCAACGACACGATGCCCAGGAACAACACGAAAGCAGCGAGGACGAAGAGCCCCTCGACGGCCCAGGAGGGGCCGGAGCGGCGCAGGCGCGGACGGGGCGAGCGATCCATGAACGTCATGGCACCGGCTCTACCCGCCGCCTCATTGCGCGGACGTTAAGATGCTGCGCAGCCCCCGATCACTGCTCGTTATGGTAAAGCGAGATCCAATTGCCGTCCGGGTCGGCGATATAGGCCACCCGGTTGCCGGCGGCGCTCGAGAACGGCTCCCGCAGCATCGTGACACCCTTTGCCTTGAGTTCGGCGATGGCGCCGTCCACGTTGTCGGTCTTGAGCCCGATCTCGAACGGATGGCCGGGGCTCGAGGCCGGCATGCCGTGCGCTTTGAGCCCGGCGTCCGAACTCACCGCCACAGTCACGCCGCCGGCCGAGAATTCCACGTGCTCGGGCATGCCGGAGGCCGGAAACCGGTAGGTCTGCCTCAGCCCCAGCACCTCGCCGTAGAACGCGGCGCTCCGCGCCATGTCCTTGGCGAACACCGTCACCAGCGCCTTGATGATCCCAGGCATGTGATCCTCCGAAAGCTGCGTCAAAACAGCGAAACAAACGGCCTTTGTCCACTCTTGAATGAACGCCGAAGCAGCCTATCTCAAGGCTGTCCGCCGGTAACACCGGGGACCGGGTCACCCGGGAATGCGCTGTCGCCTCAAAGGGATAGCGCGTGGGACACCCGCCAACATCCACGTTGCTCACACGGAGAATGTGAAATGCAGACCTATGATTTTTCCCCCTTCTATCGCTCCACCGTCGGCTTCGACCGCCTCTTCAACCGGCTCGATACCCTGGTCGGCCAGGAGCAGAAGACCTACCCGCCCTACAACATCGAGAAGGTCGGCGAGGACGCCTACCGGATTTCGATCGCCGTCGCCGGCTTCGCCGAGAGCGACCTGGCGATCGAATCCAAGGAGAACAGCCTCGTCGTGAAGGGCGGCAAGCCGACCCCGGCCGATGAGAAAGCCCGTGAGTTCCTGCACCGCGGCATCGCCGAGCGCGCCTTCGAGCTCCGCTTCCAGCTGGCCGAGTACGTCGAAGTCTCGGGTGCCTCGCTCGAAAACGGCCTGCTCCACATCGAGCTGAAGCGCCAGCTTCCCGAATCCAAGAAGGCCCGCACCATCGAGATCAAGGGCGCTGCGCCCAAGACCATCGAGAACGCTTCGGTCAACTAATTCCGGTCACGAACGGCCTCTTCACCAAGGCTGCTCGTCCGGATCGGAGAGGCGATTGGAATTGACGGCGCGGGTTCGAAAGAGCCCGCGCCTTTGTTTACACCGCAAGCAGCGGCTTCAGCCGTGCGACGATATCGTCGACGCTCTCGTTGAAATCGACGCGATCCGTCTCGATGATGAGATCGCTGAATGGCCGCTCCGCATAGCCTTGGGCAATCATCTCAGCGCAGCGCGCCATTTCCGCCCTTGAAAGCCGGCGCCCCCGATCGGCGCGCACGATCGACGCATATGAGGCTCGCAGCGTCACGAAAATTGTCCGGTGCCCCGCTTCGCTTAGCCTGCGACGAAAATAGACATAGCTGGCGCACCGCAGCGGATAGGCGACGATGACGAACCGGTGCTTCGGCAGGGCCCCTTGCGCCGCCTCCAGGATGCCGCGGCTGGTGCTGAGGCTCGAGGCGTACCACGGCCGGTCCGGCGCGGCGAAGTCGTCGCCGTCGAGGAAGGCGGCGCCCAGGCTCGCGGCGACCGCACGACCGAGCGTCGTCTTGCCAACGCCAATGGGACCGCTGAGAAAAACAACAGACATCATTGCGCCGCCAGCATCGGCATGTCCTTTTAACCCAAAGGGAACCGCAGCCATTGCGTATGGGTTTCCCGTTCAGCTTTCAGCGTCAACCAGGATTTGTCCGATGAAATCCCCCGATACCGGCATTGCTTCCAACACCAAGACCGAAATGATCGGCCTGCTCAACGAGCGTCTGGCCGAGGCCATCGACCTCGCGCTGATCACCAAGCAGGCCCACTGGAACCTCAAAGGCCCGACCTTCATCGCGGTGCATGAGTTTCTCGACGAGGTGCGCGACGACGTCGATGAGCATGTCGACATCATCGCCGAACGCGTCGCCCAGCTCGATGGCGTGGCGCTCGGCACCATCCAGACCGTATCGAAGGCGACGACGCTGCCGGCCTATCCCACCGACATCCGCAAGGTCGAGGATCACCTCAAAGCGCTGGTCGAGCACTTCGGCAAGGTCAGCAAGACCGCCCGCGCCGCGATCGACAAGGCCGACGACGCCGGCGACGCCGATACCGCCGACATCTTCACCGCCTACTCCCGCATGCTCGACAAGAACCTGTGGTTCCTCAAGAGCCACCTCGAGTGAGGATCGAGGCAGTGTCGCCGAAGCGACACTGCCTGTTGCTTATCTGAGGACCGGCGTCTGCAGCGTCTGCGGCAGTTGCAGCACCGGCACGCGCGAGACGACGCACGCGCCGGGCTTGCCGACCAGCGGCGGGTTGCACACGCACTGCAGCGTACGCCGGTCAAGGTGGCTGTCCTTCGGGCACTCGATGGGCAGCGGCTTCACGATCACCTGGTCCGGCACGCACTGGCCCGGCGTGCCCTTCGTTCCCGGCAGGCACACACACTGCAGCGTGCGGCGGTCGAGCCGGCTGTCGCTGGGGCACTCGATCGGCAGCGGCTTGACGATCACCTGGTCAGGCACGCATCGGCCCGGCGCGCCGGTCGTCCCGGGCTTGCAGGCGCAATCGCCGTTTGGACCGGCGACGCTGTCCTTCGGGCAGGTCGGCGCCGGCGGCTGGTCGGACACGCACCGACCCGGCCGGCCATGGGTCCCGTCCTTGCAGACGCACGCGCCGTTGGGTCCGGTGACACTGTCCTTCGGGCAATTGGGCGCCGGCGGCTGATCGGGCACGCAGCGGCCCGGCCGGCCATGACTGCCGTCCTTGCAGACGCAGGCCCCATTGGGTGCGGTGACACTGTCCTTGGGGCAATTGGGCGCCGGTGGTGGAACAGGCACGCATTGGCCGGGCGTTCCCTGCGTTCCGGGCTTGCACATGCAGGCGCCGTTGTCCCCCAGAGTGCTGTCACGCGGGCACTTGGGCGGCAGCGGCTTGGGTGGCACGCAGGAGCGTCCGTTCCAGACCAGTCCCGGATCGCAGCAACCACCGCCCGGTTTGAGCTGGTTGGGCGGACAGACCGGTGGCTTGGCGCACGCATCGGCCGGCAATTTATCGGTTGCCGATGCGGTGTACTGCGCACCCTTGCTCGAATGCAGCACGGCAGCCGAGATCGAGGCGTTGACCGTGTTGGTGATGGCGCACTGGCTGCGCACGGCCTCGGCCTTGGGCACGAACACCACGATCTGCATGCTGGTGCTGCTGCCCACGGCCAGCGTCACGTAGGTCGAGGAACAATGCACGTCATTGCCGGTGGTGGGCTTGCAGGCCCAGCTGCTCGACTTGTAGGTCGTCCCGCCGGGCAGCAGCTCGTCGAGCTCGACCGTCCCGCGATAGGGATCGGGCCCCGTCGACGTCGCAGTGACCGTGAACGAGCAGTCGTATCCGCCGCCATCCGGCACGCACGGTCCGGGCGCCTTCACGAGCTTAAGGCTGGGCGGGTCACAATACACCGCGACCGGTCCCGAGCCAGAGTTGATGAAGAGCTGCGGCACCTTCTCCTGCGCCTGTGCCGCATAGCCCGGATCGGCCGACGATGGCGTCGTGATATGCACCGTGTTCACCACGTCGCAATCGGCCAGCGAGACGCTGTTCGGGTTCACATGCGCCGTTGCCTGGAATTGCCATGTTCCCGGCGCATTGAGCGGCGTCGAACGCGTACAGACGTAGGTGTTCGGGCCCGATGGCAGGCACGCCGCACCTGTAAAGGTGGTCGGCTTGTTGCTCGTATCGGTGACCTTGAGCAAAGGCGGCTGCGGCCCGGTGCCGTAATTGGTTACGACGATCTTGAAGTCGCACAGCCAGTCCGAGCTCGACGGATCCGAGGCACAGCCCGTCGCCGTCTTCTTGATGTTGAGCTTGGGTGTGCCGGGCGGCGCGGCGCAGGCGGGATTTGGCACCTTCTGGGCCGCCGACTGCGAGTCGTTGCCCGCCGGATTCTGCGGCGAGCCCGGCGCGGGATTGAGGATCGAGGCCGTATTGGTCACCGAGCAGACACTCGGCCCGCCCTTGTAGAACGTCTTCACAGTCAGGTTGAGCGGCGCGCCGATCGTCACCGGCGACGGCGCGACGCAGGTGACGTTCGACGCCGGACCGGTACAGGCAGGGCTCGACTTCAGCGAATTGAACGTCGCTCCCGCCGACGTATCCGACATCGACAGCGGCCCATGATAGGGGTTGGGGCCGATGTTCGAAATGCTGATCTTCCAGGTGCACAGATACCCGTTGGTGCCCAGGTAGACGAACGGCGAACAGCCGGCGGGCACCTTGGTCAGCTTGAGGTCGGTCTTGGGTTGCGGCGCCGAGCACGCCGGATCGGGGATCTTGTCGGTGGCGCTGTCGAAGTCGTCGCCCGGCACCAGGTTCGATGGCGATCCACCGGGCGGCGAGGCGATGTTGGCCTTGTTGTCGAGGCTGCAGAGCGGCTGCCCCGAGTTCTTCTTGATATGCGCCGTCACCGTGAAACCCGAGGCCCAGCCCGGCGCCGCATTGACCGGCGGCGCCGCGATGTTGCAGGTCAGCACCGGGCCGACCTGACCGCAGCTCCAGGGCCCGGTCGTGGTCGCCGGGGCGTTGATGCCCAGCGTGTCCTTGACCGTGATCGGGCCGCTGAAGTTTCCCGGCCCGGTGTTCTGCACGATCACCCCATAGCGGCAGAGCCAGTCGGCGCCACCGTCGCTGCAGGTGACCGGCAGCGACACCTTCTTGAGCGCGAGATTGGTGCCGGTCCCGCCCGGCACGCACGGCGGCGCCTTGATGCCGGCGACACCGAACCCGGTATCGTCGGAGGGATCGTCGTCATGACCCCAGAACGGCCACACGAGGCTCGCCACGTTCGGCAGTTGGCAATAGGTTGCCGATTTGGGCAGCAGCACCACCTCATGCAGGTCGACACTGTCGCCCGGGTCGAGGAACACCGGTGCCATGTCGCAGTCGGCGGCATCGAAGCCGGATGGACTGCACGCCCATGGCGGTTGCGGCCAGAAGTGGAGGCTCGCCCCTGGATTGCCGGCGGGCAGCTCGTCATGCACCGCGAGCGGGCCCCAATAGGGCACCGTTCCAGTGTTTTCGATGCGGATGGTGAAATTGCACCACCAGCTCGCGCCGCCATCGGCACAGAAATACGGCTTCGACCACTTGTGCAGCGTCAGGTTGAAGTCGGTGGGCTGCACGAAGTCCGGCGGCGGGATATAGTCCGGCGGCGGCGGGGGAACCGGGTTGGTCGTGGCGCTGCCGCCGCAGACCTGCCAGATCGCTACCGCGCCGACATGGCCGTGATTGGCCGATTGCGAGGCATCGGTGTTGCCGTCGAAGTCCGTGAAGAACGACTTGGCGGGCGGGTCGTTGTCCGGCCGCACCAGCGATGCGTCGTTGCCCTGCAGGCCTGCAACCTCGGAAGCCGGCGCCAGTGACGGGTCGTCGCGCAGCGCCTCGCCCGTGCTCCACAAGGTGGCGTTGCAGGCGCCGTCGAAGGCATTGCTGTCCGCGTCATAGCCATAGCCGAGCGCCACTCCGCCCGTGGCATTGTTGCCCTCGGGCGCAAAGCCGATCGCGTAGCTGTCCGCAGCCTCGACCCACCGGCTCGGGGTGGACGGATCGTCCGGCAGTTCGCGGCGATAGCGGACCACGGACGCCGGATCGGAACTCGTGAACGCGGTGTAGTCGTAGCTGCCGACCTGCGCTGCCCGCTGGGCGAGGATCATGCGGCCCTGGCCGTCGAAGCTGATGGAGGTGATCTCGCTCTGGGCCGGCAGGCCGCTGACGTCGAGCTCCCAGCGCGGCGCCCCGAAACTGCCGTCGTCATTGATGCCGACCGACCAGATCTGCGGCCCAGCCGCGACCGAGTAATAGAGCCGGCCGCCATGCACGGCGAGGCCATAGACCTTGCGCTCCGGCTGCGTGATGCCCCAGGTCGAAGGATCCTCGCTGTTGAAGCTGGGGCTCGTGATGTCGATGGTGCTGCCGTCGTCGGCAACCGGCGCCAGGCTGTGCACCGGCCGTCCGGTGACGCCATGATCGTATGTGTCGATGATCGTACCGTCGGCAGCCAGCCGGTAGATCAGGCCCGAATCGAGATCGGACACGAAGAACTGCGATGACGCCGGATCGTAGACGATATTGCCGAGGCCGGCGCCGGTGTTGGCGGCGATGGTGGTGAACAGCGATACCTGCCCCGTCGTGCCGTCGATCTTCCAGATGCTGCCGGGATAACCGGTGGCGCCGCCCGCCGCGCCCCACTGCCCCGGCATGAAGGTCGCACCGGCCGCACCCGTCTTGCTGCGCACCGGATTGCCGTCCGGGCCCGGCACGACGATGTTGAGCCCATAAGCCGAGGTCGCCGCGACGTAGATGTTCGGCGCTGCCGCACCTGTCGCATCGGGCGCATCGTCGAGCGTGACGCCGAACACCTGGCCGACGTCGGTCGCCGTCGCGCCGAACACGCTGGGCGAAGCGATCAACTGCGCGGCGGGCGGTCCATCCGGCTGCAATTGCTGGATGACGACGGACTTTCCCGCCGGATCGATGAAGGTGCGGTCGAGGGGATCGCTGCCGGGGGGCGGCGACATGGGCGCCACTGCTCCCGAGAAGCCCGTGATGATCGGCTCCCCCGGCGCAAAGATCGCATCGGCGGCGCGGCCCGCGCTCACGCTGATTGGCGACAGCAGCAACCCGCCCGCGACGATGGCGGCGGTGGACCAGACCTTGACCGAATTCGATGTGGACAGCGACACCGTGGCCTCTCCCTAGCCAGTGTCCGCCCAAGCTCGCGCTCACCAGCGCAAACTCCCGCACTCCTCTGGTAGCACAGCGCGCCGTCACATCCACATGAATTCTGCAAAGGAAACAAATCGCACCAATCTCGAAGCGACCTCCGCCGGCGCATCGGCAGACCGCTTTTGCATCTCTGCCACGGCCACAAAAAAGTCGCATCGGGCGCTTGCCCGCGGTTTGGACTTGTGCAAATGTAGCCCCAATAGGACAGCTTTGCTGTCTTAAAACGCGGACACCCGGTCTCCCCGGGACTGTCCGCACGCCGAACCGGCTGGCCCGCATGTCGAGTGCGGAAACGGAAGGCGGGGCATAAAGCCCGAACGAGCGGCCATTTGGATGCAGAGCCGCTCCCCAACGAATAAGATTGCGCTGAGCGGTCTGAGCCGTACTGTACGCGGCCCGGACGCAAGGCGTGTCGAAAGGACGGAACACCGGCTCGCCGGCCCACGACGAACCTCGAACGAAGGAACATTGCCAATGGCCCAAACACGGAACGGAACCACCCCCGCCGCGGAACTTGCCATTCGCAAAACCAATCGCCCCGAGGCGTTCGGCCTGTTCGACCCGGTCCGCGAGTCCGATGCCTGCGGCGTCGGCTTCATCGTCGATTTGAAGAACAAGCCGCAGCACTCGATCGTCGAGCGCGGCCTTGCCATTCTCGAAAACCTCGAGCATCGCGGCGCCGTGGGCGCCGACCCCCTGATGGGCGACGGCGCCGGGATCATGGTGCAGATCCCGCACGCCTTCTTCGTCAAGGAGATGGGCAAGCAGGGCATCACCCTGCCCGCACCCGGCGCCTACGCGGTGTCGCACATCTTCTTCCCGCAGGACGCCGACCTGCGGATCAAGATGGAGAAGGTGGTCGAAAAGGTCATCGAGGACGAAGGCCAGGCCGTGCTCGGCTGGCGCGACGTGCCGCACGACAACGCCTCGCTGAGCAAGGCTCCCGAGATCGCGGCTACCGAACCCTACCATCGCCAGGTGGTCATCGGCCGCGGCAGGAGCGTCACCGACGAGGAGGCGTTCGAGCGCAAGCTCTACATCATCCGCAAGATCTGTTCGGGCAAGATCTACTCGGCCTATGAGGGCAAGCCGAACGACTTCTACGTCGTGTCGATGAGCTGCCGCACGCTGATCTACAAGGGCATGTTCCTCGCCGCCCAGCTCCGCGCCTACTACAAGGACCTGAGCGACCCGGACTTCGAGTCGGCGCTCGCGCTCGTGCACCAGCGCTTTTCGACCAACACGTTCCCGAGCTGGCGCCTCGCGCACCCCTATCGCTTCGTGTGCCACAACGGTGAGATCAACACCGTGCGCGGCAACGTCAACTGGATGGCCGCACGCCAGGCTTCGGTGTCGTCGCCGCTGTTCGGCGCCGACATCAACAAGCTCTGGCCGATCTCCTATCCCGGCCAGTCGGACACCGCCTGCTTCGACAACGCGCTCGAATTCCTGACGCGTGGCGGTTATTCGCTGCCGCACGCGGCGATGATGCTGATCCCCGAGGCGTGGGCGGGCAATCCGCTGATGGACGCCGACCGCAAGGCCTTCTACGAGTACCATGCGGCGCTGATGGAGCCGTGGGACGGCCCGGCCGCCATGTGCTTCTCGGACGGCGTCTATATCGGCGCCACGCTCGACCGCAACGGCCTGCGTCCGGCCCGCTACATCGTCACCGACGACGATGAGGTCATCATGGCCTCAGAGATGGGCACGCTCCCCATCCCGCCCGAAAAGATCGTCCGCAAGTGGCGCCTGCAGCCCGGCAAGATGCTGCTGATCGATCTGAAGAAGGGCGCCATCGTCTCCGACGAGGAGATCAAGGCCGAACTCGCCAACGCGCAGCCTTATAAGCAGTGGCTGGGCCGCACTCAGATCATCCTCGAGGACCTGCCCGAGGTGCCGTCGCAAGCGCCCAAGAACGATGTTCCGCTGCTCGACCTGCAGCAGGCTTTCGGCTACACGCAGGAAGACCTGAAGCTGATCCTGCCGCCGATGGCGACCACCGGCCAGGAAGCCGTGGGCTCGATGGGTACCGACACCCCGATCTCGGCACTGTCGGATAAGAGCAAGCTCCTCTACACCTACTTCAAGCAGAACTTCGCGCAGGTCACCAACCCGCCGATCGACTCGATCCGCGAGGAATCGGTGATGAGCCTCGTGAGCTTCATCGGCCCGCGCCCCAACATCCTCGATCTCGAGGGGCACGGCACCCGCAAGCGCCTCGAAGTGCACCAGCCGATCCTGACCAACGCCGATCTCGAAAAGATCCGCGCCATCGGGGCGATGGAAGACAACCCGTTCCGCTCGAAGACGCTCGACATCACCTACCCCGCCGCCGAGGGCGCCGAAGGGATGAAGGCGGCGCTCGACCAGCTCTTCTCGGACGCCGAGATGGCCGTGCATTCGGGCGACAACATCATCATCCTCTCCGACCGGCTGGTCGGGCCGGACCGTATCGGCATCCCGGCGCTGCTGGCGACGGCGGGCGTGCATCACCACCTGATCCGCAAGGGCCTCCGCACCTCGGTCGGCCTTGTGGTCGAGACCGGCGAAGCGCGCGAGGTGCATCACTTCTGCGCCCTCGCCGGCTATGGCGCCGAAGCGATCAACCCCTACCTCGCCTTCGAGACGCTGCTCGCCATGCGGGCCGACACCAACGACATCCCCGAGGAGGTCGACGAGCACGAGCTCGTCCATCGCTACATCAAGGCGATCGGCAAGGGCATCCTCAAGGTGACGGCCAAGATGGGCATCTCGACCTATCAGTCGTATTGCGGCGCGCAGATCTTCGACGCCGTCGGCCTCAGCTCGGACTTCGTCAACACCTACTTCACCGGTACGGCGACCACCATTGAGGGCGTCGGCCTGCAGCAGATCGCCGAGGAGACGGTCCGCCGCCACAACGATGCGTTCGGCTCGAGCCCAGTGCTCGAGGACAGCCTCGATGTCGGCGGCGATTACGCCTTCCGCTTCCGTGGCGAGGCGCATCTGTGGCGCTCGGAGACGGTCAGCAACCTGCAGCACGCGGTGCGCGGCAATGCCCGCGACAAGTACCGCGAGTTCGCGCGCCTCGTGAACGAGGTCGAGGACCGCTACGTCACCATCCGTTCGCTGTTCAAGCTCAGGACCGCCGAGGACGAGGGACGCTCGCCCGTGGCGCTCGAGGAAGTCGAGCCCGCTGCCGAGATCGTCAAGCGCTTCTCGACCGGCGCCATGAGCTACGGCTCGATCAGCCGCGAGGCGCACACCACACTCGCCATCGCGATGAACCGCATCGGCGGCAAGTCGAACACCGGCGAGGGCGGCGAGGAAGTCGACCGCTTCACGCCGCTGCCGAACGGCGACTCCATGCGCTCGGCCATCAAGCAGGTGGCTTCGGGCCGCTTCGGTGTGACCGCGGAGTACCTCGTCAACTCCGACATGATGCAGATCAAGATGGCGCAGGGCGCCAAGCCCGGTGAGGGCGGCCAGCTCCCTGGCCACAAGGTCGACGCGATCATCGCCAAGGTGCGGCATTCGACCCCGGGCGTCGGCCTGATCTCGCCGCCGCCGCACCACGACATCTATTCGATCGAAGACCTGGCGCAGCTGATCTTCGATCTGAAGAACGTCAATCCGGCCGGCCAGGTCTCGGTGAAGCTCGTCTCCGAAGTCGGCGTCGGCACCGTCGCCGCCGGCGTCTCCAAGGCGCGCGCCGACCACGTGACCATCTCGGGCTACGAAGGCGGCACGGGCGCCAGCCCCCTGACCTCGCTCAAGCACGCTGGCTCGCCGTGGGAGATCGGCCTCGCCGAAACCCACCAGACGCTGGTGGCCAACAAGCTGCGCGGCCGCATCGCCGTGCAGGTCGACGGCGGCATCCGCACCGGCCGCGACGTGGTCATCGGCGCCCTGCTCGGCGCCGACGAGTTCGGCCTCGCCACCGCGCCGCTGATCGCGGCCGGCTGCGTGATGATGCGCAAGTGCCATC